>JAPOYU010000013.1 GCA_026706395.1 Chloroflexota bacterium
GCGCCCCATGCCCTTGATCTCGGACGCGGCTGTCACCCCGCTCTCCACATCTAACTCGGCGATAATGACGTCGGCGCCCGCCGTTGCAAATCGGCGCGCAGTGGCCAAGCCGATGCCGCGTCCCGCGCCGGTGATCAGGGCCGTTTGTCCGGTGAGGTCAAAGTCGGTATTGCTCATCTAAGCCCTCGTCCAAACTTGTGGCTCCTAATTTTTAGGCACGATACCACAGAAGTAATTCCAATAAAACAATGCGAAGCAACCGCATCTGTAGCGAAAGTTCTAAATCTACTCCAAATCCCGGCAAAAGCGCTCCCCTTCCTCCAATGCATTGGGGGAAGGGGCCGGGGGATGGGGGTAGAAAAGGCAGCATTTGGTCGGAATACCGGACAAGCCTTACAGATCTGGCGTGGATTGCGGAAAGGCTAATGACTGTCACCCGCCGATGTGATACATCTCGACCTTTTTCCGCCGATCGCGGACCTCGTCCGTGAGCGAACTGCGGATCTCCGAATAGCGGTCAATGCGCGCGCCCCAAGCGCCACGTATGATCGCCTCGATGTCGTCATCGCCCGCGCCGGCTCGCAGCGGATCGCGCAGGCTCGTGCCTTCAGTGGCGAAGAGGCAGGTGAAGATCTGTCCCTCAGGCGAAAGACGCATGCGCGTGCAAGAGCCGCAGAAGGGCTGCGTTACCGAGCTGATCAAGCCGATTTCGCCGCCCCCATCGGCATAGCGATAACGCCGCGCGACCTCGCCGAAATAATTCCCCGCTACCGGCTCCAGCGGCAGTTCGGCATGTATCCGCTCGACAATCTCGGCCGACGGTACGACCTCGTCCATCTTCCAGCCGTTCATATTGCCGACGTCCATGTATTCGATGAAGCGCAAGATATGCCCGCGCGCCTTCATAGTGCGCGCCAGGTCAACCAGCGTATGATCGTTGACGCCGCGCTGCACGACCGCGTTGATCTTCAAGGGCGTATAGCCGGCCATTTCCGCCGCTTCGATACCCGCCATTACCCTCTCAACGCCGGAACGCCCGCCGTTCATGCGGCGGAAAATCTCATCGTCAAGCGTATCCAGGCTGATCGTCAGCCGCTTTAGTCCAGCGGCTTTGAGAGCGTCAAGCTTTTGCGGCAGCAGGTAAGCGTTGGTCGTCATCGCCAGGTCGTCGACGCCGTCTATTCCGGCCAGCATGGCGACCAGGTCTTCAATATCTTGCCGCAGCAAGGGTTCTCCGCCCGTCAAACGCAGCTTCACCGCGCCCAGCCGAACAATGACGCCTGTTATCCGGGCGATCTCCTCAAAGGTCAATAATTGCGGTTTGGGCAAGAACTGATAGCGCTCGCCGAAGATCTCCGCTGGCATGCAATATGGACAGCGGAAATTGCAGCGGTCGGTCACGGATATCCGCAGGTCGCGCAGGGGGCGCTCGTATCTGTCGGTCAGGTTCATCGGCGAGATTCTGTCAATTGGTCGGCCAGTAAGTGTAGCGAGGCAGTGACCCTTTGCCTAGCAGGACTGTCGCTTATAGCAAGTATAACTTATCTGTCTTAGAATCAAATATGCGCAGAAGTATTGGGGGAGGAAATCGGCTCGATGCCGCGCCGCGCAAGTAAGCCGGAGGAATGGGAATGACGCAAGCCATCTGCAGCGCATGCGGCAAACCGGCAAAGGCCCTCGATTGGACTTGTCGCTCTTGTCATGCTTCCCTGAATCTGCAAGCGCTGCCGCCATTCGACGCCTCCGCTATCAATAGGGGCGACTTCAGCCTGTGGCGCTATCGGGCCATGCTGCCGGTCGCAAGGCGCTTCAGCCTCGGCGGAGGCATGACGCCGCTTGTCCCAGTGGAAATCGCCGGCGGCCGATTCCTCGCAAAACTGGAGCACTTGAACCCAACCGGCTCCTTCAAAGACCGCGGCACAGCCGTCATGCTCAACCACCTGGCGGACAATGGCGCGACCGATGTGATCGACAATTCCTCGGGCAACGCCGGCGCTTCGCTGGCGGCATACGCGGGCGCGGCGGGTCTGTCGGCTACCGTGTACGTGCCGGCCGCCACCGCGGTAGAAAGCAAGAAACAGTTGATTCGCGCCTTTGGCGGCGCCATCATCGAATCACATGACTACCTGGCCGATGTTTACGCCGCCGCGGAATCGGCGACCTATGCCAGCCATGCCTGGAACCCTTACTTCGTGCTGGGCCAGCAGACTGCCGCCTGGGAAACCTGGGAGCAACTCGGGGGGCGCGCGCCGGACGCCGTGGCGACTCCGGTCGGGCATGGCGGGTTATTCCTCGGTTTCTATCAAGGCTTCAAAGCGCTGCGGGAGGCCGGCCTGATCGAGACAATCCCGCGTATGATCGCGGTGCAGTCGGCCGGCGTCGACCCGGTAGTGCGCGGCTGGGCAGCCGGTTCCAAGCGGCCGCCCAAGGTCAAGCCGGCGCCGAGCTTGGCGGATGGCATCCTGGTTGATGCGCCCGTGCGCGGCGAGCAGATTCTGAGCGCTTTGCATGACAGCGACGGCTTGGCGCTGCGCGTCGAGAATGAAGCGATCCTGGCGTCCCAAAAGGCGATGCATCGTGCCGGCCATATCATCGAGGCGACCAGCGCTGTACCTGCCGCGGCCTTGCCGAGGATTCGCGAACTCATCGGCGATGAAGCCGAGCTGGTCATCGCCTTGACCGGCAGCGGACTTAAAAGCCTGGCCGCCCGTTAAGCGTCGGGAATCTCTCGCGTTATCGGCGAAAACCGTTCAGTTGTATAATGTTGTGGCATTCATCCGCCGGGCGATGATGAGGACAATGCGGAATGTCGATGGATATTTTCCGGCAACTGCTGGAAGCGCAGCGGCTGGCGCAGGCGGACCTGCTGCGGCGGCGTGGCGTGGTCGGCGTCGCGATCGGCTATCGCAATTACAAGGAGCAAGTCACAGACCAGCTTGCCGTGTCCGTGCTGGTCGAAAAGAAGAAGCCGGTCGAGGCGCTCAGCGCTGACGATCTTATCCCGCCCGATGTCAACGGCGCGCGCACCGACGTGGTGGAGATCGGCCGGCTGGAAGCCTTGGCGACAAATCCGCGGGATCGCTTCAGGCCCAATATCCCGGCTGGCGTGAGCATCGGCCATTATATGGTCACCGCCGGCACCCTCGGCGGCGTCGTCTTCGACCGCAACACCGGCGAACCGCTTATCCTGTCCAATAATCACGTGCTGGCCAACAGCAACGAAGCCGAAATCGGCGATGCGATTTTGCAGCCGGGGCCGACCGACCACGGCGTCCGCCCGGATGATGTGGTGGCGAAGCTGCACCGCTTCGAAATGCTGCGCTTTTTTAGCGACTCGGATAGGGGGCCGACTCCGCCAACCACCTCGCCGCCTTTGTTTCCGCCGGGCGGCTGCGATATCGCCGAGCTTTGGGTCACGGTCGGCAACGCCTTGAGCAAGCTGAGCGGCTCGTCGAAGCGGCTGGCGACCGTGCAGGCGCCGAAAGCGCAAATCGATTCCGCGCCGATCTATCCCAATAAGGTGGACGCGGCGCTCGCCCGCCCGATTAATCCCATGCTCTTCCAGCAGAGCATCGCCGAAATCGGACGGCCCAACGGCAGTAAACTGGCGCAGCTCGGCATGAAAATACGCAAGCACGGCCGCACGACCGGTTACACCGAAGGCAACGTGACGCTGATGAACGCGACGGTTGATGTGTCTTACGGCGAAAACCTGCAAGCGCGTTTCATCGGCCAGGTCATCGCGACGCCCATAAGTCAAGGTGGTGACTCGGGCGCGCTGATCGTGGAGAGAAACAGTCAAAAGGTGGTCGGGCTGCTTTTCGCCGGCTCGCGGCGCGCCACGATTTTCACCCCGATTCAAACCGTGCTGGATGTGATGGAAGTCGACCTCTAGGCCAAAGGCGCTAGTCGGCGCAGCTATCGGCGACAGCTTGAAACAGCGGATTGGGACTTCACCGCGGCAGCCAGACGCGCAGCCGCCGGTCGGCTGTGCCGGCAGCCAGCGCCATGCCGCCATCCAGCAACTCAACCGGTGCGAAGTTGCTGGTGATCTCTTCGCCGGCATCCAGTCCCCAGGTGTGGACTGCGCGCATCGCGCTGCGCTCGACGGCGAGGACCCCACGGCGCGAGGCGTCCCGCGCCAGGACTTCAAGTCGGCCGTTGCCATTGAAATCCCCGGCCGCCGTTTGATCGAGGTTCCGCGCGTTGATGATATTGGCGCTGAATCCTTGCAAACCAGCCTTTCTCCTGAAATAGTCGCCGTTGAAACGGAAGAATTCGATAACGCCGCCGGCGCTGTTCATGCGCATGACAGCGATTTCGATCTGCCCGGAGAAGCCGAATGGGCCCGCGCTGAATGGCTGCCGCCTCACTTCGCCTTCTCCAATGGGATGACTGTCCACTTCTTGCCGAATGCCGGCGCCATCCCACATATAGACGCGCATCCGCTCGCCCAGCGGCTTCCGGCTGACGGTCGATACCAGGTCTTCAATGCCGTCGCCGTCAATATCGGCCCAGAATGGCGAAACGCCTCGGTAGATATCTTCGCCCGGCAGGTCCGTCCGCGTCAGGATTTGAAGCTGCCCGTCACGCGCTTCCACAATCAAGAGAGCGCGGGCGGCCATCCGCTCCCCTCTTGAGGCGCGCTCGGTCGCGTTGGCAAAGAGGGCGACTTGTCCGCGGCTGTTCATGACCAGGCGGGCATAAGGCGGCGCCTTGATCGGCAGGCTGACGACCGGGCCTTCTTCCCGCCCCAGCACGAGATCCCCGTCGCGGCTGATGTACAAGACCTCGAAGTCGTTGACCGGCAGTGGATGCGACAGGGGCGAGACGCTTTCGTCGCTGCGCAAGACGTAGGCGCCCTCGACCATAGACACGCCCACAACCGGCGGCTGCCCGCCCTTGAACCAGCCGGTTTCATAAGCGAGCGTCCGCGCGTCGCCATCGAGCCCCACCTCGACAACTTGCAGGTCGCCATTGTCCAGCACAATGTGCCAGACGGCCGTCTCCATCGCGTAGCCGACCGCCCAGACCGGTACGCCGCGCAGGGGGACATCAACCGTGACGACATTGGGAAAGGTCCCGCTTCCACGCACGAGGTGATTGCCGGCGGGATTGTGGTAGGTGTAGAAATAACGATCGAGCACAGCAGCCTCCTGAGCGGAGCAGAGTGTAGCAGAGACGATGCACAGGGTTAAGATGATGATGCGCATTGGGTCCAATGTTGATTGGCGCAAAGAAAAGGCGCCCCGAATCTCAGAGCGCCCACTCTTGCTGGTTTAGCTGCGAGGCTTAGTTCTGGGTCTCAATTGTCACCTCCGGCGCCTGGAAGTCTTCGCCCAAGTCAGCGAAGTCGTCCACGTTAAAGATGAAGGGCGAATCCGATGGCAGCAGCGCGAAGGAGACATTGTCCGACAGGTTGGCGACGTAGAGGTACTGGATCAAGTTGGGGTTGGCCGCGATCTGATCGCTGATGACCCGCAGCGCTTCCGCTTCGGCCGCCGCTTCGATCAAGCGAGCATTGGCTCGACCACGCGCTTCTTCCTCCGCGGCATCGGCGCGACCACGGGCCTCGGTCTGGACGCGTACCGCCTCCGTTTCGGCGCGCAGCCGCTTCTGCTCCTCGATCTGCTTTTCTTCAATCGATTGCGAGAAAGCATCGGTGAATTCGATCTGGCGAACCAGCAGCGCCGTCAGCGTCAAGCCTTCATTTTTCATTTGCGTGCGCACGACCTCTTCGATTTGATTGCCCAGTTCCTCGCGCTTGACGCCGTAAATTGCTTCCGCCTCGAATTGTGACACCACATCGCGGGCGACGGCGCGCACGGTCGGACGGATGAAATCGGCTTCGTAGCGATTCTGCCAATTCAGGTGGATCTGATTGACATCGCCCCGCTCGATACGATAAAGCACGGTGATATCGAGCCGCACTTCCTGTCCGTCCTCGGTCAGCGCTTCCACGGCGTCGTTGCCCTGCAGGCGCCCCTCGGAGCTGATGCCCGACATGGTGTATTCCCGCTGATCGGTTTGGTAGATGATGTATTCCTGCAAACCCGGAATGATGATCGATGTGCCCGGGGCGCGCGCCGGCTGTTCCAACTCGCCGGACAGCACGTTGACGATGACGGCCGCCCGCGCCGGCTGCACGATCAAGATGCCCGAACTGACGATGAAGAGCACCACGCCGGCGGCGAAGCCGACCACGGCGAGCATAAAGCCGCCGCGCGCCGACCGTCCCTGAGACGCCAGCGTGAAGGCGAAGGCGACGCCGAGAATGCCAACGCCAAACGCCAGCACGGCGACTATACCCAATAGACCACTAAAATTCATGACCGCTCCTTTACAGCGATTTGTCTGCTGTTTGCTATTTCCCGCTGATTATATCATACCACTATGCGTCGGCGGATTCCCCAATCATTGGGGGGATTAACCACCGAGTACACCGAGGGCACAGAGCGACATGCCATAAGACCCCCAGAGCGCCCCGGAAAACCCCAATGATTCCCAAAGTATATAGATACAGTATGGATACAGGGGGGGGGGGTACCCCCCTCTCGTTGGGCGGCAGTGCGATTCGTTGGGTTGGATCGCCTCCATTGCGCTGTCTCGGCAATGGGAATTGTGAATTGTGCC
This sequence comes from Chloroflexota bacterium, assembly GCA_026706395.1. The sequence goes on from JAPOYU010000013.1 coordinate 6,634, forward strand.
AAGGGCGATTGCTTGTGCCGGCGGGGCTTGCAGAGGATTTGGGGGATGCATTGGCATTTGCACGCGAGCAAAAACTTTTTTGTGCAAATGCGCAAATGGCGAAATGCGGCGCAAGCCAGGAATGGCGGGGCTTTCAGGGTGGTTTGGCATTTGCCGGATTTGCGCCAACCCCGTGGGTTGGGTCATGTTTTCGGATTCCGGCTCGGCGAGCGTTTTCGTGACAAGGGTATCGTATCACAGGTTGGGAGGAGAGGATAGACCAAATGTTCGTTGGGTGGTGTATCCTTTTCGGTCGAAACATAAAAGCTTTACCACCGAGGACACCGAGTTCAATGAGTTCACCGAGGGTTGGTGTCTATTGGGGTACGCCCGGTCAAGTCGGCGGACGACCTGATAGGTCGCCCCTACAAGGCTGCTGGATTGGCGTGATATGCAATGGTGTAGAATGCTCCTCTCTGACCTCAGAAAAACTCGGTGTACTCGGTGGTTGGATTACAATCACTTACTTGAATTTACTGAGAAGGAATCACATGCATCTTCATTTGGCGCAAGTTGCAGTGGACGCCCTCTTGGTCGCCCATCCGCTATATTTCCACATACCTACCCCAAATTCTCGCTCAGAATCCGACCCAGCTCCCGCCGCACCAGACCGGGACGCTCATCGCGCAGCAGAGGCAGACGCGCCCGCGTCCGATGCAGCTGATTCAAATCGATCTCCTGCGTGATCAGGGCCTCGTCGAAATACAAGCCATGCGTCATGAACTCGCCATCGGGATCGACCACTGAGGAGCCGCCCCAGAAGTTCTTGCCGTCCTCGTAGCCGACGCGGTTGCAATGCAGAATATACGAAGTGAACATGCTGCCGTAGGCCTGATTCACATGCTCGACCCAGCGCGTGCCCATCAGGCGGTCGCCCTCGTTCAGCCCGCGCGATGGGCTGGAGCTGTTGAGGATCAGCATATCGGCGCCGTCCAGCCAGAGCAGATAGGGCGGCGAGACATGCCAGAAGTCCTCGCAGATCAACATGCCGACTCGCCCGAAGCGCGTGTCGAAGGCGCGCACGCTGTTGCCTTGGGCGAAGTAGCGCGATTCGTCGAACATGGCGTAAGTCGGCAGGTAGAGCTTGTGGTGGATGTGCCGCGCCTCGCCGCCGGACAGGTAGGCGTTGGCGATGTAAAAGCGCTTGCGAAAGTCCACATGCACGAAGCCGACAACGATATCGAGCGCCAATTCGCGACTGGCTTCCAGCAGCTGCGCGAAGACCTCATCGTCCGCGTCCGCCGTCAGCGCCACTTCGGGCACCAGGTCCTGCACCTGGTAGCCCGTCAGCGAGAGCTCGGGGAAGATCAGCAGGTCAACGCCGTCTTCGCGCGCTCGCCTGGCGGTATCCAGGTGCACGCCGAGGTTGTGCCGCACATCACCGAGTTTGGGGTAAATCTGCGCCAAGCCGATCTTGATGCGCATGGTCGCCGCTCCTGTTTCGCATATCGCGGAACATCATAATGCAGCCCAGCGCTCGCGGCAATTCTTTAGCTGGCGCCATCAATGCCGCGAAGCTCAAGCAGGACGCGACGCGCAATCGCCGCGTCGACATCGCTATCGCCATCCGCGCATTCGACCGCATCAATGAGGTAATCAGCATACTCGCGGCGACCGGCCGCCGCCAAGAGAGCCGCGCCCAAGACGATTTGGGTTTCCGCCTCGGTTTTGATATTCGCCACTTCGATGTATTCCGCCGTGGTCGTCCAGGGTCCGATATCGCTCATATCCGCGCGCAAGGCGCCGGCCAGGTCCAGCCCCCAGCGATCTCGCAGCAGCCGCAACTGCGTCTCGACCATTTCGGCGACCGCCGCAACGAGCGGGGACGCGCTTCGGCAGCGTCGCCCCTCCGCCAGCGCCGCCGCGATTCCCCGCGCTTCGTCCGCGCTCAGCGAGACAGCCTGCCACTCGAGCGCAGGCCGAAAATAGTCCAGCAGCATCAGCAGGAGGGCGTCAAATGGCAAACTGTTCAGCTTTTCCAGCGAAGTTTGGGGCATAAGCCTCAGGCATCATTGTCGGGCCATTCGGCGGGACGGATCGTGAAGCGGTATCCGACGCCGCGCTCCGTCCGAATATACCTCGGATGACGCGCATCGGCTTCCAGCTTGCGGCGCAAACGGTGCATGTGGACGCGCAGCGTATCTTCATAGACCTCTCCGGCCGGCCAGACGCGGGCGAGCAAGGCGTTGTTTTGCACGACGCGCGGCGCATGGCGAATGAGGATATTAAGCAGGACCGACTCCGTCGGCGTCAGCCTTATGGCGCGCCCGGCGACGAAAACGCGGTTCTGGGCGAAGTCTATGCTCAGCAGCGCGTCAACGCGAATAACCGGCTCAGCGCCATAATCAAGGACCGGCAGGCGTCCAAGCACGATTTGGATCCGCGTCTCCAACTCCCGCGGCTCAATGGGCTTGATGACAAAATCTTCGGCATACTTCCTCAAGCCTTCGACGAGATCCTGCCGGTCGGCGCGGGCCAGCAGGAAGATGATCGGCACATCCGCCATCAGCTTCAAGCGGTTGGCGGCGCTGAATCCGCTCATGCTTGGCAGGTCCATGCCAAGCAAAACGATATTGGGGAGACCATAGGTTTTTACATGCTCCAGCGCAGGCGGCGCATCAGCGAAGGCAGTGACATGGTAAGCGCGGCTTTGGAGAAATTCCGCTATCGAGTTCCGAATCCCAGAGTCCGCTTCAATTAGCAGAACCGTTGATTTCTTCATAAGCCGCCATGCCTTGAGATTCAATTTCTTGCGTTGCTGTCATGTCAAGCATTAAGAAATATACAACGCGGACGGGATTGCGTCAAAATAAAATTGAATCTCTAAGCGGTTATTGCAGCGACGCTTATGAAATACTAATATCCACTGTCTTGTCTCGCAGTGACTAAGGCAAATGTAAGTAATAGCTGCTGAAGTGAGCAATCATGCGCTGTGCGCCGGAGCAAGCATCGCAGCGAATGACGATGCGGCCTTGGAAGTCAGACGGTCGCGAGTTGGAGGCTGCGCAGGGAATCCAGGTTTTGGATCATCCAGTCGCGGAGTTCCGGCGTCTTTATGTTGATCCGGCGCAATTCAAAGGAATCCAGGGGCACTTCATCGGGGATGTACTCACCTTTGGCGGGATCGCCGAACTCGGGCCCGTAGCGTTTGCTGAGGTCATAACCATGCAGGCGGCAAAGGAAAAAGTGCTCTTCCAATTGCTTGCCGGCCTTCCAGTGCTCCAGGACAAAGGCTGTGCTCAGGACCGTCGCGACCGCGCCCAACTCTTCATACAGCTCGCGTTCGAGCGTCGCGATCAGGTCGGCGTCGCCGTGTTCGACGCCACCGCCCGGCGCTACCCAATAGCAGGCGGAGCCGTTGGGCTTCATCCGTTTGATCAGCAAAACGGTATCGTCGCCCGTCAGGAGGATCGCCCTGACTCGCTGATTGACTCGATGCAAGGGCTTCAGCTCGGCTAACATCATCTCGTACCAGTATTCCGGCGCAGACCCCAATTTCACATGCAGCGGTGGCCACTCTGGCCCGGTAACTTGAAGCGCGTATTAGGCGGATGTTAAGCCTGTACCCGCCATTTGACGGGTCTCGCGCCCCAATGCAACAATTGTGAAAAAGGGGATTGGATGTTAGCACAGGGGCTCGGAGAATTCAACCAGTATGGCGGAAGCCATTTTGAAGCCGATGGTTTGAGTGTTGCGAGGCTGCACGACGACCACAATTGGCCCGTCAAACTGGTCGCGTTGGACGACTTCGAGGGTTTTGCCGATTTCCAGGCCGCGCTCTTGCGTATTGCGGAGCATCGCCGGGTCTTCCATGATGAAGCGCCGGATGCGCGCCGGAGTGTTAAGGGCGAGATCGGACAAAGGGTGCAGATCGCGTTGGGGCATCACGCCCGCCAGGTCGGGGATCGGATCGCCATGCGGGTCATAGAGCGGGTCATTCAGCTTTCGCGAAATCGCCTCGATAAAGCGATCCGACACGGTGTGCTCAAGCGCTTCCGCCTCGTCATGCACCTCGTGCAACTGGTAGCCAAGATCTTGCACCAGGTAAGCTTCGATCAAGCGATGGCGGCGCAGCATCTTCAGGGCGACGCGTTCCCCTTGCTCAGTGAGCCGAACGCCCCGGTATTTCAGGTAGTCGACGGTCCCCTCCTCCACCAGCCGCTGGGCCATATCGGTGACTGCCGGAGCGCTGATGTCAAGCGCATCCGCCAAGGCGCTGGTGGAGACGCGTTCGGTTTCCCGCTGCAAGTTGAAGATCGCCTTGAGGAAGTCTTCCACCGACTGTGATGCGCCCGCAGGGATGTTCGTCTTGCTCATTCGTGTGACCTAGAGCCTGCCGCCGGACGTTCAACAAGAGCGAATCCGGCATTCGTCATCGCAAAGGTCGAGACCTGATGAGTGGTCATATCATATCACAGAACGAAGCCGGCACATTCCTCGGCGATTCACCAACGCCATTCTAACAGTCGCAACTTAACATTATGTTTAGGCGCCACGAGCTGGATCACAGCGGTTTGATAAAAAAGTGTTGGTGAATTGACCGGCTCGGCTGCCCGCTCTACAATAGATGCGAACAATGCGCATGTGATGGACGCAAGCCATGAGCAGAGATTACTACAATGTGCTCGGCGTACCGCGTAACGCGAGCGATGACGAGATCAAAAAAGCTTTCCGGGCGAAGGCGAAACAGTATCACCCCGACGCCAATCCGGACAATCCGGTAGCGGAGACGCGCTTCAAGGAAGTTAATGAGGCTTATGAAGTGTTGAGCGATGAAGAGAAGCGCTCGGCTTATGACCGCTTCGGCGAAAACTGGCAACAGGTCCAGGGTTTCAATGGTCAAGGTCCCTTCGCCAATGGCGCTGATGCGCCCTTCACCGACATGTCGGATATTTTCGAGTCTTTCTTTGGCGGCGCCGGCCGGCCTGGCGGGTTTCATGGCGACGCCAATTTCCCGCGCGCCGGGGCTGACATCGAACACGGGGTCACGATCAGCCTGCGCGAGGCTTACGAGGGTACGCAGCGGATCGTGAGCAAAGCCGGGCGCGATATCACGGTGCGGATCCCCAAGGGCGCGGCCAGCGGCACCAAAGTGCGGCTCGTCGGAGAGGGGCGCCCCGGAATGAACGGCGGGGGCGCGGGCAATCTGTACCTGGTGGTGAATGTCAGCGAGGATGCTCAGTTTGATCGTCAGGGCGATGATCTATCGGTGGATGTCAAAGTCGATGCCTTCACCGCCATGTTGGGGGGCGAGGTCGAAGTTCCCACCTTGAATCGCCCGCTGCGATTGAAGATCCGGCCGGGAACGCAATCGGGCCAGAGGCTGCGCCTGAGCGGCAAGGGCATGCCGAAACTGCGCGGGAACGATGCCGCCGGCGACTTGTTCGCGCGGGTCGTCATCACCGTACCCAAATCGCTCGATGCCAGCCAAAGAGAACTGGCTGAAAGGCTGCGCGACAGCATCAGCTGAGCGCTCCAGCGCCACCCGGCTGTCACCTTCGGCGCAATCGTCAAGATACCACCAGATGCTTCAGCATGGTCGTCCGCTACATTAGGCGGCGCTGTGCTGTTACAATGGTCATGTCTATAGTTTGAGCGGCACAGATGCGTCACCTTCTCTTGCTAACCATGTGCATGGCGCTGCTGGCGGCCTGCAGCTTCAATAGCGAGTCCAGGCGCGGGGCTGAGGACAACGGCCTGGAGATCCTCGGGGGCTCGGCGACTGCGCTTTCCCCGACCGCGCTGCCGGAGGCTATCATCAGCGCCGCCGATGCAGAGCATATGCTGCTTAGCAACATCTATCAACGAGTCAGTCCGTCGGTGGTGAATGTTGAGGCCGTGATACTCGCGGCGGACGGCGAGGCGAGCGATACGCGGCGCGGTTCCGGTTTCATTTACGACCGCGACGGGCATATCATCACAAACGCGCATTTAGTCAGCGCGGCCGATTCCATCACGGTCACCTTGGAGAACGCATACGTCCTGTCGGCGGAAATATTGGGTTTGGATAGCTTCAGCGATCTGGCCGTCTTGAAGGTGAATGCCGATCCGGATCGATTGCAAGCGCTGCGTATCGGCGATTCGTCGGCGGTCGAGGTGGGGCAGCGCGGCATCGTAATCGGCAATCCCTTCGGCTTGAGCAGTTCCATGACCATCGGTATCGTGAGCGGCCTGGGGCGGACATTGCCTTCCGCCGAACTGCTTGACGCGGGCGTCGCGCCCGGCTTCGACAATCCCTCCATCATTCAGATTGACGCCACAATCAACCCGGGGAATTCGGGCGGACCGCTGCTGGATTCGCAGGGTCTGGTCATCGGCATCACAACGGCGATTCGTTCCGACAATGGTTCCTTCCAGGGGATTGGTTTCGCTGTGCCGGGCGATACGATGCGGCGGGTGATACCGGATCTCATCCGACGGGGACGCGTCGATTACTCCTGGATGGGCATATCGGTGATGCGCGAAGATGGCGGCTATGGCGTGTCCGGCTTGAGCGAGGCGCTGGAACTGCCGGTCGAACGCGGCGCGCTGCTGCGTGGCGTCACAGTGGGGTCCCCAGCCCACCGAGCCGGTCTGCGCGGCGGCGACAGGTCGGTCGATGTGCGGGGCGAAGAGGTCTGCGCCGGCGGCGATATCATCGTCGCCATCAACGATTTTCATTTTGAGGACCTTGACGGACTGGTCACCTACCTGGTGCAGCAAACACGGCCGGGCGACGAGGTTGAATTACTCGTGATCCGCGGTCGGAATACGCTTGAGATTCCGCTGACGCTGGAGAGCCGGGCGGCGGATAGCGGAAACATGCTGGATTGCGCTGCTGCTCAATAAAAGAGGACCATACATGGACGAAGTTGTATTGCGCTGCAAGATGCTGCTGATGCGTCCGTTGGAAACGCGCGATGTGGAAGATATCCTCGCGCTGGCTACGGCGAAGGAGATCACGGACAATACCTTTGTTCCCGTGCCTTACCCGCCGGAAGCGGCGGAGGAATTCGTCCGGACGAGGCGGGAGCTCTGGTCTAAGGACGAGGCTTATGTATTCGGCATTATCGAAAAGAGCAGTGATCGTTTCGCCGGTTGCATGGGGCTGCATCCCCTCCATGACCATTTCCGCGCCGAGGTCGGCTATTGGATCGGCGTCCCGTTTTGGGGGCGCGGGCTGGCGACGGCGGCATTGCGGCTCTTGATTCAGTTCGGCTTTGAGACGTTGAAGCTCAACCGGATAGAAGCCGGGCATTTCGAGCATAACATCGCCTCGGGCCGCGTCATGCAGAAGGCGGATATGCGCTTTGAAGGCGTGCGGCGGCAGGCCTTCTGGCATCGCGATCGTTTCAAAGACGCGCACTGGTACGCCATCCTGCGCGAGGATTATCCGCTGCAACTCCCCTCGACAAAAGAAGAGACCGCAGAGGATTAGTCTGCGGCCCCTTGACTGTCAATATTACAGTCTGACGGTTTTCGGGTTCACCCTCTAACAGAATTCACGTTAGCAGTGAAACCTAGAGGTGTGAATCGGTTAGAGGGTAGCCCCCTTAGAACCTAACATGATCGAATCACCTCCCTTACTCGTCCAACAGATGCGAAGAGCATATCACAATTGGATTCGATACGCAAGCCCGTGAGTCCGCGCAGACAGAGCAATCGCACCAGATTTTTCTTGTAGGTGGCACTGCAATAGGCACGGGTTTCTGTGTATGGAAAGCATCCAAGGATGCTCACGAGAAGATTCAGGGCGAATTGTGCTGTATCCAGGTGCAACAAGCGGCAATTTGGAAAGATATAAAGTGGCTTGTCCGGCTACAAGGCGGGGAGCCCCACGCGACAGCACGGACGAATAACGCCACAGGATACAAACGTCACAATTTCGGTCCTCACCTCTCGGTGGGTGCTTTTGTTTCGCATTCCTCGGCCATTCGCATCAGATCGGACGGCTTGATGCCCAGCGCCTCCGCCAAGGCGGCTACAGTGTGCAGGGTCGGCGATTTCACGCCGCGCTCAATCTCGCTGATGAATGTGCGATGTACGCCAGTGCGGAAATTAAGCTCTTCTTGGCTCAAACCTAGCTGCTGCCGCCGCTTTCTCAGCGCTTCTCCGAATGATTTATCCAGCTCTCGCATAGGTCGCGCCGCCCACTAAGGTAAGCGGATTGTCGGCTATGCAAGAAGTTTCACCACAGGCTATTGCCTACAAGCCGCATATGCGATATACTCGGTACTTGTAGGCTATTGCATGAAACTAAGTGTCTCGTGAGGCGGTTCATGGCAAAGTCGCAACACATATCCCCTGAAGAACGCAAGAAGATTCTTGACCAGGAGATTCTCAAGCATCAGACGCAAGGGAAACGAATTGAGAGCCAGATTGAGTTCCGCGTAACATTGGTGAGGGACAAGCAAATCAATCACGTTCTGCATTTGATCCTCAGTGTCCTCACTGGCGGATTTTGGTTGCTCGTCTGGGCGCTTGTCTACTTTTCTGCAAAGGATACGCGGGAATTGCTTCAAGTTGATGAGTACGGGGGAATCAGGTTGACCCCTGTGAGAGCATAAGGGCTGAATCATGTCGAAAACATTACAAGATGCCGACCGCGAAGCAAAAAAGCTCGTGGCGAATTGGACGACTCTAGCTGCTGGGACTGGCTGGATCCCCGGCAGTGTCGTTTTCTTAACCGGCGCTGATATTGCAATGATTAACCAGGTCGCCAGCGCTTACGAGGTCAACGCATTCGATATGGAGCATTTGAAGGAAATTCTAGTTGGATCTGTCGGAAGCGCAGTAGCCGGTGGCGTAATCGCCGAAGTCGTTGGCACCATTCCGCTGGTGGGCTGGGCGCTCAAAAGCGCAGGTATGGCTGCAAAAGCCAAGGCGATTGGCGATGCTGTGATCAACTACTTCCGTGAACGGTCAGACTTGCCGGACGCTGTTGAAGACGACTCGGAGACGGCTCCAAAAGAGAAAACCAATATCAATGTCGAAGCAGATGAGTAGCCTCTAACGAAAGGCGCTATCCATGTCGGACCAGCAAGTAGACAAGCCAAAGAGAAAGAGCATCTGGGGACGATTCAAAGGCTTCATCGTCAAAATCTATATCATAGTTATCACGGCGGCGCTTATACACTTTGTACTGGCCAATCACTCGGAGAACTATCGTCAGCTTGTGGTCGAGGTTGAGCAGTCTGTTCAGGATATAGATATCGAATTGCCGGAGATCGAATTGCCAGAGCTAAATCCAACGCCAGAGCCGGTATTCTTCAGTAGCGATGAATATGGCGGCGATGCATTCCTGCCTGCGTTCATACTTGAACCGGGGCGATACCGCTACGTTATAACCGGTGAGCCTTGGATGGAACGCGAGGAATTTTGTGGAGTACGTGGTCTATTTTCCGCAGCGCGAGACAGGTTCGACCTAACTAGCAACTGCGAGATTAGGCTAACGGTATCTGGACTTAGCGATACGCCTTGGTCAATTACGATTGAGCCTGACTTAGAGTATCAAGAGACAGGCTGGTAGAAGCAGCAAAAGCTGCCTCACATCACCGACGGTTTCACGCTACAAGTATAGCTATTTTGTGCTGCAATAATGGTAGCGATAGCTGATGGCAATTTTGAGAGGTTCAGACAAAGTATGAAGGAATACAAATATCATTGTTACTTAGATACATAATCCCCTTTCTTAACCACCGAGGGACACCAAGAGCATCGAGATTTAACCGCTTGCCCGCCAAAGTCGATGTGATTGCTCTTGCTCGGAAACTTGGCGAACCGCCGTCTGTGCTATAATCGGCGGCGGCTGGAACAAGGCTGTTTGAGCAATGACACGGCATTTTCACCCGGCGCATCGGCGGCAATCCATACACTGGGCGCGCAACTTGCTGGCGCATCCCTTTTATGTCTTGGACACAGAAACGACGGGCTTGGGCAATGAGGATGAAATCGTGCAGATCGGTATTGTCGATCGCGATGGCGTCGACCTGATGAATCAAGCGATCAAGCCGACGATACCCATCGGTCCCGGCGCCACCGCGGTGCATGGCATCAGCGATCGGGATGTGGCTGACGCGCCCAGCTTCAAGAGAATCTATATCGCCCTGTCTGCGCTGCTGGCTGGTCAAGTGGTGGTCGCTTACAACATGGATTTTGATTGGCGCATGCTGCAACAGACGGCGGCGCGCTACCGGCTGCCGGATGTGCGCATCGGCAAGCGTGACTGCGCGATGAAGCAGTATGCCCGCTTCAAGGGGCTGCGCAAGAGCGACGGCCGCAAGTATATCTGGCACAAGCTGGCAACCGCCGCGCGCCAAGAGGGCATCCAGATCCGCCGGGCGCATGATGCGCTTGATGACGCGCGAATGACCCTCGCCCTCATCCACAAGATGGCGGAAGCCAACTGAATCGAAGGTTTCGCTCCCCTCCAATGCTTCCATAGGCCGCCGATGCCGCAGCGCAAAAAGTGGCTGTAGCATTTGTGCGCTCGGAAGAATCGTACTTAAATGAAAGTGGTCATGGTCCTGCCGCGTCCACCCGGCAAGTACGCCGTAAATGAGGGCGCGGCAGCTGAATGACTTTGAGAGCGAAGGCCGACGCCCGCGCCGAGCGGCTGTGCCAGCCAGTCTTTTCTACGTTCTTGCCAATGCTCAGGATAGGAACTTGCCGTGAAGACATCAATTTGTATATCCAGGAAGTGTTTCCTGACAGCAGTTGCGCTTCTGTTTTTGCTGCCGATCGCTCAGGCTTGGGCGGCTGACATCACTGTGGACGCCGACTGCAGCTTGCCAAACGCCATTCGCTCGGCAAACGGCGAGGATTTGGTCGAGCCGAGGATCGATTGCGAGCCGGGCGACGGCGTCGACGAGGAGGAGGACAACGGCCAAGCGGATGACGAGGTGATTCCCGGCCTGGACACCATCACAATTGACATCGGCGGCACGGACGAGGGTATGATTGCGCTCGACGCGACGCTGGCGATTAGTTCAGTAATCGTCATTGACGGCAATGGATTCAGCCTCAACGGAGGCGGGAATCAGATCTTCAGCGTCGCATTGGGATCGCTAACGCTGAACGATCTGACCATCAGCAACGGCTTCAGCCTGGAGAACGGCGGAGCGATCTCCGTCACAGGCGGCGCGCTCACGCTCAATAACAGCGCGGTGCGGGATAGCGGCGCTAGAGGACTCGGCGGCGGCATTTATGCCCTCGACAGCGATGTTGCGTTGATCGATAGCGTGGTCAGCGGCAATGCCACGGCGGCATCGGCTGAGGACTACCCGCCGGTGGAGGACGAGCCGGAAGACGAGGGTCAAGCTGACGCGAGCCAAGCCATAGAAGCGGACGCTGAAGGGGAAGCGCAGACGGCAGATGACAGCGAAACGGTGGAGAGCCAGACGGAAAATAGCCAGGAAGCGGAAGCGACCGAAGAGCCGGAAGAAGAGGTCGTCCCCCCCGAGGTTGAGGGCAGATCGGGCGGCGGCATTTACTTAAGCGGAGAATCCAGCAGTCTGGTCATAGACCGCAGCGGTGTGAACGGCAATGCGTCGCCGGAAAGAGGCGGCGGGATTTACATCGCCGGCGGCAGCGCAACGATTGGAAACTCGACGATAAGCGGCAACAGCGCGGGCGTTGACGGCGGCGGCATCTACAACGCCGGCGCGAGCATCCTCACGCACGTCACGGTTGTCGGCAACAGCGCCGCAAAGAGCGGCGGAATCGTTGATGGCGCTGTGCTGCAGCTATACAACAGCATCCTGAGCGACAACACTGGCGGTGACTGCAGCGGTTCGCTGAATGCGAATCTTGGCAACTTGATCAGAGATAAGTCCTGCAATCACGATGGCATGACTGATGACCCGATGTTGCTGCTCCTGGCTGGCTCGCCGGCATATTACTTGCCGCAGGAGGGCAGCCCGGCTATTGACGCCGCTGTTGCAGAGTATTGCTCACAGCTTGATCAGCGCGGGATTGACCGTCGGCCCGAATCATGCGACATAGGCGCGGCCGAGTATCAAGCCGGCGCCTTCAGCTTCCAGATTCAGAGCGCTTTGGCCGCGCTGACGCCGGGTGAAGGCGGCGGTGCAACTGATGAAGAAGCGGAAGAAGCGGCAGCGACGCCGGCCTCATCGGATTGCAGCGAATTGCCGGGGCATATTGTCGTGACTGGCGATACCCTCAGCCTCAATTGCACGATGCTGGATTGGCAAGGCGTCAACAATCAAACGCTTGTCGATGGCGGCGCGCTCTATGCGGTCGATATGGTTGGTTTGCTTGCATCGCCGCTCACAGTCTGCTTCCTGCATGATTCCGGCGCGATCGTGCTGTTGGACGCGGCCGATTCGCCGCGCAATATCCTTCCGCTGAGGACCTGGCCCAGCGACAACATGCAATGCGCGACGGTTGATCGCCCCGGGGCGGCGGTATACATGCCGCTGGGATTCTTCACCTCGGGCGCCATTGCCGAGCCGATTTGGGATCTCAGTGACTGCGCGGTGACTACGACAGATATCCTCAACTTGAGGGAAGGACCATCCAGCAGCACGTCAGTCCTTGCCAATGTGTTGAACGATGTGGAACTGGCCGCCGACCAACGCGCCACAACCTTCTACCGCGTCAACTACTATGGCATCGTCGGTTGGCTGAGCCAGGACTATCTCTCCTTATCGGGCGAATGCTACTAAAGTCCACAATCCCGGGGCTGCGAGCACGACGCCCCTCGCCCCTTTCATCTGAGGAGGGGGACATGTTAGCCAGCCCGGTATACTTACAATCTCGCAGCGGGAATTCCGGCCTAAGGACAAGTTAATGCGATTTGACGGCAAAGTGGTATTGGTTACGGGCGCGTCGCGCGGAATCGGGCGGGAGATTGCCCGGGCCTTTGCGGCGCGCGGCGCGCACGTCGCGGTACATTATCGACGTGATCTGGCGGCGGCCCAGGCGACCGAAGGGCTGCTGGACGGCGAGGGGCATTGCATCGTGCAAGCCGATGTCGCCGACGCGGCCGCGGTCAAGCGAATGGTGGACAGCGTCGCGGCGCAGATGGGCCGGATCGACATTTTGGTGAATAACGCCGGCATCTATGAGGAGATGACGCTGACCGAGGCAAGCTACGATGATTGGGGCGATTATTTTTCGCGGATACTCAGTGTAAATCTGTTTGGCGTGGCGAACGCCACCTACTGCGCGGCGCAAGTCATGATGAAACAGGGCGGCGGGCGCATCGTCAATATCTCTTCGCGCGGCGCCTTCCGCGGCGAGCCGAATGCGCCGGCTTATGGCGCGAGCAAAGCCGGCATGAACAGCCTGGGGCAGTCCCTGGCCAAGCTGCTGGCGCCACACAAGATCTTCGTTGGAACGGTAGCGCCGGGATTCGTGGAGACGGATATGGTAGCGGAACGGCTCTCGCGGCCGGATGCCGACGAAATCCGCCGGCAGTCGCCATTGAACCGGGTCGCAAAGCCGGAAGAAGTCGCGCATGTCGCAGTCTTTCTGGCATCGGAGGGCGCTGAGTTCAGCACCGGCGCCATTATCGACGTGAACGGCGCTTCGTATCTGCGCAGTTAGGCGGCGGAACACAGCGCGGTGATAACGAGACTGGACCTCACAAGCGCGCGCCTGCGCATCCGACATTTTCACATGCGCGACCTGGAGGATTGCATTCGGTTTCGGCGCGATGTCTTCGGCCTGGATGAGCGGCGGGAAAGCGCGGAAGCCTGGCTGCTCTGGACGATTGACAGCTACCGGGAACTGGCGAAACTGGGCCAGCCGCCCTACGCCGATTACGCGCTGGAACAGCTGGGAAGCGGCGAATTCGTCGGGGCGGTCGGCATCGTGCCGACGCTTGTGCCCTGGGGCGCTCTAAGTGGCGATGCGACCGATGGCAAACTCAGCCCGGAAGTCGGCTTGTTTTGGGGGATCATGCCGGCCTATCGGCGGCGCGGTTATGCCAGCGAGGCCGGTCAGGCCCTGCTTGAATTCCTGTTCGGCACAATGAATCTGCGCCAAGTGGTAGCGACGACCGAGCATGAGAATATCGCCTCACAGAAGACCATGAAAAGACTGGGCATGACGCTCTACGCCAATCCGCTATCCGAGCCGGCCTGGTGTCAAGTGGTTGGCAAGTGTGAGATTCCCCGTTAAAATCAGGTTATGCTGCGGGCGATAAAACCAAAATTTGAGCGCGGTCGCCACCTCCCGTCCGCAACGTTGCAGGCGGATTCAGATGATTTACGGAGAAGTAATGGACCGTTAATGCCGCTTCCATCGGATTTTATCAATTGTCGCTATGTTGGCGGCAAATGTGAAAATGAATGAGTCGGGTGAGACCAATCCATATATGGGAGGAATGTCATGAGACACAAGATAGCTTTACTAACGGCAGCAATTTTGCTGCTCGCCGGCATCACGAGCGCCCAGGACGAGAGCTTCGAGCTCACAATCATGCACACGAACGATGTGCATGGCCATCATGAGCCGCAGCGCAACGGCGATGGCGGCGCGGCGCGGCTAGCGACGGTCGTGCAGCAGATCCGCGCTGAGGTCGACAACCAGCTCCTGCTTGATGCAGGCGACCGCTTCACCGGCACGCTTTTCCATGTACAACATCGCGGACAAGACAGCGTAGAGATCATGAACGCCATCGGTTACGATGCGCTAGCGCTGGGCAACCACGAATTTAACGAGGGAAGCGATGGGCTGGCGAATTTCGTAACCGGCCTCAATTTCCCCTCACTGAGCGCCAATATTGATTTCAGCGCAGATCCATTTCTAGCCGGCTTGGTTGAGCCAGCGATCGTCCTTGATGTCGGCGGCGAATCCATCGGCATCATCGGTTTGACCACACCGGAAACCGTCGTTCTGAACCGGCCAAGCGATGATCTGGTTTTCAGTGAAGACCTGGCCGGCGTCACGCAGGAGCAAGTTGATAAGCTGACGGAGCAGGGCATCAACAAGATCATTCTACTGACGCATCTCGGCTATGAGCCTGATGTAGAATTGGCGCAATCGGTCAGCGGCGTCGATGTGGTCGTCGGCGGGCATACCAATACCTTCCTCAGCAACGCCTACAGCGGCGCGCTGGGCGAATACCCGACCGTGCTGGAAAGCGCCAGTGGCGAGCCAATCTTGGTCGTGCAAGCCGATACCAAGACGATATATCTGGGGCGGCTCGATCTTGAGTTTGATGCGGCTGGCTTGCTGACGGACTGGGATGGCGATGCGATATTGCTGAGCCGGTACATCAGCCCGGATCCGGACATCAGTGATTTGATCGCTACCTTGGCTGAGCCAATCGCGGAATTGCGCGCGCATCCCGTCGGTGAAAGCGCTGTTGACCTGACCGGCACCAGCCCGCGTCTCTGCCGGATTGAAGAGTGTCTGCTCGGCGATCTGATCGCGGACGCGATGCTGGAAGAGACCGGCGTCGATATCGTCATTCAGAATGGCGGCGGCATCCGCGCCGATATCGCGGCCGGTCAAGTGTCGCTGGGCGATGTCCTGAACGTGCTTCCCTTCGGCAACCTGATCAGCACATTCGAACTGAGCGGCGCTGATGTGATCGTGGCCCTGGAGAATGGCGTCAGCCGGGTCGCGGTTGACGAAAATAACAATCCGGTGGTCGATGGCGCGTCGGGGCGCTTCCCCCAAGTTGCCGGCATGCGCTACGTATTCGACGCGACGCAGGAGCCCGGCAGCCGCATTGTCAGCGTTGAAGTGATGCAGGACGGCGCGTTCATGCCGCTCGATCCGGAAGCGATGTATTCGGTAGCGGCTAATGATTACATGCGCGGCGGCGGCGATGCCTATTCCGTCTTGAAGACCAACGCGGTCAACGCCTATGACGCCGGTCGCCCGCTGGACCAGGTGGTGGCGGATTACATCGCCGCAAACAGCCCGATTAACATCGCATTGGACGGGCGCATTGCGCATCAAGCAGCTGAGTAAAGGCTGACGGGGCTGCCCCGTCCTTAGGAATCCAAGAAAGAACCGCTGGCGAAAGCCGGCGGTTTCATTTTCTATCGGCGTCGGTCAAGCGATACTGATATGTCGCAGCGGCTTCTATGCTATATTGACTACTGTCACATGAAACACAGAGCAACCCGGTTTGACCGTGCCAGACGAAAATCAATTTTACGATCTGTTTTTTGTCTACCATCCGGTTGATATTTCGATAGTCCGGCGCATCGCCGCCCAACTGAGCGCGATGGGCAACGCCTGCCGCTTCGAAGAGGACGATTTCAGCAAGAGCGCGGTGGACGTTGCCGCGCTGAAAGAAGATGTCTTGCGCTCGCACGCGGTAGGGGTCCTGCTATCGCCGGAATCGGCCGCGAGTCAACTCTGCAATGAGCTGATCCAGCATGCCGTCAACAACAGCAAACGCATCGTCAGCTTGATTCTCGACGAAGATATCCAGGTGGAGGTGCACCCGGCGATCGCGGACAATCCCTATGTCTTCTTCCGCGAACGGGATGACCTGGCGGAGCGGGTCGATGAACTGCGGGGATATCTAAAGGTTGATCACGAAACGAGACTGCATACGGAATTGCTGGTTGCGGCGGACGCTTGGCAGAGACGCGGCCGGCGGCCCAGCCAGCTTTTGCCGCCGGAGCGCGTGGCCGAGGCGCGGCAGTGGCTGGCGGGTGGGGGTACGCGCCAACTCAAGCCCTCTCCCTTGTTGGTCGAGTTTGTTCACAGCAGTCGGCGACAGCGGCCGGCAAGCGGGCCTTCTTTTCCCCGCCCCCGTCTGATTATGGCCTTCCTCGCTTTTACCGTGCTGGCGCTTGGTTTCTTGCTGCTGCGCGCGGCGCTGGAGGCGAATCAGACAACCCGAGCGGCGGCAGCGCAGACGCAGGCGGCGGGGACGCAATGGGCCGTGACGGATGCGGCAGCCACCGCAGCGCGTGATAACGCTCTGAGCCTGGTTGATTCCCTCGCGGCGACCAGCGTGGTCATTGGCGAGTCGGTCAACCAGACGGCACAGGCGGTTGCGGCCACGGCGACGGTAGCCGCCCGCGCCATGGAGACCGCGAACGCCGTGGCAACGGTGGCCCGCGCGACGGAGATATACGAGCAGGCCCGCGATGCCGATGCGGCCCGGCTGGTGGACGCAGCGGAAGCGGCCCTGGATAGGGGCGACGCAGAGCTTGCGCTGGCTTTGGCCTGGGTGGCGAAAGATGCGCTGGATAACCCCAAACCGGCCTATCGCGTTCTGCGGCGAGCGGCGTCCAGCAGCTTAACATTGGAAGCTGTCACGGCGCTGCGCTTCCAGCCAGGCGGCGAGCATTTTGCCCTGATTGCCGATGCCGGCGACGCGATTCGAATTTACGAAAGCGCAACATGGAAACTTACAGCGGAGCTGGACGACCATGCCGCGACTATATCCCAGTTGGTCTACAGTCCGGATGGCAGCCGGCTGATTAGCGCGTCGAGTGACGGCGAAATCGTCATGCGCGCCGGCGAAAATGGCGCCATCCTCAAGCGCTTGCAAGGGCATACAGGGGCAGCCGCGGCGGTCGTCTTTGATCCGGCCGGGGGCAGGTTTTACAGCGCCGGGGACGAGCCTCCGCTGGCCGCCTGGGATGCGGATAGCGGCGAAGCCTTAGCCACAGGCGCGGCGCCCGATGGCGAGGGCCTGCTCATCGACCGACTGCTGGTAACGGCGGATGGCGGCCGGGTCATTGGCTGGGCAACCGGCGCTGGCAAGCGCGTCATGCTTCAGTGGGACGCGAGTACGCTTGAGCGGCTGAGCGCGGACGGCGAAATAGTCTACCTTGGTCACGACCCGGCCGGTCGCTATGCCTACAGCGGCGGACGCAGCCTGCCCGCCTACCCCGGTGATCCCAATACCGGTGATCTCCTTATTTGGGACGCCTCAGTTGGCGAGCCGGTCGCGCGGCTGGATGAAGGCTTCAATTGGTCCCCCGGTGATTTGACCGCGCCCAACGATGATCTGGCATTCATCAGCTTTCATGATGATGTGGCGCTGCTTGGCGTGGAGAGCAGCAGCGGCGGCCGACGCGCGGCGCTGGTGGATCTAGCCGATGGCGACTTCATCCGCGGATACGACAACGATCTCGGCCGCAATCTAAAGTCGGCCGCTTTCCTGGATCGGCAGTCGGTTCTGTCCCTGACGCGAGACAACCGTGTCCTGTTGTGGTCTGCTGCGGATGGCGGCATCATCCGCGAGATAGGCGGCGCCGGACCGGGCTTGGTGGAAATCAGTTTCAACGAGGCGGCAAATACCATCGCTGCTTGGAGGGACGACGGCGGGTTGCAGCTCTTGCGCTTGAACGACAGCCGGGGCGAATCGCTTGAACTGCTGCCCGAAGCCTTGCCCGGCGCCGGCATCAGCCCGAGCGGCCAGACGCTGCTCCTGCGCGGAGACGCCGGAACACGTCTGACATCGGCGGAAACAGGCGAAATACTGCAAGAAATTGATGCGGAACTTGTCCGGCCTCTGGGCGCCTTTTTCGCCGTGTGGGACGGCGCGCGCGTCACGCTGTATGACATGGAGAGTGGAGGAGAGCTTCATAGCTGGTCCGGCCTTTGGGGAGATCTAAAAGCGCTGCATCTCGCGGCTGACGGCGCCTGGCTGCTGGCGGTGGATGAAGACGAGGAGCTCTGGTTAATAGGACGGGAGCGCGACGAGCCGCAAATGCTGGACGCGGGAAACGCGGGCCCGCCTTCCAAAGTCGAATTCTCAAGAACCGGCGAGCGCATGCTCAGCTTGCACCACAATCGCGCCATATTGTGGGACCTCAGGAGCGGGGGAGCCATGGGCGAATATGATCTCAACGTGGAGTCGGTAGTTGCCGTGGACGCGGCATTTGACGCTGCCGGCGAGGGGCTGGTCTTCTTTGCGCAATTGGCGAATGGCTTGGGGAGCTTGACGGCGCTAACAATCCCGGAACAGGTCGTGGGTCATCACACATACGTCGGGGTCATAGCCGGGGGCCTGTCAGGAGATGGCAGCTTGCTCTTGCTGACGCTGGGCGAGGGCGGCAGCCGCATCGTGGACACCGCTAGCGGCGCCGTCATTCATGCCTTGCCCGAACTTGCCGGCGGGCCAAGCCTGTGGCGGCATCTGCCCGAGCCCGGTCTGCTGGTCATCGCTGCGGGACGAGAGCTCGGCATTTGGGATCTGCAAGATGGGCAGCTTGACCAGCGCTCCGTTCACGGCTCGCCCATCGCTGACTTCAGCGTGAGCGATGATGGCCGTCTCGTTCTGACGCGCGACGCCAACGACGATCATCGCCTCTGGCGAGTCGAGAGTCCAACGGAACTGCTGCGGCGAATCGAGGCGGAGAACCCGCCGCGGGAATTGAGCTGCGCCGAACGCGTCCGCTATCTCGTTCTGCCGCTCTGCGAATGAGCGGCATGAAGCGCATTCTCTTCGCCTCTTGGTATAGCGGCCTGGGCGGCGGCGAGACCGACCTGCTGTCGTTGGCGGGGTCGCTGGACGCGGGCAAGGTCGAGAGCCATCTTCTGCTACCGGCGGACGGCAGGCTGGCGGAAGCTTGGCGCGCCGCCGGCGGACGAATCCATATCATCCCATACCGCGGCGCGTCAACAGTCTTCCTGCCAGCGGTCTGGGCGCGATTCCCCGTGGTGCGCAGGTTCGCCGAGCTGCTGAGGCGCGAGCGAATTGACCTGGTTCACAGCGATTACCATACATTGCCCTTTATCGCCCCGGCAGCGAAACGCGTCGGCCTTCCCCTGATGTGGACTGTACACGGCTGGTGGTTCCGGCCCAAGCCCTGGCAGCGGGCGTTTTTTCGCGATCTCTGCGCAGTGGCGCGTTCCAAGGCGATCCGGGACGGTTTCCTGGGTGAGCCGCCATTCATGCCGGCGGCGGCGCTGCCGGTGGTCTATTCCGGCATTGATACGAAGCGCTTCCATCCGGGGCTGGATGGCATCAGTTTGAGGCGCGAGATCGGGCTGGACGACGATGCCAAGGTCGTGGCGATGGCCGGGCGCTTTCAGCGGGTGAAAGGGCACCATGTTTTTCAGGCGATGGCCGAACGTGTTTTGGCGGCTCTGCCCGCGACTCAGTTTGTGATTGCGGGCGACGAGGCATTCGGCGCCGCGGCCGATGAGCGCTATCGTGATGAGATTCTGGCCCGCGCGGCGTCAAGTTCATTACTACGCGAGCGGCTGCATTACATCGGTTTCCGGGAGGATATCGAGAATGTTTACGCGGCCGCTGACGTCTTCGTCTGTCCATCCGAGTTTGAGAGCTACGGCAAAGCCAACCTCGAAGCGATGGCCTGCGCTGCCCCGGTTGTCAGCACTCGCCGCGGCGGCCCCAGCGAAACCGTCATTGATGGCGTCACCGGTTTTCTGGTCGACAACGGCGATGTGGAGGCCATGGCTGACCGGGTCATGCGTTTGCTTGCCGATGCGCTACTGCGCGAGTCGATCGGCGCCGCCGGTCGGCAACGGGTCGACACGAGTTTTTCCCTGGAGGCGGCCAGCGCCGCTTATCAGCGGAAATTTGAAGAATTGCTTCAACTCAATTGACAGTAGCGTTGCCGAAGAACTTCGCCAGCGTATCGCTCAGGTTATTATCCCGCAAGTAAGCGATATGTTCGCCGGCGAAGGGGATCGGCTCCATACCGAAGCGCTTGACCAGCGCGTTGTCCGGCACTGTATTCGGAACGGCCAGCAAATCCAGCAAGCTGGCGCTGACGGGCGAGCCGGGCAGAAGCGCCTCCATCACGCGCACGACCGGGCGCAGCAGCGCGACTGGCACGGGCAGCAAGATGCGCCATGTGTCCAGCGCGTCTATGATCCGCCTTTCAATTTCGCCCAAGCTTAGTACTTCCGGCCCGCCGAGCGCCAGTTCGGCGCCGATCGTGCTATCGTCATCGAGACAGCGGATGACCGCCTCGACCACATCCTGCACCGATACCGGCTGGAATTCCGCCAGCCCGCCGCCGATTAATGGAAAGACGATGGGCGTCAGCTTCAGCAGGCGGGCGAAGCTGTTGAAGAATTCGTCTTGCGGCCCAAATATGGCGGAGGGGCGCAGCGCTGTCCAATCCAGTTTTGAAGCGGCGACGGCTTGCTGGGCGCGCCCCTTGCTGGCGAGGAAGCGATAGGGCAGATCCGCGCGAGCGCCATTTTGGCTCATGTTGATAAAGCGCCTGACGCCGGCTGCCTCGGCCGCGTTCAAGACATTCACCGTCCCTTGATAATTGACCGACTCATAAGTCTGCCCGCCCTTTTCCATCGCGATGGCGACAGTGTGAATCACGGCCGACGCATCGCGCATGGCAGGAGCGAGAGACGCCCGCTGCGTGACATCGCCTTCGACAATTTCGATGCGGTCGGCAATATCGCCCAAGCGAATTTTTGCCTTCGCCGGAGTCCGCACCAGCGCCCGAACCGGCTTGCCCATAGCCACAAGTTTCTTAGCGGTCTGGTTGCCAACGTACCCGGCCGCCCCAGTGATCAAGATCGTCATCGTCCCCGCCTCTCAATCATCTTGCCTATCTTCATTATAAGTGTTGAAACTGAATAGCGTCCAAGCATTTGCTAATGCAATCATTACCAATAGTCGGCTGCGGCGGGCATGGTAGAATACAAGCGACCTGTTGAGCGCAAGAAGACAAGGCGCCTTCGTGACAAATGCCGCCGAGAATCTGTTGGAAAAATCGCGGCGCATCCGCCTCGACGGGATGCATCCGGCGTCGCCTGACATCGACTTCGCCGCTGAGATCATACGATCAGGCGGCTTGGTCGCTTTTCCCACGGAAACCGTTTACGGCCTGGGCGCAAACGCCTGGGACGCGTCGGCCGTTGACAAGATCTTCCGCGCCAAAGGCCGGCCCGCCAACGATCCGCTCATCGTGCACATCGCCGCCATCGACCAACTCTCGGCCGTCGCGCGGGAAATACCTGATTTGGCCCGCGAGCTCGGACGCCATTTCTGGCCCGGTCCCTTGACCCTAGTGCTGAAGAAGTCGGCGCGAATCCCGCATAATCTCACCGCCGGGCTGGATACCGTCGCGGTTCGCCTGCCGGATCATCCGGTTGCCTCCGCCTTGCTGATGGCGGCGAAGGTCCCTATTGCCGCGCCGAGCGCAAATCGCTTTTCACGGCCCAGCCCGACCGCCGCACAGCATGTGCTGGATGACCTCGACGGCGCGGTGGACCTGCTGCTGGACGCGGGACCGACGGCGATTGGCCTGGAATCCACGATCATCAGCCTGATTGATGATCCGCCGCGCTTGCTGCGGCCGGGCGGACTTTCTCTGGAAGACTTGCGCAGATTCATGCCAGAGCTTGAATTCGCGCCGCAATTCCTGGACGCCGATGGAGCCGCGCCAGCGCCGGGGGGGCTGCTTAAACACTATTCGCCCCGCGCTCGCTTGATAGTTTTTCAAGGGGGCGATGACGCGGCCTTGCGGGCGGCCATACACGCCGAGATCGCGCGAAATCGGGGCGTTGGGCTCTTGGCAAGCGATGCTGACGCGGCTGCTTTCGCGCGGTTTAATGTCAAAATTGAGCGCTTGGGGAACGATGACGAGGCTGCGGCAAGGCGGCTCTTCGCCGCAATGCGCTCCCTGGATGAGCGTGGGGTGGATGTGATCATCGCGCGAGCCCCGGAAAAACGCGGCCTGGGACTGGCGATATGGGATCGCCTTCTCCGCGCCGCTGAGGGATCGCTGATAGAGCTGTGACGCCCGCCAGGCAAGGACTACCCCGCTACGAAGTGTCGAAAAACGTGGATATTGAAACCCCGCTTAGACTCACAAATACGCGCTAATACTCCCCTCCCTGATGCTTCGGGGAGGGGCCGGGGGAGGGGTTAGAAAAAGCAACATCCATGAAATTAGACACTCCCCCGGTAGCCCTGAAGCCTCACGCTCAAACAGAAGCTGGGCTATGCTATAATTCCGCCGAACGGAGCGCGAACATCAGCAAAGGATAAACCTTGGCCAAAGTCATTCAGATCAAAGACATCGCGTCTCACGCGGGCGAAGAGGTCACCGTGCGGGGCTGGGTCTACAACCGTACGGGCAAGGGACGCCTGCAATTCATCCTGCTGCGCGATGGCAGCGGGCAGGCCCAATGCGTCGCCTTCAAGAAAGAGATGGAGCCGGAAGAATTCGAAATCGCCCGCGGCTTGACGCAGGAGTCTTCCGTCGTCATCAGCGGCCTTGTACGGGCGGATCAACGCGCGCCTGGCATCCCCGGCGGCTTCGAGATCGGGATCCAGCATTTGCAACTGGTGCAGCTGGCGGATGACTATCCCATCACGCCGAAGGAGCATGGCACCGAGTTTCTGATGAATCATCGCCACTTGTGGGTGCGCAGCAATCGACAATGGGCGATTCTGCGGATCCGCGCGACGATCATCAAGGCGATGCGCGATTGGCTGGATGATCAGGGCTTTCTGCTGGTCGATACGCCGATTATCACGCCGGCCGCCGGTGAAGAGACCACCACGCTCTTTGACGTCGATTACTTCGGCGAAAGGGCCTTTCTGGCGCAGACCGGGCAGCTGTACAACGAAGCGAACATCATGGCCTTCGGCAAGGTCTACTGCTTTGGCCCCACCTTCCGCGCCGAGAAGTCGAAGACGCGGCGTCACTTGATCGAGTTTTGGATGCTTGAGCCCGAGATCGCATTCTGCTCGCTGGAAGAGTTGATGGACATCGAAGAGGGCTTGGTCTGCAACGTCGTGGAGCAAGTGCTGGCGAAGCATCAGAAGGAACTGGAGATAATCGAGCGCGATGTAAACAAGCTCGAAGCGATCAAGCCGCCCTTCGCCCGCATCAGCTACGATGACGCGGTGGCGCGCTTGGGGGCGCTTCAGGCTGAAATCGAAGACCCGGGGGCTAAGGCGGAACTGGCCATCGAATGGGGCGAGGACTTTGGCAGCCCGCATGAGACGGCGCTGGCGGAGAGCTTCGACAAGCCGCTCTTCGTCTATCACTACCCGACGGCGGTAAAGGCTTTTTACATGACACCCGTCCCCGGGCGCCCCGAGGTCTGCCGCAGCGTCGATCTGCTGGCGCCGGAAGGCTACGGCGAGATCATCGGCGGCAGCGAACGCATCCACGACAGTGACTTGCTCGCGGCGAATATCGACGAGATGGGTTTGGGGCGCGAGGCTTACGAATGGTATCTGGACTTGCGCAAGTTCGGCACGGTGCCCCATGCCGGCTTCGGCATCGGCATTGAGCGCACCGTCGCCTGGGTCTGCGGCTTGAGCCACGTCCGCGAGACGATACCCTACGCCCGCCTGCTCAACCGGAAGTACCCTTAAGAAAGTTGATGAGCCACTAAAGCTACATGTGTTAGACATCAATTATAGAATGGGGGATTCAGGATGAAATGGTCGCTTCAGTTGATAAGGCGAGCGGCCTTGCTGGCAATTGCAGTCTTGTCGTTTGCTTTACCAACAGTCTCGCCGACAATGGCCCAAGATGAGAGACCCGAGGCAGCGGAAATGCCGGAAGCGCTCGTTGCCGGGGTTGATGAACTCAGCCTAGGCTATCCGGAATTGCTCGAAATCGAATGGGCTGAATACAGCGATGGGGGGATCGTCGCCTGGCTGCCTGATATATTCTATTTGCAGCCGCTCCAGGAACTACGCGAATCGGCTGATGAAGAGGCCGCTCATGATCCAGAAGACTACGCAATGCAGTTTCTCGCCCTCGATACAGTGAACGCAGATGATGATTATACAATGCTCATCTACGTCACAAGATTTCCCTGGTCCTCTCGCTACAATAGTTCAGCCCTTGAAATGGCTCATTTGACAGCTCTCGTTTCATCCCCTGAATTTGAGAGACAGCTGGAGCCAGTTGAATATAACCTGGAAGGATACGATGCTGCATACACCGAGGACGTTGTCACAACCGAAGAGGGCAAGACAATCGTTATGGCTTATTTCATCATCGACACGGATTTCTTCTACACCGTGAATTTCGCTATGCCTCCTGAGACACAAGAGATCAATCGCGTCGTATTCGAGCTAGCAATCAAAACGATGACTTTCGAACTAGACGATGAAGAGTCCTGACATCGCTGACAAAGACAATTGTACTGTCCGAATCAACTTGAGCCGCGTGTAAACGAATCAGTTGGCAGGACAGCCCGCAAAGCCTCAGCCACACTGCGCGCTTCAATGAGTTGAATCCCGGCGGGCAAGTCGTCGTCGCGGCGCCTGAGTTTGGGCACCAGCGCGCGCTTGAAGCCGATCTTTAGCGCTTCGTTGAGGCGCGCCGCCAATTGCCCCGCCCTCCTGACCTCGCCGCTCAAGCCGACTTCCCCGACGATGGCCAGATCGGCCGGCAAGGGGCGATCGCTGTAACTTGACGCTATCGCCATCGCCATGGCGAGATCGCTGGCCGGCTCGGAAACTCTCATGCCGCCGATGACATTGACAAAGATGTCCTGCTCCCAGAGCTTCAGGCCGATGCGCTTGCTCAAGACAGCGCTGATCAGAAGCAGTCGATTCAGGTCGACGCCGTTGGCTGTGCGCCGCGGATTGCCGAAAGCAGAGGGGCTCGTCAAGGCTTGCAACTCCAGCAGCAAGGGGCGCGAGCCTTCCATGGTGATAGCGATGGCGGAGCCGGCGGCGTTTATCAGGCGCTCTTCGAGGAATGCCTCTGATGGATTTTCCACTTGTACAAGCCCGCTGCCGCGCATTTCGAAGACGCCGACTTCGCTGGTCGCGCCGAAGCGGTTCTTGACGCTGCGCAGAAGGCGATAATACTGAAATGGATCGCCTTCGAGGGTGAGCACGGCATCGACAATATGCTCCAGGACGCGGGGACCGGCGATATTGCCGTCTTTGGTGACATGGCCGATCATCAAGATGCTGATGCCGCTCGACTTCGCCAACTCCTGCAGTTTAGCCGCGCAGTGGCGCACTTGCGCGATCAGCCCGGGCGCTGCCTCCAAGTCCGCGTCCCTTGTCGTCTGAATGGAGTCGATCACGACAAGAATTGGATCGAGGGACTTGGCCTGATCAATGATGAAGTCGAGATCAGTTTCCGCCAGCAGATAGAGCTCAGGCGCGCTCAGGCCGAGGCGGTCGGCACGCAGTTTGATCTGTCTTGCGCTCTCTTCGCCGCTCACGTAGAGGACGCCGCTATTCCCCTGGGCTAGCAGCGCCGATAGCTCGAGGACCAGCGTGGACTTGCCGATGCCCGGCTCGCCGCCCAAAAGTATCAAAGAGCCCGGCACCAGGCCGCCGCCAAGTACGCGGTTGAACTCGGCTGCCGGCACGGGGATGCGAATGTCATGCCCGGTATCGATTTCGGCCAGGGTCACTGCCGCGCTGCCGCGACTGGCCGCGCTGACTTTGTGGCGGGCGGCCGCCCCCCGGACTTGTTCTTTATGTTCTTCCATTGTGTCGAATTGGCGACACTGCGGGCACAATTTGAATTGCTGCGGGCTGCGCTTGCCGCAATTGGAGCAGATGTAAGTGCTTCGTGATTTCGCCACAGGCTTGGACGTTCCGCGCTGATTCAGAATGCTTCGGTTTAGTTTCGCGGCATTGTAACATGAGCGCAATCGGAAATATCTTCGCCGGCAATTATGACTTTGAGGCAGCCGCCAAGGAGCGCGCCGATCTTCTGATGGCCGGCGTTGCTCCAATGGTCATCGGGGGGAGGCGCATAATCGGCGGGCAATTTGAGCAGGTCGATCGGATCGATATGAGGGATCGCCAGGTCACTCACAATTTCCCGGGCCAGTTGATAGCGCATGCCTTCACGTTCGATATCGGCCGGGCCGGGAACGAGGAGAACCAAGAAACCGGATCCAGCCTGTTCAACCGCCTCGCGAAGCTCCTGCAAGTACTGACGCGTGACTTGCTCTCGGACTTCGAATCGCGAGTCCTTGGGTCCTGCAGTTTGCAGCCTGTCGATCAAGCGCAGCAACAAGGTGCCAAGTTGCGTCAGCCCCAGCTGCCTTTGAAACTCGCTGGCCGGCGGGAATTTCCAGTAAGTGCGGAAATACTCAATGTCGCTCAACGTATGGTGAATGACGTTTTCCCACTCATCTATCGTATTAAGTCTGATGGCTACGGCGTTGCCATCGGGGTCTATCGCGTTCAACCAGGAATCCACGGGCATCAGGTTGTCGTCGAAATCGTTGACGTAAAAACCCAATATCGTGATCTGTGGTTGCAGGACGGAAGCATAGACATTGAAAGCCGCCAGCGCCTGATGAGTGCCGCCGCCTGGAATGCCGGTATTCCAAATGACAGCCTGCGGAAAGTCAGCATCGAGCCTCTCCGCGAAGGACTTGCCGAGGTCTGCGCTCATGCCAAAGGTGAATGAATCTCCCAGCAACAGTACTCGCGCCATGTCTTCAAATTCGTCGTCCCATAAAAAGTTATCTACGTCGGAATAGCCTTGACGGTTCACCGCGCACACCCGGCCCTCTAGCAGGCCGGACTCGCAGGCGGGGACAACGGCGTCATAGACGTAGTGGCAGCCGGCCGCATCGCATGTCGACCAGGGCGCTTTAATTAATTCGTGCTGGACAGGCCCTACCGCGAAATAAGTCGGCGTACCCTGCAGCCTCAACACCATTTCAAGCGCGAGCAGGGTTATAAAAATAATGACAAGAATCACAGCGGTTCGTTTTACAGTCCTGCCTGCTAACCACATCGGCACTTTCTCGCGCCGTATTTGCATTGCGGCAAACGCAATAGTCAGCCCGGCGAGGATTGCGACCAACTGCTGAAGATTAATGCCGGGACTGGTATTCGGCAAAAGATAGTCTGCCGCGATGCTCATGAGAGCGATCAAAATGCCAATTGCGATTAGGACAGTTGTAGCAAGTTTCATCATCGCGCTGAAAGTCCCGCTCTAGAACAGTGATGACCCATTCGAACTTGGCGCAGCGGCGCTTACGTAATCACCTGTGAATCGCCAAGGCCGGTACGATTCACGCGTGCAAACTAGTGCGGAAAGCATCGAAACCCTATAGCTACTCGCGCAAGGGAATGACAATGTCCTCGCATTCTGTAAGTCCGCCGCCTTCAATGAAGACCGCGACACACTTGCTGAGCAGCGCGCCGACCTTTTGGTGGCCCGAGTTGCTCCAGTGGTCATCCGGGGGCGTAGCATAGTCAGCCAGATTTTCAAGCCGGTCTATCGGGTCGAGATAAGCGATTTCAAGGCTATTCAAGATGTCGCGCGTCAGCTGATAACGCATGCCCGGGTCACCAATATCTTCTAGTCCCGGAATCAAAAGCACCAACAATGCTGACCCTTGCGCCGCCACCGTATCGCGCAGCTCTCGCAGGTACTGCCGCGTGACCTGTTCTCGGCGGTCAAAGTACTTATCGGCCGGAATTTCAGGCGTCAAGACATCAATCAGCCGCAGCAAAAGCGAACTCAGGCGCGTAGACCCGAGCAAGCGCTGCAGCTCATTGTCCGGTGGTAAATGCCAAAATGATCGGAGATACTCGATGTCTTCAACATCATATGCGATGACGTTTTCCTGATCGTCAACTCTATGCAGTCGAACGAGTAACCCCTTGCCATCCGGACCAATCGCGCGCACCCAGGAATCCATGGGCACCAAATTGTCGTTGAAGTCATTTTTGAAGAAGCCCAGGACGGTTAGTTGTGGCTTTAAGATCTGCCCGTAAACATTGAAGGCCGCGATGGCCGAGTGGGTGCCGTTGCCTGTAATACCGGTATTCCAGATGACAGCGTCCGGATTTTCCGCGTCAAGAAACTCGGCGAAAGACTTGCCAACGTCCGCGCTCCTGCCAAAAGTGAAGGAATCGCCGAGAAGCAGTACGCGCGTCCTGTTTTCATAATCGTCGTCCCAAGTGAAGTCATCGGCGTCGGAATAGCCCTGTCGGTTGATGACCTCGCACACCCGGCCATACAGCACACCCGCTTCGCAGGCCGGCGCTACCTCATCATAAACAAAATGGCAGCCGGCCTCATCGCAGGTGTGCCACCCGCCCTCAACGAGGCGGTGGTTGGGCGGCTCCGTCTTGAAATATGGCGTCCAGCCAACTAACCATAACACCAGCTCCAAAATGACGAGGGTGGCAGCAGTGATTAGCGCGGCGCTGAAGAGCAGCCGGCCCCGCTTGCCGGAGCCCAGCCTCATGGCTTTCGCCCGACGCAACTTCAGAGACAGTATCACCAGCGCCAGCCCTGCCACAACCACCAGCAGCTGTGGCAGACTCACTCCAGGGCTAGCCCCGGGAAGCACATAGTCGACCGCAATGCCCAAGAGCGCAACGACAAGGCCAAGGGCAAAAAGTATACGTATCGCAGACTTCTTCATGGAATCCCTTCTTCTAGCGGGACAGACGATGCTTAAGTCTAGTGCAAACCTCGCTTTGCTGCGCAGTCGCCATTGTCGTTCTTGCAGCGAGCTTGCCCCAGTCGCTTGTCCGCAAAGGCAAATGCTCTGGATTGCGCCTGCTTCCTCGTCCTGGCCAAACGGAGTCGCTATTGCGCGGTGGCAGGCGACATCTTTACAAATGCGAAAGCGTAACGATATTGTAATGAGCGGCGCGTAAACTTTGCCATAATGATATACGTTAGGGGACACATTCTATGCGAAAGCAACTGCGACGTGGGAATCAAGCGCTGCCGAAGCGACTTTTCATTATCATGGTGCTGGCGATCGTGTCAGGCGCTTTGATCGCGCAGGCTTCTAGCGAGAATGAGTGCCGACCCAGTAATTTGAGGACTGACAACTGGTCCACCGACTTCTGCCAAAGCGCCGTGGACTTCGAGGAAATCCTCGTTGGCAATCCGGTCAAGAACGGCATCCCGTCAGTTACGAGCCCCGCGATGGAATCAGTCGAAGCGGCCGCTGGCTGGTTGAGCGATCGTTCGCCGGTTATCGCTGTGGAAGTTGGCGAAGAGGCGCGCGCTTATCCGCTGGCGATTCTGATGTGGCACGAGATCGCTAATGACGTGATCGCCGACGTGCCGGTCGCGGTGACATTTTGCCCGCTATGCAACAGTTCCGTCACATTTGATCGTCGACTGAACGATGACATTCTTGAGTTTGGCGTCAGCGGCTTGCTCCGCAACAGCGATCTCATCATGTATGACTTCGAAACGGAGTCCTGGTGGCAGCAACTGACCGGCGAGGGTTTGGTCGGCGATTACGCCGGCGCCCTCCTCGATATCCTGCCGTCGCAAGTTGTCAGCTTCAGCAGCTTTTCCCGGAGGCGCCCCGATGGCTTGGTCATGTCGCGCGATACCGGATATAACCGGCAATACGGCATCAATCCTTATACCAACTACGATCAGGGTTCCGGTACGCCATTCTTGTTCCGGGGCGAAGTGGACTCGCGCTTGAGCCCGCCGGTCGCGCATGTGCTGGCCGCCACGATCAACGGCCTTCCGGTCGCCTATCCGTTTGAGATCCTGCGGGACGAAGCTGTGGTCAACGATGTCGTCGGCGAGACGCCTGTCGCGGTCTTCTTCCAGGGCGGTGTGGCAAGCGCGCTCGGCGACTATGTCATTGACAATGCCCGCGACATCGGCACCGCTGGCATGTACGAGTCTACCCTGGACGGCGTCCTGCTCGCGTTCAGCGCCGACGGTGACGGGACATACCGTGACGATGCGACCGGGTCCTCCTGGAACGCCTACGGCGAGGCGATTGCCGGCGAGCTCGAAGGCGCCCAACTGCGTTGGATAAATGCCTTCCCGCACTTCTGGTTCGCCTGGGCCGCTTTCCACCCCGATACTTTGGTCTACGGCTTGGACTAAAGCGCTGGATTTATGCACGACCGAGACGGGAGATCGGTGAAGCGCTTGCTTTATGCCCCGATTGTCCTGTCAAGGACCATAATGAGATTCGAAGGACAAACAATGATTCAAGGACTTAAACTCGTCTTGCTGCCCCTGCTGGTGTTTCTGTTGACGCCGGCGGCATCCATGGCGCAACTCAGCTGCGAAAACCCGCCGGCGCCCTTCAATGATGAAGGCGTCTTGGCGAACTGGCAGTCGGTCTGGAACTTGACCGATGTATGTAAAAGCGCGGAAGGCGTCTTTTATGAAATCATCTCGGGAGGCGTCGGCCGGGATGGGATCCCGCCGATCGACAATCCGCGCTTTGATGACCTGGAGACGGCCGATCGCTGGCTGCAAGCGGCTTCGCCCGTCATCGCCGTGGAAATCGACGGCGTCGCCCGCGCTTATCCGCTGGCGATACTGACGCGCCATGAAATTGCCAATGACCAAATCGGCGACACAGCAATCGCCGTCACCTTCTGCCCGCTTTGCAATAGCGCGATCGTCTTCAACCGGGAAGTCGACGGCGCGACGCTGCGCTTCGGCGTTAGCGGCATGCTGCGCAACAGCGACCTGATCATGTGGGATGACTTGACGCAATCGCTGTGGCAGCAACTGACCGGCGAGGGCATCGTCGGCGCTTATACGGGCGCCTTGCTGGACATTGTCCCGTCACAATTAGTGGGCTACAGCGCCTTCAAGGAACGCTATCCACAAGGCGAAGTCTTGTCGACCCAAGGCGGTTTCTACGGCAGAAATCCTTATGTCGGCTACGATAGCAGCGCCAGCCCGTTCCTCTTTACCGGTACGCTCGATCCGCGTTTGCCCGCGACCGAGCGAGTCTTGGCCTTCACCATTGCTGACGCAAGCATCGCTTATCCCTTTTCTCTTCTATCAGAGGAAACCGTCATAAACGATACTTTCGCCGACGTAGAGCTTGTGGCGATTTGGCAGCCGGGCGCCTTTAGCGCGCTGGATGCCGCCAGAATTGATGAGTCCTATGACGCCGGGATGGCTGCTTTATTCGACCGGGCAATCGACGGCATGACGCTAACCTTCAAGATCGATGACGAAATGATCATCGATGAGGAAACTGGCAGCGTCTGGAATATCTTCGGCAGCGCCACCAGCGGGGAACTGGCGGGAACGCAGTTGCGGGCCCTCGACGCCTTCCCGCATTTCTGGTTCGCCTGGGCGGCCTTCTATCCGGATACAAGAGTATATGGCTGAACTGGCCGAAGATGAGTACAAGAGCTGTCACTATCGAATACAGTCCCTGAAATTCGAGTTGGCTTGAAAGCCCCCAAGGCAGCTTCTCAGCAAGAGCGCGATCTTCTGGTGCCCGGCATTGTTCCAATGCTCGTCGGGGGCATAATCAAGCTTTGCATCCAGCGCATTGACTGGATTTAGATAGTCAATTTGTAGTTCCTCAAGCAATTGGATCGCATTCTTAAAGAGCGCGCTCGGTCTGCCGATATCGCCTTGGCGTGGAATGAGCAGGACGAGCAGCGCGGTATCCTCCGCTACTGCCGCGTCTCTTAGGCGGTGCAGATATTCGCGCGTGATAGTCACGGACAAACTGCTCATACCTCCAACATCGTTTTTTATTCGGCCGATCGCATCGATAAACTGAAGCGCCAGCGTTCCCAAGCGGGTAGTCCCCACAAATCGCTCAATCTTGTTGGCGGGTGGATCGACGCCAGCTTGACGATAATAGAATGCGGAGCGCTGATCCAACTGAATGGCGTTTCCCCAGAGATCCCGCCAGACCACCACCGTCTCATCGGTGGGATCTTCACTCGCGAACCAATCACTCAATGACAGCATATTGTTTTCAAAATCATTCATGTAAAAACCCAGAATTGTAACTTGCGGTTGAAGAAGCGGCGCGTAGGTCTCAAAGTTCTTCAGGGCATGATGAGTGCCGGCGCCGGGGATCGCGGTGTTCCATACAATGCTCTCCGGAGCGCTTGATTCGAGGATTTCTACATAGGAACTGCCAACATCAGCCGTCATCCCAAAAGTAAATGAATCTCCCAGGATTAGGATCCGGTCGCGCAGAGCATAATCCTCATCGGCAAAAAAGGGCTGTGTATCAGAGAAGCCCTGAGGGTTAAGCGCGCAAGTGCGACTGACGGAGCCCTCCTCGCAATTCGCGAGCGCTACATCGCGGATAAAGTGACAACCGGCTTCGTCGCAAGTCCGCCAGGGCAGAAAGTCCTGGTATTCTGTCGGCAACTCCATAGGATAATACGTGCTGAACTCAAGAACCGTTAAAGCAACTTCCAAAATAGCGAGTGTTGCGACGCAAACAAGCAATCCTGCCACCAAGTTCTGAGCCAGCCATCGCCGCAGTCGCGCCTGGCGAAGCCCGTATGCGAGCAGAGACAAACCTAGCCCAACTGCTATCAGCATTAACTGAGGCGCATTAAAACCCGGACTGGCGGATGGAAGTAAATCCAGCGCGATGCTCAACAAGGCAATCGCAAAACCAAGCGCGCCAACAAGGTGCAACGCCAAATTCGATATGGCTAGACGGCGTCGTGAACCAGTATTCACTCGATGGGTCCTCGCTGCGCGGACCTAAAAGTTCGCGCGCGAGCCTACAGGATCTGATCGAGGAATTCCTGCGTGCGCGGGTGATGCACGATATCGGGGCTGAAGAAGTTTTCGGGCGGGCCCTGCTCGACGATCCGCCCCATATCCATGAATATGATGCGGTCAGCCACTTCCCGCGCGAAACCCATCTCATGCGTGACGACCAACATGGTCATGCCGGTGCGCGCCAACTCCTTCATAACATCGAGAACTTCCTTGATCATTTCCGGATCAAGCGCCGAGGTCGGCTCGTCAAAGAGCATGATCTTCGGTTCCATCGCCAGCGCCCGCGCAATCGCGACTCGCTGCTGCTGCCCGCCTGAAAGCTGTCCCGAATATTTGAATGCTTGTTCGGGGATTTCGACGCGCTCAAGCAGTTCCATCGCCCGTTGTTCGGCTCTGTCCCGCGCCCAATGCCGCAC
This sequence comes from Chloroflexota bacterium, assembly GCA_026706395.1. Next base: position 40,430 of record JAPOYU010000013.1, read on the forward strand.
TTTCATCGGCGCCAGCGTAATATTGTCCATCACGGTCAAATGCGGGAAAAGGTTGAATTGCTGGAATACCATGCCCGTCTCGCGGCGGATCTCAGCGATATTCTGCACATCATGGCTCAGTTCAATCCCGTTGACGATAATTGTGCCGTCTTGATGTTCTTCCAGGCGATTAATGCAGCGGATTAAAGTGGATTTGCCCGAGCCTGATGGTCCAATGATGACGAGCACTTCTGTCGGCATCACCTCCAGCGAGATATTCCTCAAGACATGGAAATCGCCGAACCACTTGTTCATTTCGCGACAGATAATGATCGGCTCGTCGCCCGCCATGACTTGACTGCTGCTGTCTTGCATGTGAACCTCCGCGATTCTCTTCTGCCCGCCAGCCGCGTCGCGCGGCGGCCTCCGGTCAGAGCCGCTCCGCCCGTATCGCGCCTGAGCCGGTCGCTTCGATCCGGCGGCTTATGTAAGACATGATATAGCTGAAGACGAAATAGATGATAGCGGCGTACAGGAATGTCTCTTGACGGCGCTGCAAGAATTCCGGCTGCGCGACCACCCGATTGGCGATCCCCGTGATATCCGCCAAGCCGATGATAGAGACCAGCGATGTATCTTTGAACAGTGAGATAAACTGACCGACCAGCGCGGGTATAACGGCGCGCAACGCTTGCGGCAGCAATATGTGGATGGTCGTCTGCCAGGTTGACAAACCGACAGCCTGCGCCGCCTCGGTTTGGCCGATATCCAGCGACTGCAAGCCGCCGCGGACGTTTTCCGCCAGATAAGCGGCGCTAAACATGGTTATGGCGACCCAGGCCCGCACCAGATTTTCGATGCTCGCCAAAGTGGGATCGACCAGAGGCACCAACAGCACAGCCAAAAATAGCAGCGTAATCAGAGGAACGCCGCGCACAACCTCTATGTACAGGATGCAGGCATACTTGACGGCGGGCAGCCTGCTGCGCCGGCCCAGCGCCAGCGCCAGTCCGATCGGAAAGGACGCGCCGATGCCAAGGATGGTCAACTGCAAGGTGATCATAAGACCGCCCCACAACCGCTTGTCTGAAAGAGGCAGCAGCTCCTCAGGCGAGGTTTTTAATATGCCCTGGACCTCCAGCCCGGTGACCAGACTCGGCAGAATCAGCAGCGCGGCAACCCAGGCGCCGAAGACCGCCAGCATTCCCTCCCTGGAATAGCGCTGCAATAGCGGCCCTGCCTGCGCCGCTTCCGTCTTGCGCTTTTCCTCCTGCGCGCCTTCGCCACGCTTGAACGCCAGCGCGCCGATTATGAGCCAGACGATGAAATAAATCGTCGACCAGCGATCGACCTGCGTCCAACTCTGCATCCACAAATAGGTCAGCAGTAGCAGACCGGTGATAACGCGATTGGAGCTCCAGCGGGTCGCGCCGCTGAAGAACATCCAGCCCAGCCAGAACACGACCGCCAGGCCCGCTATCAAGGACGAGGAGCCTGCCACAGCTTGCGATAGCGCATTTGCATCCAGCAATACAAAAAGAAAAGCGATACAGGAGATGAGATAGCCGTAGCGCTTGGTATTCGCATCCAGCCTCTGTCTAAGCTCGGCGCCGCGAGTGCCGAGGAACACGCCGAGGGCCGCAATGAGCAGCCAGATCAAGACCGAATTGACGGGATCACCGTACCAGCCGTCCCAGACCAGGTTGATCACCGCCGCCTGCGCCACTTGGGCGAAAAAGCCGCCGACCAGCAAGGCATAGCCCAAAGCGCCGTTGTAATTCAAGCCGATGCAATACATCAGCAGCAGCCAGATCAATCCGCCCGCCAGACTGCCCAGCGTCCCGCCGGAAAGGCCGCCAACCCCGGAAGACAACACGTACATCACAAAGGGGAAAATACCCCAACCGTATACAAGCATTCGATTGAGCGAGCCTTCGGCCTCTTCCCCGCTGTTCGCGGCATTGAGCCAGGCTTCAATGCGGCGCGCCAGCAGCACGACGCCGAATGCAGCCGCCAGCTTGAGAACCACCGCCGGCAAACCAAGGACCGCTCCAGCGCCGTCCAGCAGCGCGAAGTACGCCAACAGAATCAGCAGTGGGCTCAGCGCCAGAGCAAGCAAAACCAGACGACTGTTGCCGCCTTTGAAGACCGAGTTTTCGCCGATGATATGGGCGTAGACGCGCCCGAGCAAATAGCCCCATACCACTGTGATGAAGAATGGCAGCAGCAAGGCCTCGATCTGCTGGAAGAACGGCGGTATGGTGTGAACCAGATAGGTCTGCAAGTCGCGCAATCCGCGGAACTGATTGTCAATGAGGACGACGAACGGGATATTCTTTCCGTCAATCGTTGGCCGGCTCTCGGTGATGACCAGGTCATTGTCGGTCAATCGGACGAATCGAGATTCGGTGGCGCTGAGCGTTCGCTCAACGATGGGATGAACGCCGTCAACCGCCAGAATCGCAATGCCCTCTTCGCCGTCGGGAGCATCTTTCGTCAGGATGTACCAGCCGTCCGCCGGGATATCATAAGTGACCATATCGTCCGGGCTGCGGAGGACGCCCTCAGCCAGGATCTCGAGCGATCTGGCATCGCGGATGGCTACTGACATCGGCGTATTAGCGAGATCGTATATCTCCAGGACCGATTGCGGCGTCAGCAGCCGCACGAACATGTCGCGAAGGAATTCGGCTTCGCGGGCCGAGGGTTTGAGCAGTACTTCAGCGTCATCGCTCTGGCCGGGCGCGCCGATGAAATCCTCGGAGAGTTGTACCACGAGCAGCTTGCCCAGATCTTCCAGTTGCTCACTTGCAAGCGTGACCGTGGTCAGCTGCCTGATCGCGTCGTGAAGCTCGGCCGGCACGCTGTCGCCCATTGACAGATTGACCGTGCCATCCTCCACCGCCCCCAGCGCGTCGAGGATCGTGGTTTCGCGTGGATCCAAGCCTCTGGCGGCGCGCTCCAGCCGTCCCAGCCAAAGCCGCAAAACGGAAACCTGGCTTTCCCCGTCCGTCAGCCGCCCGCCAATGGCGCCGACATACTGCGCAGTCGAAGCGAGCATGTCGTTTGTGCGCGAAAAAGTGCGGATGTTAAGACGTGTGCGTTCTTCTAATCCCTCGGTCAATTCGCCGCTGACCATTTTGTCGAAGGTCGCGCCTGTCGCCGCTTGCTGATTCAGTCGGTTGCGGGCCGCGTTGGCCAGCGCGTTTGTGGCCCGGTCAGAAAAGCCGGCGAGATCGCTCAATGTATGGATGTCTGCGACCTCGTCCAGCGCGAGACGCAGCGAAACCGTCTCCCCCTCTTGCGCTATGAACGCCAGATCTCGTTGCGGACTTATGGTGGAAGCGCGATCCCGAACCTCGACATTGCCCGCAGTGAAATACGAACTCGGCTGGGCTATTGTCGTTTCGATGACCGGAGGCAGCAGCGCCAGCAAAACGAACGCCGCGAGAGCGACGCCGACGAGAATCCGCAAGGATCGGCGCGCCCAGGCTGCCAGGCTCACGCCGGTCAACAATGCCGAGACGAGCACCACCAGGGCGATGCGCCATTCGAAGATGGGCTCGAAGGACAGCACCATGAACAGGCGCTGATTGTTGATTATGCTGAACCAGTTGGCCGTCCCGATAGACCAGTCGAAGAAGCCGAAAACCAGAATCAGAATCAGCAATGACGCGAGTAGCGTAACGACAACATCAGCTGGCGAGCCAAAAAGATTTTGCCGCATCCAGCCGACCAGACCAACTTCCAGCTTTGGCGGCGGACGACTGCCTTCGTCCTCATGATTGATGATCGTCTTGCTCGCATCGACAATTGGCTGTTCCGACATCGGGCCTCTACCTCGTCACCAATTGGAAGCGCTGATTGATCAGGTTCATCACCAGCGAAATGCTAAGGCTGATGAAAAGATAGGCGAGCAGGACCATCAGGATGCCGGTCACCGACTGGCCCGACTGGTTGATGATGGTGAAGGTCACCTGATAGATATCGGTATAGGCGACCGCGATAGCCAAACTGGAGTTCTTCGACAGATTCAGGAATTGATTGCCCAGCGGCGGGATGATGACCCGCAGCGCCTGCGGCAGAACAACGAGCCGGAGCATGTCGCCTTGAGACAAACCAAGCGCGCGCGAAGCCTCGAGCTGCCCTTTGGGCACCGCTTGGATGCCCGCGCGTACGATTTCCGCGATAAAGGCGGAAGTATATATCACCAAGCCCAGGAAAACCGCCAGATAAGACGGCGAAATCTCGATGCCGGTTTCCACATTGCGCCCGCGGCGGTCGAGGGTCGGCGGACGGAAGATCAAGGGCTGACGCGTATATTCCAGTTCCTGCTCGATCGTCAGCATGCCCGATTCAAAAGCATCGTCATAGGGCATCTCGACGACGGCGTCGCGCTCGTCGTAGACGGCGATCATTGATGGCGTCGGGCGCATGCCTATGATCAGCCAGCCCAGCAGCACAAATCCTGTGAACGCGATCAAAGCAATGCGCGTCTTGGGTATCGGTTGCCCGGTCGATTCGGTGATATAGCCGAAGTAACGCCACAGCAAGATCGCAACGATGACGCCTATGACGACGAATACCATCCACACGCCAAAATACGAGGACGGAATCAATTCGAAAATAGCGACGCCCTTTATGCTGATGTAGATGCCCGGAAGGAACTCTATCGGACTGCCCGAACCGACCAACACGATGCCGAAGAGATTGACAAGAATCACAAGCGCAATCCCCACTTGCCGGACGCCCGTGCGCCAGGCGGGCCGGCGCAGCCCCCCGCTGTATTGCCATATCAGCAGGATGACGACGAGCGATAGCCCAAATTGCAGCAGAGGCAAGCTGCGGATGCCTTCTTGCGGGAAGGCGAAAGCTTCCTGCTGTGGCGGCAAGGCGAATATGACGATGTAAAACCAGGCGAAGATCTGTAGAAGAATCGGCGTATTGCGCAGGACTTCAACATAAGAGCGGGACAGAGTGCGTATTAGAAAGTTGCGGCTCAGCAAAAAGATGCCGACCATGATGCCGAGGACGGTGGTCGCGACCAGGCCGAGCAAAACGACCCGCAAGGTATTGATGAAGCCGACGCGAAACGCGTCAATATACCGATCGTTGGAGGAATAACTGCCGGAATCGGCCAGATCGAAGCCGGCGCGGTTCTGCAGGAATTCAAAATTTGGGGACTGATTGGTCGATTCAAGGGCGGTATTGATGCGGGTCTGCAAGTTGTTCAACACAATGACGACGATGACGGCGAAGATGATTTGAGCGATGCCTTGCAGTATGCGGCCGTCGCGGAAAACCGCTGGCAGCAAGTTTTCTTGTTGCCCCTGGGGTTTCAACGCCATTGGTTGCTCTGAGGACATTACAAAATATTCTAAGGATCAACTAAGCCGTTTGCTGCATCAATTCTAAGCAAAACAGCGGCATCTGACAAATTTTGCTTCAAATACCTGTTTTGGCCAATAAATTCTGACTGGAAAGTCTTCAGACAGCTGCAAATCACTTATGTCAGAAAAAGAAACAAACTGCGTCGCCTTGCGGATGACAGGCCTCGTTGAAGTCACGCCGGCCAATCCAGCTGGCTTTAACGGAAGGGCGCGGCATAGAGCAGACCGCCATCCGTCCAAAGGGCGTTTAAGCCGCGCTCCAGGGCGAAGATCGTATCCGGACCCAAGTGACGGTCGAAGAGTTCGCCATAATTGCCCAACTGACTGATCACGTCTACCATGAACCCATCTTTGATACCCAGATATCCGCCGGCCACGTTATCGCCAAGGCCCAGCAGACGGCCGATTTCGGCATCGTCGCTGCTCATGTAATCGCTGATATTCATGCTGTTGATGCCGAGTTCCTCCGCGATAATCATGCCGTAAATGGTCCAGCGAATGACATCAGCGAAGCTGGCGTCGCTTTGCGGGCTGAGCGGACCGAGGGGCTCCTTGCTGATGACATCGGGCAGGATCAGGTGTGATCCGGGATCGGCCGAGGTGGCTTTGCGGGAGATCAACTGGCTCACATCCGATGTGATCGCGTCGCAGGCCCCCGCTTCGTAGGCATCCATACCGGCATCGGTATCCTGGAAGGTCTTCAGCGTCCAATCGGCTTCCAGGCTGTTGATGAGATCGGTGATGTTGAGTTCGGTCGTGCTGCCGGCGTTGGCGCAGATGGTGATGCTTTCATCAGCCAGTTCTTCAAGCGACGCCGCGCCAAAGTCAACCTTGACCATGATGCCCTGACCGTCATAGAAGGTCGTAGGAGCGAAGGTAGCGCCCCATTCGGTATCTCGGCTGAGCGTCCAGGTCGTGTTGCGGCTGATCATATCCACCTCGCCGCTGGCCAAAGCTACCGGACGTTCGGCGGAAGTGAGCGAGCGAAAAGCAACCGCGTTCGCGTCGCCGAGGATGGCGGCGGCCACCGCTCGGCAAAAGTCGGTATCGAAGCCGACATAATCTCCCGCATCGTTCTGCGCGCCGAAGCCGGGCAGCACTGCGTTCACGCCGCAGAGCAGCTCGCCGCGTTCCTGAATGCGGCGGAGAATAGCGCCGTCATTCTGCGCCAGGGACGGCACCGCCAGCGCCAGCAGACATGAAAATATCTGAATGAGACGTTTCATATTTGTTCCCTCGGCCCTCCCGGCGGGGCTAACCAAACGAAAACGGGGCCTGCCGTCTCTTTGACGACATGCCCCGTTCGGATTTCGACTGGATCGATCAGCGTCGGTTTAACGGAAGGGCGCTGCGTACATCAGACCGCCGTTCGTCCAAAGGTCGTTGAAGCCGCGCTCCAGACCGAAGATCGTATCCGGACCCAGGTTGCGATCGAAAATCTCGCCGTAGTTGCCCAACTGCGTGATCACCGTCACCATGAAGTCATCGGCGATGCCGAGATAGTCGCCGGCCACATTGTCGCCCAAACCGAGCAGACGGCCGACGCCAGCATCGTCGCTATCCATGAAGTCGCCGATGTTCATACTGTCGATGCCGAACTCTTCTGCGGTCAGCAGACCCCAGACTACCCAGCGGATGATATCGGCGAAGTTCGCGTCGTTCTGCGGGCTGACGGGACCAAGCGGCTCCTTGCTGATAGCGCCTGGCAGAATGACGTGCGCGGCCGGGTCGGCCGAGACGGCTTTACGCGAGACCAAACTGCTGATATCGCTGGTGAAGGCGTCGCAGGCGCCCGCTTCGTAGGCATCCATAATGGCATCGAAGTCCGGGAATGTATTCAATGTCCAGTCCGCGCCCAGGGCGTTGGCCTTGTCGGTGATGTTCAACTCGGTGGTGGTGCCGGCGGTGGCGCACATGGTGATGCTCTCTTCGCCGAGCTCGTCAATAGTGCTCACGCCAAAGGCAACCTTGACCATGATGCCTTGACCATCGTAGAAGGTCGTGGGACCGAAGGTGGCGCCCCACTCGGTATCGCGGCTGAGCGTCCAGGTGGTGTTGCGGCTGAGCATGTCGATCTCGCCACTGGCGAGGGCGGTCGGGCGTTCAGCAGCCGCCAGCGGACGGAAGGCGATCGCGTTGGCGTCACCAAGAATAGCGGCGGCGACGGCGCGGCAGATATCGACGTCAAAGCCTTCAAATTCGCCGGCGTCATTCTGCGTGCCGAAACCAGGCAATACCGCGTTCACGCCGCAGATCAACTCACCGCGGTCGCGAATGCGCTCCACGATATGCCCATCCTGCGCGGCGCTAAGCCCAACACTTACGGCGAAAACAGCAACCACAAGTACTACTATCAATACAAGACGTTTCATTTTCTCCATCCTCCTTAGGTACCCTGCGTTTCGCACACCGAGCGCGAGCCGCTTAACAACTCGCGTCAGCGTATCTACTACTTCAGTCTACAATAGATTGCCAAGACTTTGCAACAGCCTCGCGCACAGAAAAACCGCCCTGACATGCTCTTTTCGGGCGGCCCTGGTCTTGTCTGTATGATTGCGAATCAGATTCGCAAACTATGGCTCATTACTTCGCGGCCAACTCGAAATCGGCCGGGCGAACCGTCTCCAGCACCCTCATGATGCCAGCGCGTACTTCGCCGGGTTCGGCGTGCCGGCCCACTTCCTGCTTTGAAAAGATCAACTCGCCGTTGACCAAGACATCAAATACGCCACCCGTGCCGGGAATAAGTTTCCAACTGCTGATGAAGTATTCGATTTCACGTTCGTTCAGGATTTCGTCCGTCAAACTGACGGCATTAGGCTGGTGTCCTCAAGTAGCGCAATACTTGACGACGATGTCCATTCCACCTTCTTGCATGATGCATTCTCCTCTTCTTGACAAGACACATATTTGCGGATGACAGCATTATAACTTAGGCGCCGGAAAATGCAAACCTGAGGCTCAAATCGGGATTGCTGACGCCTCGCCTACGGGCGATACGCGCCAAGCCTACTATCAAGCCGATTCGCTTGACGCGCCGCCTCCCCAGCTTATCCTTGGCAAATAAGTATTTCGCGGAAAGGAGCGGACAGATGAACGCGAAACGATTTGCGCCGACCGCAATCGCCCTCGGCTTGCTCTGCCTTGTGCTGCTCGCTCTGCCCGCCCAAGCGCAAAGCTACCGCGGCTACACTTGCGAGGGCCTGTGGGAACACGTCCATGCTGGAGGCTATGTAATGTATGAGAAAACCAGCAACTGGTTCTACAAAACTTGCGCAGCAGGCGAAGAAACAGATGATAAAGAGAAAAACGCCGAAGAGCCACAGGGCAGTCCGCCCGATGTGACCTGCCCCCACTTGCCGCCCAGAGTCGCCGTCTTTGGCTCCGCAAAGGAAACCCAATGCCAGATGGTCGGTGAGGTCGTCATTGGGAAGACCGACTTGGTCCGGCGCGGTTTCATCGACGCCGTCGATGTCTGGAGCTATGTGAATGGCGGGCTGGAAGTCTGTTTCCGCAATAGCGGCTGGCTGGTCTTCCTGGATGCCACCTATCTTGAGCGCATGGTCATGGAACTGCAGCATTACACGCGCGATGGCATGACCTGCGGCCGGATCGACCGCATTGGAACGGTCGTGCTGCTCCGCTCAGCCGCACCGCTTGAAACGCCAACCACCAGCGAAACGCCGGCCACGCTGCCTACATTCGACGCCCTCCCGCAGAGCGATTGCCAGATCAAACTGACGGAAACGCTCTTCCTCCGCGCCGAGCCGGCCGGAGAGATCATCGGCCTCGTCTGGCTGTATTCCGAAGTGCCCGTCTTCGAGACCAGCGGCGACTGGTACAAGGTCGAGTTCGAGGGGGCGATCGGCTATATCAGCCGCTTTTACAGTAGGGTCTTGTACGGTGGCTGCATCTGAACCCAACGCATCTCCCCGCGACGCCCCGCCCGGAAAATTCGAGGCGGGGCGTTTTATGTCAGCAAGGGAAACCTACCGCAATCCTACGGACGATACACGCCTCGCCTGCTATTGAGCTAATTTGCTTGACTGCTGTATCACCGCGTTTAGACTACGAGCGTAAGAGAGTTTTTGTGAAAGGAGACGCGCCATGACGAAGAAGAGACTTCGCCTCGCAGCGCTGCTGGCAGTCTGGCTTTGCCTTTTGATTGCAGCCCCGGCGACGCAAGCCCAGTACACATGCGAGTATATTCTGAACGAGCAATATCTGATTGTCGCAGAGTGGAGCTGGTATAAAGACAACTGCATGGGCGTGCAGGAAGATGATCAAGAAGAAGTCGAAGAAGAATCTTACCGCCCGCCCGATGTGACCTGCCCCCACCTGCCGCCCAGAGTCGTCGTCTCTGGCTACGCAAAGGAAACCCAATGCCAGATGGTCGACGAGGCGCATATTGGGCGGATGGAGTTGATCCAGCGCGGCTTCATTGACGCGGTCGATGTCTGGCACTACGTCAATGGCGGGCTGGAAGTCTGCTTCCGCAATGACGGCTGGCTGGTCTTCCTGGACGCCACCTACCTGCAGCGCAAAGTCATGGAACTGCAGCACTATCATCGCGATGGCATGACCTGCGGCCGGATCGACCGTATTGGAACGGTCGTGCTGCTCCGCTCAGCCCCGACTACCGCGCCGGTGACGCAACCGGCGGAAAACGCTCTGCCCATCCTTGAAGCCATCCCGCTGAGCGATTGCCTGATCATATTGGTGGAGACGCTCTACCTGCGCGCGGCGCCGGCCGGGGAGATCATCGGCCTCGTCTGGCTCAATTCCGAAGTGCCCGCCTTCGAGATCAACGGCTACTGGTACAAGATCGAGTTCGAGGGCAGGACCGGCTATATCAGCCGCTTTTACCGAAGAGTCTTGAGTGGCGGCTGCGGCTGATTCGGCCAAAGCAACGCAGAGTTGCAGAACACTGTGCAACAGTAACAGCAAGCCCCGTTTCGAGCGTTCGAGGCGGGGCGTTTTTGATTCCGCAAGGGAAACCTACTGCAATCCTACGGAGGATACGCGCCTCGCCTACTATTGCTCCGTTTCGCTTGACCGCCGCATTCCCGTGTCTAGACTAGTGACATGAAAATAATTTAACAGAGGGAGCGCACGATGAACAACAAGAGAATTGGCATGGTAGCGCTGCTGATTTGCTGGCTTTGCCTTCTGGTTGCAGCCGCAGAAGCGCAACCGCCACCGCAATTCGAGTGCCATGTTCTGGAAGGTTTCAGCTTTCTACACATTTCCGAACAAGTATGGTACGACAAGAATTGCAGGGAAGAGCCTGAGATAGAAGAGGAAGAAGGACCTTACCGCCCGCCCGATGTGACCTGCCCTCACCTGCCGCCCAGGGTCGTCGTCTCTGGCTACGCAGTAAACACCCAATGCCAGATGGTCGGTGAGGTCGTCATTGGGAAGACGAACTTGGTCCAGCGCGGTTTCATCGACGCGGTCGATGTCTGGAGCTACGTCAATGGCGGGCTCGAAGTCTGCTTCCGAAATGATGGCTGGCTGGTCTTCCTGGACGCCACCTATCTTCAGCGCAAGGTCATGGAACTGGAACACTATCATCGCGATGGCATGACCTGCGGCCAGATCGACCGTATTGGCACAGTGGTGCTCCTTGAGCGGGCCGCAGCGACAGCGGAAAACGCCCTGCCCATCTTTGAAACCATCCCCCTGAGCGATTGCCTGATCAAACTGGTGGAGACGCTTTTCCTCCGCGCCGAGCCGGCCGGGGAGATCATCGGCCTTGTCTGGCTCAATTCCGAGGTCTCCGCCTTCGAGATCAACGGCTACTGGTACAAGGTCGAGTTCGAGGGGGCGACCGGCTATATCAGCCGCTTTTACCGAAGAGTCTTGCGCGGCGGCTGCGGCTGAATTTTCCCATCCCTTCGCGCCGGTCAAGTGTCTGCGTGACACCACTGCGGGGCGAAGGGAGTCTTCTCACTATCAGCAAAGGTTTCGAAGCCCCTCCCTCATTTTGGGGAGGGGTTTGGGGTGGGGGCATCACACCACGATATTCACCTTGGGATCCGTCCCATTCCGCCCCGGAATGAAGATCGTGCGCTTCGGCGTCTTGCCCGCCAGGCTGCGCTGAGCCGCCCCGCTGGCCAGGGCCATCTCCTGCGCCCGCTCCCGCTCAATATCAACCGCGACCGTGATCGTCTCCCGCGGCTTGCCATTGATCATCACCACCAGATCAACCATCTCTTCGCGCGCTTTCTCGGCGTCATACTCGGGCCAGGGCTGCGTATGCACGCTGTATTCCCAGCCCAGCCGCGCCCAGATTTCCTCGGCGATGTGGGGCGCAAACGGCGCCAGCAAGCGAATCATCTGATGCATCACTTCCCGCCACATTTCAGCGCCGATCACGCCCTCGCGCAGCGCCGCTTTGAAAGAATTCTTGAACTTCATCTGCTCGGCTATGGCGGTGTTGAAGCTGAATTCCTCCAAGCCGCGATCGATCACGGCGATGGTCTGATGCAGTTTCCGCTCAATATCGCGCTCGGCAGCGGCCTCGCCAGTTGCAGTCGGCGCGCCCGCAAGCGCAATCTCCCAGACATCGCTCAGCCAGCCCTGCGGACCCTTGATATTATTCTCGTTCCAGGGGCCGCCTTTCTGCCAGTCGAAGTTGAACATCAGGTAACAGCGCACGACATCAGCGCCGTACTTCGCGACCAGCTCGTCCGGATTGACGACATTGCCCTTGCTCTTCGACATCCGCTGGATATCCAGGTGATGCCGCAGTTGGTTGACGTTGTTCGCGCCCGGGATATCCGGGATGATGATTTCAGCATCGGGCAAGACCTCGACGAATTGGGTGAGCCCCGCCATATTCACATGCAACACATTCTCGGTACGGTGCGCGATCTCGCCGAAGACGCCATCAAAGCCGGCCGGCACTTGATTCCAGTCGACCGCCTCGACCCGCTCCGCCAGCATCTTTTCGCCGACCAGCCGGCCGCTGCACAGGACAAAATCGCCCTGCCGCTCGGCGCCCAGGACCTGCCCCTGATTGCGCAAAACGATCATCGGTTCGTCGAAAGCCCCGTCGGGATCGCGCCCGTGCCGGCGCATCGCTTCGGCAGCGTCATCGTAAACGCCGATATCACGCAGGACCTTGGTGAAGAAACGCGTGTACAGCAGGTGCATGACAGCATGTTCCGCGCCGCCGGTATACACATCGACCGGCAGCCAATAAGCCGCTTCCTCGGCGTCAAATGGCGCGGTGTCCAGTTCCGGCGATAAGTAGCGCAGCTGATACCAGGATGAGCACATAAAGGTATCCAGCGTATCGGTTTCCCTCCGGACCGTCTCGTTTACCTTGAAGAAAGGCTCATGATAGGTCAGCGGACTTCTGCCGGTCGGCATGAAGTCGACGTCTTCCGGCAGCAGAACCGGCAGGTCTTCATCAGGAACCGGAATGATTTCATCCGCCTCGAACATCATCGGGATGGGACCGCCCCAATATCGCTGCCGGCTGATCAGCCAATCGCGCAGACGATAGTTGACCGCTTCCTCGCCCCTGTCCGTCGCCTCCAGCCAGTCTATAACGCGGTTGATCGCCGGGTTCTTGCGGCCCTTTTGCCAAGTGCTGACGCTGCCGTCCATCGCGTCGGAATTCACCATCGTTCCCGGCCCGTCATAAGCCTCGCTCATCGCCTCCGGCATCAGCGGCTCCGGCATGCCTTCCGGCTGTATCACCACTCTGATCGGCAAATCATGCGCGCGGGCAAATTCGAAGTCGCGCTGGTCGTGTGCCGGCACCGCCATAATCGCGCCGGTGCCATAGGTGATCATGACATAATCGGCGATCCAGATGGGGATCTTTTCATCGTTGACCGGATTGATGGCGTAAGCGCCGGTGAAGACGCCCGTCTTCTCCCTGTCCTCCACCATGCGCTCTATTTCCGTCTCCAACGCGGTCTGCGCGACGTATGCTTCCACAGCCCGGCGTCGCTCGGCCGTCGTAATCACATGGACCAGATCGTGCTCGGGCGCCAATACCATAAACATCGCGCCCCACAGCGTATCCGGCCGAGTGGTGTAGATCTCGATGGGATGCCCCCCGACGGCGGTGTGGAAGGTCGCCCGGGCGCCTTCGCTGCGGCCGATCCAGTTGCTTTGCATGATCTTGATCGACTCGGGCCAATCCATGCCCTCGAAGTCCAGCAATTCATCCGCGTATTTGGTGATGGCGAAGAACCACTGCTCCATCATCTTGTGTATCACCGGCTGGCCGGTGCGCTCGTCCTTGCCATCAATGACCTGTTCGTTCGCCAAGACCGTCTGCAGGGATTCGGACCAGTTGACCAGTGCCGAGCCGCGGTAAGCGATGCCCTGCTCATAGAAGCGCTTGAAAAACCACTCCGACCACTTGTAATACTCCGGCGTGCAGGAGATGGCTTCGCGCTCCCAATCGAACATCGCGCCCATGCTGCGCAGCTGCTCGCGCATCCGCTCGATATTGGCGTAAGTCCACTTCCAGGGGTGGATATTGCGCGAAATGGCCGCTTGCTCCGCCGGCAAACCAAAGGCGTCAAAGCCCATCGGGAAGAGCACGTTGTAACCCTTCATGCGCATCCAGCGGGCGCGGGCATCGGAAGGCGTCATGGCGAACCAGTGGCCGATGTGCAAATCGCCAGAGGGATATGGCAGCATGGTCAGCGCGTAGTGCTTGGGCTTCTCCCAATCGACAGTGGAACGATAGAGTTGGCTCTCGTCCCATTTTCGCTGCCACTTCACTTCTATCGCATGTGGTTGATAGGTCTCGGTCATTCGCTTTCTCTGTTTCTCTCTAATCAGTCCCGAAAAAATCACAAGTAGACGCGAGCCCGTGGCTCGCCCGCCGAAGCTGCAACTGGTGGTCTGGATAAGATCTCGAATCGCGAGGGAGAAGGAAGCAAGCAGTCCCTATGGACTATGCAAGGAAAGAGCGGGCCACCCCGGCGCCCATCGTTTTCACTTTCATCTCAGGCCTGCTTTCCTGCAATAATTGCGGTGCCCAGCAGACTACCATGAATTAACATCGCTGTAAACAGCGATTTAGGGCGCGACAAAGTTTTAGGCGCCCCAGGTCTCGCGCAGCACGCGGATCCAATTCTGATGCGTCAGCTTGTTCAGCAGGTCGTCATTGTAACCGGCCTCTCGCAGCGCGGCGATGAGGTTGGGCAGTTTAGAAACATCGCCAACCGCATCCGGCACGCGAGCGCCATCGAAATCCGAGCCCAAGCCGACGCGCCCCTCGCCCAAGCGCTCGACCAGGTAATCCAGGTGCCGCACCATGATATCGAGCGGGCGATCGCTGTCCCATGCGCCATCTTCGTTGAGAAAGCCGGTGGCGAAGTTCAAACCGACCATGCCATCCGATGCCTTGATCGCGTCCAATTGCTTGTCGGTTAGATTCCGCGAAATCGGGCAGATCGCATGGACATTGGAGTGCGTGGCGACCAAGGGCGCATCGCTGAGAGCGGCAACATCCCAGAAGCCTTTCTCGTTCATGTGAGACAGGTCAATCATGATGCCGAGTTCATTGCAGCGTTTGACCAGACGCTTGCCCGCCTCGGTCAAGCCGGGACCGATATCCGGCGATGACGGATAAGCGATCGGCACGCCGTGCGCGAAGATCGTCGGACGGCTCCACACGATTCCCAGCGAGCGCAAACCGGCTTGATAAAAGACTTCCAGCGCGTCGAACTCTTCGTCTATCGCCTCCGCCCCTTCGAAATGCAGGATGGCGGCCAAAACGTCATTGTCGATGCAAGTCTGCAAATCGTCGGCGGTACGTACGACTTTGATCCGTCCTTCCCCCAGCGCTTCCAGCCGATAGAGGTCGGCAACCTGACCCAGGGCGGCCGCCTGCGAAAAGGTGAATTCCACCGCGGGCGATGTATAGGGCTTGCTCAAATCCGGCATGTTCTCAGGGTCGATCCGCCGTTCAGGATTGGGCACAAAGACGGCGAAGAAGCCGCCGGCGAAGCCGCCGCGCCGCGCCCGCGCGAGATCGATATGCCCGCCCTCCATTTCGCCCAGAAACTCGCTCAAATCCAGATCGTCGTTCCGGCGAAAGCGCAACAAAGTATCGTTATGTCCATCAATAATCGGAAACTCGGGCATCGCCATGCTCCCCGCTCATCGGCATCCATTCCGCGACACATGATGCCAGCAAAGCACTTGCCCTGCAACTGTAAGCTGCTCTGGATGAGTCGCCAAAACAAAAGCGCAGTCCGGATGAACTGCGCCGCGATAAACTCAGAGTGAGGAATGCTTATTCGTTCTCGTAACGTTCGCGCCGCTTGGGTACTGGCACGGGCACACGGGCCGGCTTGCGATTTTGCTGCGCCTTGGAATCAAAGAGATCATCAAGTTCCTTTAGCATCCGCCGCCCCGCCTCAAGCAAATCTTCCCAAACGCTGCGTCTGTGTGTCGCCACGATAAGAGCAGTCCTTTCAGAGTACGAAAACAATGTGCCCCAATGCCGGGCTCGTCGCGCGTCAAAAGGCTCAAGCGCCGGCCGGGAGCCATCCAACAAGCATCGACAGAATCGCAAGGGCAATACCGATGTTCAACGCGATGAGAATCCGCAATATGCCGCGCAATTCCGCGATGTCCGCCTTTGTTGCCATATGTGACAAAGCTTCATCAACCCGCCCTTCCAAGCGCGCGATGCGTCCTTCTGATTGTATGGCCGATTCCATTCGCGCTACCTCCGCGGGCACAACCCTAAATTGGACCTGAGGGGACTCGAACCCCTGACTTCCACAATGCCATTGTGGCGCTCTCCCAACTGAGCTACAGGCCCCTATGATGCGGTATGTTAGCGACGCGGGAGCCGACTGTCAATAGAAAGCGCCTTCCTCATCTCGTCGAGCGCGTCCTCCGGCGGTGATTCCAGCGGACCATTCGCCAGGAAATCCGCAAGGGTCTGCCGCGTGGTCGCGTCGCCGCAGGCGCAGCCGGGTTGATCAACCCATTCTATGACGCCGGCATCTGCATCCATACGCGCGCCTTTGACGCCGCCGCTCGCTTCGTCCGCCCATATCCAACTCCTTGGCGTCCGGCTCATCACGATTGCAGCGCCCTTTCTCTCATCCGATATTCTGCGAGCTCGATCAATTCATCCTCCTCATGTTGAACGTCATCGCGCCGGCCTTGCGGGCTGAAGTCGGAATAGACAGGCGGCGCGTTGACATTGCCTTCATGCAGCGCCTCGCGCAATTCCACCACTTCGTCCAGAAGCAACTCTAGTTTTTCCTCGGCGGTCATGTGGTCGTCTAGTGAATCAAACTGCTCGTTTGCCCCGCGATGTTGACGTTGACCCCACCATTTGTTGGCGGCGACTGCGCCTGTGTGAATCACCAAAATAATCAGCAGGCCCAGATGATTGCTCAGCATATCGGACAAAATGGCCCCATGGTTTTGAATGACATCAGTTCCTGAGAAGCTCAAACTCGCAGCAACAGAAAACCAATATCCAAATACAAATAGGACATGAAACGCCACATGCGCTGCCAAGAGATTCGAAGCCGTCAACCAACGCTGCGGACTTGCCTTGAGTTTTCGCGACATATCTTGCTCTCCTTCGCTGACCTTGTCGTCTTATACGCGCGAAAGGCCTAAATGTTGCGCTGTCGACGCTTCCGGGAGTAGTGAATTCTGTTGATATGACAACGCCGACGTTGCTATCAAAAAAATCTCTGTGCCCTCTGTGCCTGTGTGCCTGTGTGGTGAATCCCCTTGTGTGGAGTTCGCGGGTAAAATAATGTCCGTTGAAATTCACCACTCCCGCTAATTCAAGCGCATGCCAGCCTCGATTTCCGCTTCGTCGGCGAAATCCAATTCGCCGCCTGGTTGACTTGGTT
Organism: Chloroflexota bacterium; assembly: GCA_026706395.1. The sequence continues at coordinate 57,666 of JAPOYU010000013.1, forward strand.
CGTCGCCGAGCCGCTCTGCCCGCTCCTCGGAGTCGCTTGACGCGTAAACCAGCCCGGTCCCGCGCACCGCCTCGCGCAGTTCAGCGACTTCGTCCAAAAGGCGGTCGATCTTTGCATCTCGCCGCCGCTCCCGCTCTGGCTGGTCATAAAGCAGCCGCCGCAATAATCGGTAGACTGTTGCCAGGACGACGAAACCCGCGTGCAGGTAAAATGCGATGACCCAAAGCGAAAAGACGCTGAACAACTGCAAGTTGAAGCTGTCGTCGACGCCGCCCCCGGCAAAACCATCCGATAATCTAGCGGGAGCGGTCAACACCAATAAGATGACCACCCCAAGAAATAGCAGCATATGCGCGCCAAAGACTTGGTACATATTGAGGCGGCGTCTGCGGCCTTTGCGCTTGCGCGACATGACAAGCTCCTGTATCGCTGCTTATATTGTAGCGGAAAACCAATGTGCCGATTCGCATCATTTCATGGCATAATGACGGCAGATTTCCCAGCCTGAGAGAGGCAATGCGATGTCAGAAGCGACCAACCCATTGAACGTTCTGGTCACCGGTGGCGCCGAAGACGTCGGCCTGGCGACGGTTCGCGCCCTGCTGAAGCGCGGGCACAAGGTCACCGCGACCGCCTGCGATGCCGACGGCGCCTTGGCCCTGCGCCAAGTTGGCGCGCTGCCCGTCTACCCGGATCTGGGCCGCGCCAGCGAGATACTGAGCATCCTTCAACTGACGGAGGCTGACGCAGTCGTTCACGCCGGTCCGCAGTTTTACGGCGGTCCGCCACATGCCGGTTTGGACGTCGCGGACTATGCTGACCAGTTAGTTCAATTCACCAGCGCGGTAGTTGCGGCCGCAGCGCAACACGGCATCAAGCGCATCGTCTCGCTCAGCTTCGCTTATCTATATGAAGCCGGCCGCGACCCGGCCAGAGAAGGCGACCGCGACGCGCGCGATGGCGATTACGCGCCGATGCTGGCGGCGGAAGCGCTGGTGAAAGACAGCGGCTTGAACGGATTCATCGTCCGCAGCGCTTACATATATGGTGGCAAGGGCGCCGCGACGAGGGCCCTCGCGGAATCGATCAAGGCGTCGAAGCGCTTGCCGGCCGGCGCCAAGCCCGCCTCCTGGATTCACGAAGATGACCTGGCGTCGGCCATAGTGTCGCTCATCGAAGCGGAAACCGATGGGACTGGCATAGAGATCATCAACGCCGCTGACGATTCCCCGCGCAGTCCGGACGAATTCGTCGAAGTCTTGTGTGACGCCCTCGGCTTGAGCGCCGCGGCTTTCGCCGGCGATGGCTTCCTGGCCATGCTGCGGCAGAAGACCTTCCGCGATAAGCTCCTCGACCGGGAGATCGTCATTAACAGCGACGCGCTCAAGGAACGCTTCGGCTGGCGGCCCATGCACAGGTGCATCGAGGGCGGCTTGGAGGCGGCAGCCCTGGTCTGGCGTATGCGCGACGCGGTGGATCCCGATGACTATTACAACGTCTATGAGGACAAAGCGGCGCAAGCGATCGATTCATTCGCCTACGACATCGCTCTGCCGGAAGCGCTAACCGAAGCCGAAGCGCCCGCTGTCGCGCAAGCCGCGGCCGCCCCGCAAGCGCCGCCGCCAAAAGCCGCCGCGCCGCCCCCGTCCGATGGCCCAACCCCCTGGAATGAAGACGACGCCAAGCGCGAAGAGCGCCGCCGCAAAGCGCTGGAACGCAAAGCCAAACGCGCCGCCAAACAGGCCGGAGGCTGATCGCGGTGTCGGACCGGCTGAAGGGACTTCTCTTTGATTTCGACGACACCTTGATCGACTGGAGCGGCGTCCAACAAAGTTGGTACGAACTCGAAGCGCCCCGTCTTAGACGCGTCCATGCCTATGTCTGTAGCCGGGCGAATAACTCAAACATTAATGCCCGTCAACTGATCGACCTGTATCAGGAACGGACGATGCAGGCCTGGACGGAAGCGCGACAGAGCCTGATCGCGCCTCATATGCCCGACATTCTCTTCACGGCGCTGAAGGACTTGGGCTTCAAATCCGCCGAGCTTGATTTGGACGAGGTGATACGCGCTTACAACTGGAACGTGGTGCCGGGCACGGTCGTCTTTCCCGATGTCCTTCCCATGTTGGAAGCGCTGGCTTCGGCCGGCGTCAAACTGGGCATAGTCACTAATTCTTCGCAGCCGATGGCGCTGCGTGACGCCGAGTTGGCTGGGCATGGCTTGCTTGACTATTTCCCCGATTGCCGTTTGGCCGCCGCCGACACCGGCTACCTCAAACCGCATCCGCGTATGTTCGAGGCCGCCTTGAGCGAGATGGGCACAGCGCCGGGAGAGACCGTCTTCATCGGGGACAACCCCAAAGCCGATATCGCCGGCGCCCTGGCGGTGGGCATGCGCGCCGTCCAGCGGATTAACCATCGCGCCTTCGATAGCGGGATTCCCGGCATCCAGCCGAATTCTCAGCGGGTCTTCCCCGGCTGGGAGAACATGAACTGGCGAGCCAGCCTGCGCTCGCTCGATGAACTGCCGGCGATCCTGCGCGAATGGTACCCGGATTGGCGCAATGGCAGCCCGTGAATACGCCCTTCACGGCGACCTCAATCTGGTCGTCACCGGCTACGTGGAACCTAATCGACCGCGACTTTCGCGCCAGCTTGCCCAGCGCCTTGGCTTGGAGCTGATCGACGTCGAGCGGGAACTGGAAGAGCGCCTGGGCGACAACATCGAGAATATCCGCGCAACCTATGGCGACCGACATCTCAGAACAATCGAGGCGGAGATTATGGACGAGGTCGTCTTGCATCGGCGCGGCCTCATTCGCGTATCCGGGCACACCTTGCTGACCAGCGGGCGCCTGGCGGAATTGCAGCGGAACGGCGTGATCATCTGCCTGGTCGCCTCCCTTGATTCCATACTGCGGCGCATTCATCTGATGCTGGGCGCGCGCTATCACGACCCCGGCGAACGGGCCCGCGCCATCGGCGAATTGCAGCGGGAATGGAAAATCCGCGAAGTGCCGGACCTGGTCGAGTTCGACGCGACCTATGTCAGCGAAGCGATCTTGATTGAGCGGATCGTGGCCTTTTGGCAGGACCTGGCCCTGCGCCGCGGTTAGACTTGCTCGCATAGTCTCCCCGACATAACTCAGAACGACACGCCGAGCAGGCCCCGCGTCACCTGGAAGTCTTCCGTACCGGTCAGTTGATGGCGGGCGATGTGTTCGCCTTTGAGCGCCGACACGAGCAGCTCAAGCAGATCGGAGGCGACGTCATCGCCTTCCATTGCGATCGCGTCAAAGTCGTCAGTCGCCCCCGCTCCGCTGCCTATCTGGAGGACCGGCACCAGCGGATGCCCGGCCAGGGGATAGCCGTCGATAGCGCCGAGCATGATTTCAACGCCGCTCGCGCCCAGGCCGGCCAGGGTTTCGCCCCAATGCCCGCGGGGGTTCGACATAATATGAAAGCCGGCCCGCTTCGCCATCTGACCGTAACCCAGCGTCGGTTCCGGTTCTTCAGGCAGCTGCAATGCCTCGGAAAACAATGACAAGAAGGCGGGGTCTTTGTCCGAGATGACAACCGTGCCGCCGCCCCTGACGATGATCTTGCATAGGCGCGCCAGCCCCCGCGCCACAAAATCGGGCGGATCGCCTTGCGTCAGCAGACCGAGGCGCAGCGCCTCCATGCCCGCTATTGTTCGCTCCGGCGGCCTGTCCTGCCGCAGTCGATCGCTGAACCAGCGCTGCATTTTCAGCATGACGGCGTCGATGCCGCCATCAAGTTGAATGCTGGCCCAGCCGAATTGATCCGGCTCCAGCCCGCGCTCGGCCATCAGCTGACGGAAGTAACTGTTGTGGGTGATCTCGCAGCCGTGCTCAAGCAGCAAGACATGCCGCAGCTTGGGATGCTGCAAGTAGCCGATCTGCATGTCCTTGTATTCCGGCACGACGGTGCCGCCACAGCCCTCCGTATGCACAAGCGTGGCGAAGCGCGTCAGGCCATGGGCGCGGCAAAGATCGCCCGCATTGAGGGCATCGACAGTCATCCTGGCGATCTGCCCGGAGCACAGGCTGGTTGGCATGACGAGGGCGATCCGCTCGGTTGTCGGCCCGCGCTCGGTCTGGTAGACCGGCACTTGCAGCGGCGGTACCGCGACATCCCCCGGGATGGGCTGCGGATCACCGGAGTAGGTCCGCTGATCCATCAAGGTGATCTTCGCCGGGCGGCTGTGCTGCCAGTCGCGCCAGATCTGCACCTGATGGTGCCCGGCCCTTTCTCCAACCGATAGCCGGCCGCCAGCGACATCGACGGTCAGGTCGAGCGTACGGGCGCCGAGCTCGTCCAGCGGCGCGCCATCGAGATATTCGCCGGCGTTGACGTCCATGTCATTCTTGAGCAGCTCAAAGCGGACCGTAGTCGTCACGAACTTGATGGTCGGCACGAAGGGGAAATTCGTGATCGAGCCATTGCCCGTGACGAAGAAGATCATGTTGCAGCCGCTGGCGACCTGGCCGGCGATGCTTTCAAGGTCATTGCCCGGGCTGTCCATGAAATAAAAGCCGCCCCCGGTCATGCGCTGGCTGTATTCGATCACATCGTGGAGGGGAACATCGGGATGCCGCTTGGCCGCCGCGCCCAGCGATTTGAGATTGATATTGTACAAGCCGCGGTATTTGTTGCCGCCGGAGGTGTTGCCTTCGGCGGTCTGCCCATGCCAGCCGACCCACTCTTTGAAGCGTTCCACCGCAGCCAGAAACTTGCGGGCGGTCTCGATCCGCTCCACCTTGTCCAAGACATACGCTTCCGAACCGATTAATTCGTCCGTCTCCGCGAGGTTGGCCGCGCCGCCATAGCGTATCACTTCCTTGGCCACCCAAGCCGCCAGCGGATTGCCGCTGATGCCGGAGAAGGCGTCCGAGCCGCCGCATTGCAGCGCGATCTTCAACTCGCTCAATGGCTGCGGGCAGCGCTCAAAGCGGTTCACACGGGGCAGCCACTCGGCGAACAGATCCTTGAACCAGGCGACATCAGCGTCAAAGTTGGGCGAGAGCGAATGGAATCGGTGAAGCACAGCGTCCAGGGGATAGCCCTTGTCAAGCAAGTACGTCAGCAAATCCTCATTGCTGATGGCATCGGCGCCATAATCGACAGCGACCACCGCGCCGACATTGGGATGGACGATGAAACCGGCCAGCGTGCGCAAAAGCAGCTCGCGATTGTTGGGATTGCGATGACCGCCTTCGGTATGCGCCACCGGGACAATGCCATCCACATTCGGGAAGTCAGCCGCCAGCGGCGCTGTCAAACCCGCGATGGTCCGCACGAAGCCCGCGACCAAAGACGATGTGCCCAGGATGACAATCATATTTCGACTGCCGACGCCACGCCCGCCGGCGCGCGGATAGCCCAGGAAATGGCGCATCTCGCGATGCCTCGGCAAGGCGGGCGCCGCGACAAAACTCGCTTCGTCGAAGCGGTAAGGAGTTATCCTGTTGTCGAAGTTTGGCTGCGCCGGCAGCGTGAAATCAAGATCCCGGCGCGCCAGCTCAACTTGCACGCCTTCGTTCATCACGTAGTCGCCGGGCGCAATGGCGCGGCTTGCGATGCCGAAGCGCTGACCCCAAGACGTCAGTTCCGTTCCGGGCGGAATCGGCTGGATCGCAAAGCGATGGCCCTCAAGCACTGTGTGCGAGAGCGCAAAGGTCCGTCCGCCGGCGCCCACCATTGTGCCGGCCGCCAGGTCGCGAACCGCGATGGCGCAATTGTCGGCCGGGTCGGGCAGGCGTCCGATCTCGTTTAAGCTGGGCATTTCGACTCCCTTTGTCATCAGGCGCAATTTCGCCTGAATATACCACAGCGTCCCAGCGATTCAACTCGGCGGGGCTGCGGTGAAAACAATTATATGCCCTCATAATTCACAACCTCCGAATCCGAAAATCATAAGAAAACAGTATGAAAATCCCAATACGAGAACAAATGTTCACGTATGACCGGCACATCTGTGCTAACGTGACCATAGAACACACGGAAAAAAGGACCACCACCATGCCAACCAACTACAGCCTCGACCAACACGATGACGACTTCCACCTCGTCAAAGAACAACTCAAGATCCCGACCAAAACACCCTCCCTGCCCACGCATCCCAACCCCGCTATCAGCGCTCCCCTTCCCTGATTTATCGGGGAAGGGGCCGGGGGATGGGGTAGAAAAAAAAGGACCACCCTGCTCAGCGACGCCAAAAAACTGGAGGAAAACCATGTACATGTATTC
>JAPOYU010000091.1 GCA_026706395.1 Chloroflexota bacterium
CATTGAGGAGATCGTGCTGAATGCGCCGACGCCATTGCCCAGCTTCACGCCGGTGCCACCCTGCCAGGAATTCGTTGTGCGGGTTCCGATAGCAATTGTCAGGGCCGGACCCAGCACGAGCAGCAGGATTATTGAGGGTTTGCGTGAAGGCGAGACGGTCTGTGTGATTACGATGCTGCCGGATTCCGAATGGTATCTGATCGATCAAAACATGCTGACGCGCCGGCTCGAACGCGTCTATATGCATCGGGACATCATCCGCGCCTTGAACCCCACGCCCAGACCGACCGCTACAGCCATACCGAGCGACACAGCGACGCCTACCGATACAGCGACGCCTGTCAATACATCTGTGCCGCTGTTAGCGCCGTCCGAGGTGCGACTCCCTGCGACCAGTTGGCCGCTGCGCCCCTCCCCCACTGCGATGGCGCCAAGCATCAGCCTTTAGCTTGCGGTAAGCAGCGCTTCGACTATACTGATTGCAGTGTGTTCCGCAGGGCTTATCCGGGCTTTGAAAGGGATCAAGCTTGGCTGCAATTTTGCAGGTCATCGGGGGGGTCGTATTTGTCTTCACGTTGCTTAGCATCGTGGTGACCGAAGTAAACTCACTGATTGCCCGCGCGGCCAAGCTACGCGCGAAGAACCTGCGCAATTCCATCAATCAAATCATCGAGGACCCGGTAATACGGGCCAAGGTATATACCCATCCTTTGATCCAGTTGGTCAAGGCGGACCCGATCGCGCCGAGCCAGCGCATTTCAAGGGAAGAGGCGGAAAAGGTCGTCAATAGCTCAATCGGCTCGGTCGACTGGATCGATCCCCGGACTTTCGTCGATGTGGTGCTGAACACGATCAAGGCGGAATCCGACCAGCAGATGTTCGGTTCGCTGCTCAATGTAATCGATGGCATGCCGGCGGGTCCGGAGCGGCGCGGTCTGCGCGTGATGGCCAACCGGATTGTCACGACCGGTCAAGGTATGAAAGAGTTGCGAAACTCGCTGCAATACGTCCAGGACCGGCGCTATCGGAATGCGCTCACTGACATCGTCAACCAGATTGATGAAGAAGTAAGTTTGCTTGGCCTGGAACCGACGAACAATGTCACATTCCTGGCGGGCATAAAACAGATCGAGAATCCGAACTTGCGCAGTGCCTTGTCGACGGTTATGTACAGCGCCGAGAGCATGGAAGCGGCCCGCAGCAATCTGGAGACCTGGTTCAACAATTCGATGCAGCGGGCGAGCGCGGCCTATGCGGCGCGTATGAAGGGACTGTCGGTCTTCGTGGCGCTGGCGTTTGCGCTTGTTCTGAATATAGACACGGTCAATATTGCGCGATCGCTTTGGGAAGATCCGGCGCAGCGACAGGCGATAAGCAGCGAGCTGAGCCAGTCGGTGCAGAGTGGCGAATTGCAGTCGCAGATCGACGGTGCAGTTGGCGCCAAGGACGACGAGTTCAGAGCGAATCAAGTGGAAAGCGCGAGCCCGATCGAGGATGCAGTTGGAACGGGAGCGGAGATCGCCCATCAACTGCAGGACATCCAGGACTTAAGCTTACCGTTCGGCTGGACATTCCAGAATGTCGCCGATCAGCCGTCTGCCCGGAGCGACCCAAACAATCTGTGGAATTACTTCCCGGACAATAATCCGGAAAGCTGGCTTAGCTTGCTGGGGGGGAAGTTTCTCGGCATCGCGGCGACGGTCATCGCGGCGGCACAAGGGGCGCCGTTCTGGTTTGGGATTGTCAACAGGATATTGCGGCGATAGGTTCGCTCGGCCGGGCCGGGGCCCAGCGACACCGTTTAGATCTTTCGATTTTCGTCGCTCCGGCTCATAACGCAGCGTTCAGACGCGCATTAGGATTTAGTCAGAATTCATGAATGGAATTGGAGTGATTTGGCAGATTTTGTCAGTTGACAAGGCTAGCGAAATTCGCACAAAATAGAGGTCACATAGTGGCTCTGCATCGGCGCAAAAATTCACTTAGTCTTATTCATCCAATAAGTAGAGGGACGCCGTGATACAAGTACTTGTAGAACTGGCAGATAAACGTGGTTATGTAACTTATGAACAGATTATGGAAGCGCTTGACGATGACGGTGATGACCGAGTCGCCCTGCGCAACCTCTTATACGAATTAAATGAGCTCGGCATTGAGCTGCGCAGAGAAACTGACAGTTCGCAATCGAGGGCGGCCGGCGAGTTTATCGAGCAAGAGTTTGACAGCCGCGACTCGATACCGAGGAAAATCGTTGCAGATCTGAGCGCTATTTCGTCCGACGACCCCGTCGGACTTTATTTTCGGCAGATGGCGCAAGAACCGCTGTTGACGGCTACGGATGAGATCGACCTGGCAAAGCGAATCGAGCGCGGATTCAAGGCGCGCCGGCATCTGGAGAATCCCGATGTGATGAAGAAGAGCGCGCGCTGGCGCCGGCATCTACGGCGGATGATCTTCGATGGTCAATGCGCGCGGGAGCACTTGGGGCGAGCGAATACGCGGCTGGTCGTCAGCATTGCCAAGCGATACATGGGCCAGGGTCTGCCCTTCCCGGACTTGATTCAAGAGGGCAATGTCGGTCTGATGCGGGCGGTGGACAAGTACGACTATTCACGAGGCAATCGCTTTAGCACTTATGCGACATGGTGGATACGGCAGGCGATAACGCGCGCCCTGGCGCAGAAGACCCGCACGATCCGCATTCCCCTGCACATGACGGAACGCATCCGGCAGATGTACCGGGCGGCGCAGGATTTGGAGCAGACGCTCGGACGGCGGCCGACGGCGGAGGAGATCGCCTCGGCAATGGAAGTGGCGGCGGATGCGGTCAGGGCGATGATGGACGCGAGCCAGCATGCGATCGCGCTGGAGCGCCCGGTCGGCGATGACGGCGATAGCGAATTCGGGGATTTCATCGAAGATCAGGACTCGGTCAGCCCGGTCGAATCAGCGACGCAGAATCTGCTTGAAGAAGCGATCGAAGAAGTGCTGGCGGAGTTGACACCGCGGCAGAGCCATATTTTGAGGCTGCGATTCGGCCTGGGCGGTGGCGAGCCACATACGTTGGAAGAGATCGCCAACAAGTTTGGCTTGAGCCGAGAGCGGATAAGGCAGTTGGAAAAGGAAGCCCTGCGGCGCCTGCGGCATCCACAGTTGGCGCACAATTTGCGCGACTACCTCGGATAGTTTAGAATCTTGATCTAATCGACTGTTAGCGGCCGAAACTGGCGCGGTTTCGGCGGCTTTTTTGTATGGGATGGGTGAACCTTGAGCGAGCCATTTGAGCAATTGTTGAGCCAACGCACAAGCGGCATGCAGCGGAATCCGATTCGCGAGATATTGAGGGCTTTGGGGCAGCCGGGCATGATTTCGCTGGCCGGCGGCATACCGGCGCCGGAGAGTTTTCCCATTGAGGAGCTGTATCGCATTAATGAGAATGTCTTGGATCGATATGGGGCGGCGGCGCTGCAATATGATTTGACCGAGGGGTTCGCGCCGTTTCGCGAGGCATTGGTTGGCTTCCTGGCGCAGAAAGGCGTTGAAGCAGACTCTGAGCAACTGCTGGTCTTCAATGGATCGCAGAGCGTGCTGGACACCCTGGGCAAGATTCTGATTAGTCCGGGTGACGTCATCGCGCTGGAATCACCGAGTTATCTGGGCGCTATATCGGCCTTCAGCAGTTACTCGCCGGAATACGTCAGCATTGAGACGGATGATGATGGCATCATTCCTGAGTCGCTCGAGCGGGTGATGGACCAGCATGCGGTGAAGTTTGTTTATTTGGTCGCGACGTTTCAAAACCCGACCGGGCGGACGCTATCCCTTCGGCGGCGAGATGAAATTGCGGCGATCGTCAAAGAGAGGAATGCCCTGATCATCGAAGACGATCCTTACAGCGACCTGCGCTACCGTGGCGAGGTCTTGCCGCCGCTACACAGCTTTGCGCCGGAGAACACGGTGTATGCCAGCACATTGTCGAAGATATTCGCGCCCGGTTTGCGGCTTGGGTTCTGCATCGCGCCACCCTTGATAAGGGAGTGGCTTTACACAGCCAAGCAAGGCGCCGATTTGCATAGCAATACTTATGCGCAGGCGCTGGCGACAGAATACATCTGCGGCGGTTTCATCGAGCGGCAAGTGCCCAAGATCATCGAGCTCTATCGTCCACGACAGGAAGCGATGCTGGCGGCGATGGACCGGCACTTCCCGCGCGAGTATCGTTGGACGAAGCCCGAAGGCGGGATGTTCATCTGGGTGGACGGACCGGCCGGCATAGATGCCGAACAAGTGTATTGGAAGGCAATCGAGCGGAACGTCGCCTTTGTACCGGGGAAGTACTTTTACATTAATCCGGACGATGGGCCAGCGACGATGCGCCTGAATTTCACGCGAGCCGATGAAGCGGCCATCGACAAGGCGATTGCGGCATTGGGCCAGGTGTTGAGAGAATTCAGCGGTGACTAAGCACTTCTCACGGCGGTTTTCGTCACCAGATATAAGCAATGGCTAAAGGGCGGAAACAGCGAAACGCGCTAGACACTGCGACAGGATTGCGCGGGATGATCCTGTCGTTTTATTTGCCTGCGCTGATGGTAACGGTGGGGCAAGGCTTGTTGGTGCCGATATTGCCCCTGTACGCGGCGGACTTCGAGATCGGTTACATAGTGATAGGCTTGGTCTTGGCGGGCGAAGGCCTGGGCACATTGATCGCGGATGTGCCGACCGGCTTGCTCCAGCGGCGCTTTGGCAACAAGCAAGTCATGATGATGGGTTTGCTGGTGAAGGCGCTTTCCATTCTCCTGCTGTTTTTTGCGGGGACGATTTGGATCGTGCTGCTTCTGCGGCTGATCGCCGGGTTTGGCCGGTCAATGTACACGGTATCGGCACATGTTTACGTGACCGACCAGGTTGAGCTGGGACAGCGCGGCAAGGCGATCTCGATGTTCGGCGGCACGCATCGTCTCGGAGGTTTCATTGGACCGGCGGTGGGGGGAATCGTCGCTGGCTTGCTGGGACTGCGGGCGGTATTCGTAGGCGCGGCGCTCGTCACCGTCATTGGTTTGGCGCTGGTGGCATTGTTTACGCGCTCAACTGGGCGCAAAGAAGCGGATACCAGCGTTTCCGGTCGGCATTCTTTGCACCTGCTATTGGTACTAAAGAAGAATTACCGTGTGCTCGCGTCGGCCGGCATGGCGCAGGTATTCGGCCAGATGGTTCGCGCCGGGCGGACAGTAGTGATACCGCTTTTTGCGGCGGACATTCTGGGTCTGAGCGTCGATCAGATCGGCTTGATCGTCAGTATTTCGGTCGCGGTCGATTTCAGCTTGTTCCTGGTGGCCGGCTGGTTGATGGATCACTTCGGACGGAAATTCGCGATAGTGCCTTGTTTTGGCATTCAGGCGCTGGGCATGGCGCTGGTGCCATTGGCGGCCACCGGGACGGGCTTGCTGTTCGCGGCAGTGCTGATCGGCTTCGGCAATGGCTTGGGCGCGGGCACGATGATGACACTGGGGTCGGATCTTTCGCCGGAACAGTCTCGTGGAGAGTTTCTCGGCGTATGGCGCTTGATCGGGGATCTGGGGCATACCGGGGCGCCGCTGGTCGTGGGAGTGGTGGCGGACCTCCTGGTGTTGAATTCGGCGATATTTCTTATTGCGGGGTCGGGCTTGGCGGCAGCGAGCATTTTCCTTTTCATGGTGCCGGAGACATTGAAACGAACACATTCGCTCGCGGCATCGTCTTAGCCCCCACCCCAAACCCCTCCCCCAAAATGAGGGAGGGGCTGAACTGAAGTCTGCGAAGTGAAGGCGCTTCCCGCCAACTCTACAGGAGTGAATTACGTGGATGCGCCGCAAGAAACTGTATAAGCCGTGATGCGCAAGCTGAATTATTTGACCGTCGATTGGCCCTTGCGGCAGGAGTTGCTCTTTCCGCAAGTCGGTCCATTGATCGTTGAGATTGGCTTTGGCAATGGCGATTTTTTGGCGCATCTGGCGGAGACGAATCCCGACTGCAATGTGATAGGCTTTGAGATATCGAGCCGGTCAATGCACAAGGCGGAAGCCAAGATCGACAAACTAGCACTGGAAAATGCGCGTCCAATCCATGGGCGGGCGGAGACGGCCTTGGCGCATTTGCTTGAGCCTGAGACTGTGCGCGCCTTTCACATCAACAATCCCGACCCCTGGTTCAAGAAGAAGCACCGGCGGCGGCGATTGATCAAGCGAGAGACGGTTGATCTGCTGACGAGCCGATTGGTGATTGGCGGCCAATTGCATCTGGCGACGGATGTGCGAGACTATGCCGAAATGGCGCATGCTGCCTTTTCGCAAACGCCTGGGCTATCGAATCGATTTGACGCGCCGTGGGTGAACGAGATCGCCGGGCGCACGCAGACGAAGTACGAGCTCAAGGGCTATCGGGAAGGCCGGCGCGGGCACTTCTTCTGTTATGAGCGCAACGACGCGCCGGCGCCGCATCCGCCGGTGATCAAGGAGTTGGACATGCCGCACTTGTTTTTGCAGTCGCCTTTGAACGCGGAGGAGATTGTCGAACGGTTCGAGACGATGAAGCTGGCCTCCGGCGATGCGCGTATCGCGATTATGCAAGCATACGCCAACCCGAGACGAAACACTGTGGTTTTCGAGGTCGTAGTCGAGGAGCCCACGATCGAGCAACATGCCCTGCTCTCGCTTTCGCCGCGCGCTGAGGCGGGGCAGTACATCGTCAAGCTGACGGGGGTGGGTCATGCGCGGCCGACGGTTGGGATGCACCGGGCGGTGGAGACGGTTGGCGAGTGGGTGGCGAGTTTGGATGAGGGAGCGCGGGTGTTGGAGCGGAAGCTGCGGGGGTGAACGGCCTATGCTATAATCTGCGGCTTGAGTCTCCAGACTTTAGCAAGTAAGCGCCAACAAAAGGTGAAGAAGTGACAAACCTCACCCAGCACACTCTCCCCAACGGCCTGACAGTCCTACTCAAAGAAGTGCACAGCGCACCGGTGATAAGCTGGTGGCTGGCTTATCGCGTGGGCAGCCGCAACGAGCCGACGGGGGTGACCGGCATCTCGCATTGGGTGGAGCACATGATGTTCAAGGGCACGGAGCAGTTCCCGGCTGGCATGCTCGACCGCGAGATCGACCGGGCCGGCGGGCAATGGAACGCCTTCACATCGATGGACGCGACGAAATACTTCGAGACGCTGCCGGCGGACAAGATCGGCATCGCCATGCAGGCGGAAGCCGACCGCATGGTCAATGCGCAGTTCGACGCCGACGAGACCGAGTCCGAGCGGACGGTGATCATATCCGAGCGGCAAGGGGCGGAGAATCAGCCGATGTTCTGGCTGCAGGAAGGGGTGCGTGGCAGCGCTTTTCGGGTGCATGGCTATCACCATGAAATCATCGGCGATGAGACCGACTTGAGAACGATGACGCGCGACGATCTTTATGCGCATTATCGCGCGCATTATTGCCCGGCCAACGCGGCGGCAATTGCCGTGGGCGCCTTCGATACGGATGACATGCTGGCGGAAATCGAAGGGCTTTACGGTTCTATTCCGATTAGCGATGCGCCAGAACTTTTCGTCAGGCAAGAGCCAGCTCAGCATGGCGAGCGGCGCGTCGTTGTCGAGCGTCCGGGGAAGACCGCTTTTCTGGAGGTCTGCCATCGCGCGCCAGCGGCGACGCACGAAGACTGGATGAAACTGAAGGTGCTGGATGCGATATTGAGCGGGTCCAGCGGCGCCGCTGACAACAAGACGAGCCGCCTGTATCAGGCCTTGGTCAAGACGGAGATAGCGGCAGGAGTCGGCGCCTGGCTGACGCCGACGATCGACCCCTATCTATACAGCATCCTGGTGACGCTGCGCGAGGGTCGGACGCCGGCTGAAGCCGAAGCTGTGCTGCTCAATGAAATAGAACGCCTTCAAGCGGATGGCATCAGCGAGGCGGAGTTGAACCGGGCGCGGAAGCAGACGAAGGCCGCCTTTGCCTACAGCACAGAGAGCGTCACCGAGCAGGCGTATTGGCTGGCGCAGTCGTTTATCCTGGGCGATGTGAGCTGGTTCGATAATTACGCCGGCCGTTTGATGAGCGTGACGGCGGACGATGTACTCGATGTGGCGCGGACTTATCTGGTCAGCCAGCAGCGCGTGGTTGGCGTGTTGGAGCCTGTCGAAGCGGAAGAGGAGACTGCGTCCGCATGACAGTACGGCAGGCGAGCATTCCTAACGCCGGCAACATTGAGCGAGCGGAACTTGAGAACGGCATCACGCTTCTCGTTTATCGAAACGCAGCTGTGCAATCGGTCAATGTGATGGGCTCGATTCACGCCGGGGGCATTTATGAATCGCCCGCGCAGAGTGGATTGGCGTCCTTCGTCGCCAGCGCGTTGATGACCGGCACGGCAAGTCGTGACTTCGATGCGATTCATAGCGCGCTGGAAGATATCGGCGCCGAACTGAGTTTCCGCGGGCACATGCACAAGGTTGGCTTTTCCGGCAAGGCATTGGCGGAAGATTTGTCGATATTGATAGACGTCGCCAACGATGCGCTGCGCAATCCCGTATTTCCGGGAGAACATGTCGAAAGGCTGCGTGGCGAACGCTTGACCTGGCTGCAGTACAGTCAATTCGACACGCGTTATCGGGCGGCGAAAGCCATGCGAGAGGCACTCTTCCCGGAAGGCCATCCCTATCACTATGGCACTTTTGGCAGCGAAGAGAGCATCGCCGGCATCGCAATAGAAGACTTAGGGTCTTTTCATCATCAGCAATTTGGCCCGCAGGGCATGATCTTGGTGATCGTTGGCGCAGTAGACATTGATGAGGCGGCAGGATTGCTTAGCGAAGTCTTTGGCGATTGGGAGTGCGCAGAGCAACCCGCCGTGCGTCGCGTCGCCGCCCCGACGCCACATCAAAACGGCGATCGGCAGATGATCTATGTGCCGGGCAAGACGCAGTCGGACATCAGCATGGGTATCGTCGGGCCCGCGCGCAAGGCGGAGGACTTCCTAGCGGCGCAGCTGGCGAACAGTGTCTTGGGCGAGTTTGGCATGATGGGGCGGATCGGCAAGAGCGTTCGCGAGGAGAAGGGTTTGGCGTACTATGCGTATAGTCGCCTCGGAGGCGGGCATGGACCGGAACCCTGGACTGTGAGCGCGGGGGTCAATCCGGAGAATGTGGACTTGGCGATTGGGTCCATCCTGGAGGAGATTGAGCGACTGACGACCGAACTGGTTTCAGACGACGACTTGTCCGACAATCAGAGCTATTTCAGCGGACGGATGCCCTTGCGCCTTGAGAGCAACGAAGGCATTGCATCACATATCCACAGCATGGAGAGCTTCGATCTGGGACTCGACTATCTTTTGAATTATGAAGACATGATCGCGCAGATTACCCGCGAGGACCTGTTGGCGGCGGCGGAGCGTTACTTGAGCGCCAAAGACATGGTCATCGCGGTGGCGGGCCCAGAACAAGCGTGATCAGTGTTGTGTTGCGACAGGCGTGGACGACAGACTTAACCAGCTTCAGTCACTCAAGAATATAGGCGCGGTGTCCGCGGAGAAACTGCTTGGAGTCGGCATTTCGTCGCGAGAGCAAATCGAAGAATTGGGCGCGGTCACGGTTTTCCAGCGGCTGAGAGAGCGTTATCCGGTCAGCATGAATATGCTCTGGGCCCTGCAAGGCGCCTTGCTGGACCTGCCCTATTATCTGATTCCCAAAGAAATAAAGGACGCATTGCTGGAGGAGCTGTCGAATGACGAGAACAGCGGCGACCGACAGTTCTAATCCGGCCGCGCAGTGGTTATAATCACGTGCATTATCAGGCGTAAAAGCAACAATTACGGAAGCACTTGAATGCCGGAAAAACGCGTAGTCATCACCGGAATGGGGCTAGTCTGTCCGGTCGGAAACAACGTGGATGAATCCTGGGCGAATATCCGCGCCGGCAAGTCGGGAATCGACTGGATCAGCCTGTTTGACGCTGAGTTGGTCGAGAACCGGGTGGCGGGCGAAGTCAAGGACCTTGACCTGCAGGCCAAGTTTGGACGGCGCGAAATGCGGCGGATGGATCGAGCGCAGATGCTGGCGCTGGTCGCGGCGGAAGAGGCGCTGAATGATGCCGATATCGAAATCACCGATGACAACAAGTACGACGTCGGCGTCGTCGTGGGTTCGGGAATCGGCGGAATCGTCACGGTTGTGCAGGCGCTGCAGGGCTTTCAAGCTAGGGGGCATAAAGGAGTAAGCCCGGTCATTGTACCGGCTCTGCTGCATGATGGCATCAGTTCGCGGGTGTCGATGCATTACGGCTTGAAAGGTCCCAATTACAATATCACGGCGGCTTGCGCGACCAGCAACAATTCCCTCGGCGACGCGGCCGATCTAATACGGATGGGACGGGCCAAGGTGATGGTCGCCGGCGGCAGTGAAGCTTGCATCATGCCGATGGTGATCAGCGGCTTCAACAATATGAAAGTCTTGACGAATACCGAGGACGTGCCGGAAAAGGCATCGCGTCCGTTTGACGCCACCCGCGATGGCTTTGTCGCGGCGGAAGGCGCTGCCTTGATGATCTTGGAAGACCTCGAACATGCCAGGGCGCGCGGCGTACGGATATATGCCGAGTTGACGGGTTATGGGCACACATCGGACGCGTTTCATGTGACGGCGCCTAATCCGGATGGCGTGGATGCGGCCGAAGCCATGCGGCGCGCGCTGAAGGAAGCTGACATCAGCACGAAAGAAATCAGCTATATTAACGCGCATGGCACGGCGACACAGCTCAACGACAAAAGTGAGACGCTTGCCATCAAGCAGGCGCTGGGCGAAGAAGCCTACAATATTCCCATCAGTTCAACCAAGTCGATGACCGGTCATATCCTGGGAGCGACGGCAGCGGCCGAGGCCATATTCTCGGTTAAGGCGCTGCGGGATAA
The DNA here is from genome assembly GCA_026706395.1 of Chloroflexota bacterium. Next base: position 10,942 of record JAPOYU010000091.1, read on the forward strand.
CTTCATTCCACCGACGATAAACCTCGAGACGGCGGATCCGGAATGCGACCTGGATTACACGCCGAATGTCGGCGTCGAAAAGCCGATGCAGCATGTGCTGAGCAATTCATTCGGCTTCGGCGGTCATAATACGACGGTGGTAATCAGCCGCTACGAATAATTTTTCAGCTCTCTAGGGCGCGACAATTTGCGCCAGGATGCCCTCAAACGCGGCGTCGGCTATCGCGCGGATTTCCTCATCGCTGCGGTCTTGGATAGGGTGCGGCACGTAGCAAACTGCCGGGTCAAAGCCAAGCGCGGCGCCTTGTGTGTCAGCCGCATCGACGAATTCGCTTGAAGCGACGAACATGCCGGGAATCCCGCGGGATTCGAGGTCAGTGATGTCGTGCACACTGCACGACGTGCATGAGCCTCAATCAGCTAAAGCTTCGATCACGAGATCACATTCGCTGACTATCTGATGTTTCAGGTCGACGGGGGCGACGCGGGCGAAGGTCGGTTTCTGATAGCGCCGTGTCTCAATGCCCATGCTGGCGAGCTGGTCGGCGAGCCGGTCAAGAAAGACGTCGCCCTTTGGCTTGGATATGTCCAGTAGTGCGATACGCTTGTTCGCAAGGGATTGCGGGCGTGGCAAGCATTCTCGGATCGCCGGCTCGCGTTCAGATGTTGGGTCTAGCAGTCGCATTTTGGCACTTCCTTTCGTGTCTAAGTGTCTATCTATGAATTGATTGGCACAGTGACGGGTACGCTGCCGCGGGAACCGCTGTGTCCCCAGCCGGTGACAATTGCCGACCACATACCGGCCGCGCCGCCGGCATGTACTATCAGCAGGCCTCCCGGACGAAACTTGCTCAGGCGCTTATCGGCGAAGCGATCGGGCATCCCCTCGGCAATGCCGTCTTTACCGGCCAACAGGTCATTGCCGTCGACTGTCAGGTGTTTCGCGAGTTGATTACGAAAGCGCGACTTGCTCCAACCGGTCTCACGGAACACACGCATATGCTCCGGCGAGATAACCAGGAGCGCATCGGCCGCGCCATAGATCTTGGCGTGATAAACGGTGCGGATGGACAAGGCCAGACTTCGTGTCAAGGACTCGGCATTGCGCGACTTCTGATCGCCAATGGGGTGTACGCCGCCGCCGGCGAAAAGCGTCACAGTCGACTCCTCCGGGCTGAATCCACGTTCGACCGACAACGGTTCCCAGTATGAGTCATGCTCGCGTTCGGGAATGCAGAATCCAATTTTACCGGGTTGCCCGAGCGCGGCGCGGTCGACGCCACCGGGCCGCCCCCCGCCGACATTGCGGACGACCAACTGTAATGCGCGCCCGATCGTGGAGTTTGCGCGGTTGCCCTGCCCCAGTACATTGTGGCTCCAATTCATGCCGATCTCATCGCGAATCGGACCGTTGACGATGATGATCGGACCGACGAAGTAGGTGGTAGCGAGAACGCCGTGCATACAGAATTCATAGCGACAAGCGGCTTCGACCGCTGCCAGCACTACTGGAAGATACTCCGGTTTGCAGCCAGCCATTACGGCATTGATGGCAACTTTTTCAATGGTACAGGGGACATTATCGGGCGGGATGATGCCGATGATCTCGTCGGGCGAACGCGTTGTGCCGGCAAGCATTTTCAGGACGCGCTCTTCAGTGGGAGGTACGACTGGAAGGCCATCGGACCAGCCACGCTCGAAGGCAAGCTCGTGCTCATCTTGCTGGGCGGCTACGTCAATTCGGCGCGCCTGCAAACGTGTATCGCCGAACTTATATGCCAGTTTTTCCGGCATGCCGGGATCCACGGACTTCGAGCCGCAGCCGGGGCTGAAAGCCGGCGAGCCCTCGCCTAGCGCTGGCAAGCCCGTCAGCCGGCGCCACTCATCGCGCTGCCAGCCGACTGATCTTCTTGTCTCGTTACCCGCTTTCACCTGCATCAGAGTCGGTACAATTTCGATATCCAGGTGATACGACAATTCAAGCTCGGTGTCGTCGCGGACAGCGGCGATGCTGCTCGGAAAGGTCGGGTCATCTTGGGAATAGATGAGCAGACTGAGCCCCTGGCTCATTTCGCGCAAAGCTGGTTCAATCAGTTGGCAGGTAGCGCAGTCCCGTTTGACGACAGCCAAGTAGCCAGTGAAGTCAACTGGCAGTAATGACTGAAGTCGAGATGTTTTGTTTCGCATGCCCCAATTGTAGCGATTGACAGAAGAATTTGCAGGTGCTTGGCAGCTTAGGACTAAGGCACTATGCTATGCATATGCGGGAAGTATAGATTACAGAAGCGCGCGCATTGAAACTGGCTGACATATTCAAGGAAGGATCTGACGCGCGCAAGCTGTTTGGGAAGCTTTACGCCCTGGCGGCAATAGGCATCATTCTGATCGTGCTCGTCTTGCTCGCTTTGGCGACCCGAGGCGGCTAGTCGTAATCTTCCTTTCCTTCCGACCAGTAAGGCTCAAGCGCGACTCCCAGGCCATCGGCAATTCGATTGACATAGGCGTAATAGGCGACGACTTGCACGATATCAAGTATGGCGCGGTCGTCAAAGCCGGCAGCCCGCAGTTTTTCGACGTCTTCCGCCGCCATATCCCAGGGCGTACGAGTGAGTTTCGATGTGTAGTCTAGCATTGCCCGGTCCGCCGCAGAAAGATCAGCCGTGCCATAGTCGGTCTCAATGCTGCTGGTGAAATCGTGATCTCCGGTCAACTGACGGAGGTTGCGCGCGTGGTGGCGCAGTCAGTATTCGCAGCGGTTAATGGCGGAGACGACAACGCCGATCATCTCGCGCTGCGCTCGCGACAGGGGTGATTCGCCATACATCAAGGTTTTGTAAAGGTGCTGATGATCGATCAGAGATGCTGGATTCAGGCTGTGAATTTTCATGATGTGGTCGACGTCACCGGTCATTGGGTCGGCCGCGCGACGATATGCGCGCAGCAGATCACCGGCCGCCTGCGCTTCCGGAATCGTTACAATATAGGCGATAGCTCTCTCGCTCTGCTCCATTTGAAGTTCGGTATCCCCTTCCGGCTCAATCAGGCGTCGATGTAGAGCGGCATGTTGAGTTTCCAAGACGTATACAGCGCATGAAAAAAGGCGATAAACTCGCCTATACAGGCATCGTACTCGGTCGGCAAGGTCATTTGAAATGCCACCGTCTCACGGGCAGCGAAATCGAATGAAGAGATTTCCTGTATCACTTCCGCTTCGAGATCGCGCTCGATGACATTAAAAAACAGCAGCAAAATGCCAGCGTGATTTGGAATGATAAGATCGCCGACTCCGAATACCATCTCAAGGATTTGATCCGAATCAACTTGCAGTTCACCCAGCCGGCGTTGTGGCGCGTTGGGCAATTCGAAGTATGTGCGCCCCTTGCCCCCAGCGTTACCATCGGCAGCGCGCAATGTCTTTACCGATGAGCCATCATATCCGAGCGTTCTGATGCCCTGTCTCAATAGCAGCCAGACGACCGGCTCGTCGGGCACCGGCAACCGCTCCAGCAGCCAGGTCTCGGCAAGCGCGCTGATCGGATAATTGATGAAGCCGATGCAGCCATAGGGACTGCCCGTCACGTTCGCCGGGCAGCCACGGCAGGTTTCAGCGTAGTCGTCAAGCACGGCGGCGTGATCCAGCAGATCTTGCACCACGATAAGCTGTTTCTCGCCTGAAGTTTGCGGCGTACTTTGGCTGAATTCGAAGCCCATTTGGTCAGGCGGCCGATCATCTCCGGCGGAGCGAAACCACTCTATCACTTCTCTTGCGCGTTCACGTTCTTTAAGACGCTCAAGAATGCCGGCGGTGGACAGGGCCTGCTTGGGCTTGCAGTCGTATGCAATGATGTAATCAATGGCCAACGCAACCACTCCAATTTAGTGCGCTGAGACTCACACGGCGCAAATATAGTATAGCGCCAAAGACAATGTTGGAGGGTCAGAGGCGGCCATATCGACGCAGCGCCAGCAGCACGTTGATCGTGGTCATGGGATACCACTGCTGGAGATTATGTTGATCAACCCAGTGGCCGTCCTCGTGTTGCGCATTTTCCAGCACATCCAGACAGCGGTCGATAAATCCATTTGGAAGCGCGTTAGCAATCAGCGAGTCCGGCGTCGGGGCGAAAGAAAAGACCGTATCGAACTGGTTTTCCGGCGCGGCGAGGGCGCATGTCACGATATTCTCGATGGTCGCCTGGCGAAAGCGCTGCAAATCGGGCAAGTCATCGACGGCAAAGAAAAAGTCGAAGGCGTGGTAAGCCATAAAGAGCCATTCGTTTGCCAAGATTTTATCAGGCGTAGTGTTGGCAAGAACCCAGCGCTTGGTTCGTTCGACCAGCGAAGAGGTGGCGCAGCCGAAGGTTACGAGGTTGCCGACGATAGCGTCAGGCTGGGTTTGCCCGCCCCACTCTTGCCACCAAGGCGCCAGTGGATAGTCGCGGATTTCAGGCGGATTCTGCAGGGCGCCATCTTCTTGCATCTGGCTTTCGACCCAATTGGCGGCGCCTTCGAGGATATTGCCTGGCGGCAAGCCGGTGTGTTTCATCAAGCCAAGCAAGTATTCGAGCGCAAGCGGATTAGAGGGCGGCGCTTTCAGATCGTGCTCGAAACCATGCCCGAAGCCCGCGTCTGGATTCTTGTAGCAAAGGATTATCTGGCGCAGGCGATCTAAGCTGCCGTCGTCAAAGAGCCAAGAGAATAGGGCTCGCTCGAACAGTGTGCCGTGGCGGAAGACGTAGTCACGCGCTCGGTTGAGATCTACTGGCATGCAAGAACCTCCCTGAGTGTCTTAGGCCGGCGTACAATCAGCCTGAAGGACGCCGTGTTCATTTAGATATACTGGTTCACAATGTCCATCAACTCACGGGCACGATGCCGGAATGTATGCTGCTTCAAGACTCGCGCGCGTGCTGCCGCGCCCATTTTCGCGCGCTTGCCGTCATGTCCCAGAAGGTCCCGGTAACAGTCGACAGCTTCGTCAAGGGATTGCACCACGATTATCTCTTTGCCTGGTTCGAACCACTCTTCGATACCTTCATATGGGTTGGCAACGATGCAAGCACCCAAGGCAGCGAGCTCAAAGGGCCGCGACGAAGAAGAGGCATATACGCTGGCGTGAGCGCCACGCGTGATACAAAGGTTGATCTTGCTGCGACAGACGTACTCGCGCAGTTTGCTGAAGCTCAAATATGGAAGAGGCTGGGCATCACCTAGATTACCAAGATTCGTACCGCGGACGGTGAAGCGCGCCCGAGCCAAGCGTTGAGATGGTATCGTGATCATGTTGTCGATCCACTCACCGCGATATTCTCTGCCGTGACCATAAAAGAACAGGTCCATATCTTGCGACGACACAGTGACCGGACGGAAAACTTCGGGATCAGCGCCGTACCAAACTGTATGAACACTGTCGATTCCAAGCCGTCGCAACAAGTCCGCTCCGCCGCTGCTATTGCAGACAAACGCGGTGTATTCGGACAGATCGGCGCCTTGATAGATGCGGAAGCCGGAAGCGAAGCCCTTCATACTCGGCAGACTGGCTGGCACATCGCCATCAAAGTAGAGGACGGGAATGTCAAACTGCTCCGTGATCGATCGCGGAACACCCTTAAGGTGGTTGAGCGGCGCCGTCAGAAAGACTACGGCATCGACATCTTGCTCTTGAACGAGAACGCGTTCGAGATGCTGCTGCCAGAGCGGCGCAATGAAGGTTTGCGCGATTCTCCTGATCGCCCGATCGGACATGCTATCGCGCGAATCAGACTGCTGTGCTGACGCTGAGCGGCGGGGCAAGAGAGAACGAGAGCGATCGCGCAGCGCCTTGAATACATCACCCTGCCAGCGCGCAGGGTTAGGCAGGGAGCGCCACCACAGGCTATCGACAGGCATGCCTTGATATGGCGTGGCAATGACTTCGACGCCTATTTCATACAGACCCTTCATGAGCTGCCACCAAGCGGGCGTGGCGCTGTAAGGCTGCTTGAGATCCAGCGATGAAACGACGATTAGAATCTTCACGGGTATGGACCGAAGATGGTTCTGCGGCGATTGTACACTATGGCATCAATAATTGAACGTGGCGACGGCGCGAAGAGACTCAGCCGGTTGCCAGCCGAAAGAGCGGTGACGAGAGTCAGGTTTTCGCATTTGAACTAACGAGATAGCATGGCGAAGAATGTCATGTGTGGAACCCGCCGACACACATTGTTGCATCGGTCGCGTTAATGACAGGCTATGCGCGCAAAGAGGAAAGCGACACCGTTAATATACAAAATTGACCAGAAAAATGAGGTCCCTTCCTATGAATAATACACAGATAACTCGATCTATGCTACAATTGCTTTGTAGTGAAACATAGGAATTCGCTCTATGGTAAGGAGACATGTAACTATGAAACGTCTATGCCTTATTCTCATGTTGTTGAGCCTGCTCATCGGCTTCAACGTCCCGGCCCTGGCCGACTCGCATTGTATGGATGAGCTTGGCTGTGTGGAAATCGGGCCGGACGATCCGGTCGTCTTTGGCGCGATCCTGTTGATGTCCGGCGCGGCGTCGTTCTATGGCGAAGATACGCTTGGCGGAGTGGAAATCGCCATCAACGCGCGGGACGGCATGCTGCTCGGGCGGGAAATTGAGTTGGTTGTAGAAGATGAACAGTGCGCGGCGGAAGGCGGCCAGGCGGCAGCCCAGCGCATGGCGGCGGATGAGACCGTCGTTGGCATCGTCGGCACCACCTGTTCGGGCGCGGCCCAAGGCGCGATGCCCATCCTGAGCGAAGCGGGCATGCTGATGATCTCGTCCTCAAATACCTCGCCGGCGCTGACCAACACCGACATAGACGCTGGCGGCACCTACTACCCCGGCTATTTCCGCACGGCGCATAACGACCTCTTCCAGGGTTCGATGGGGGCGCAGTATGCCATTGACGTTCTCGGCGCCGAGAAGGTCGCAACCGTCCATGACGGCGATCCCTATACCGAGGGCTTGGCGGTTGTGATGGCTGAGACTTTCGCGGATCTAGGCGGTGAGGTAGTCTTCCAGGGCGCGGTCAGCAAGGGCGATACCGACATGACCGCCATTCTTACCGAAATCGCGGCGGCTGGTCCGGATGTGGTCTACTTGCCGGTCTTCGTGCCCGAGTCCGAATTCATCGTTGCCCAAGGCTCCACTACCCCCGGGCTGGAAGATGCGGTGTTTATGACCGCTGATGGCAGCTTTTCAGCCACATTCGCCCAGAACACCGGCATGCCCGCTGCTGGGGTTGTGATGACGGGGCCCTATGTCGCTGGCGACTCGTATGACGCGTTTCTTGCCACATGGGAAGAGGAGATCGGCGGCACGCCGCCTAGCGGCTTCCACGCCCACGCTTACGACGCGGCTAACATGCTGATGAACGCTGTCGAAGCCGTGGCGGAAGAGCACGATGACGGCACTATCACCATAGGACGCCAAGCCCTGCGCGACGAGATGGCGGCGGTGGAAGGTTACGAAGGATTGACCGGCTCGCTGACCTGCCAAGACGAAACGCCATTCAAGGGCGACTGCGCGACCGGTGCGGCTCTGGCCGTCTTCGAAATTGGCGAAGCCCAGGTAAACGGCGAATGGCCCCCGCCAGTGGTTTGGGATCCGTCAATGGCGATGATGGACGAGTAGAACCAAAATCCTGATTCGTCGTGAATACTTGCAAGACAAGCCAGAGTGCGAAAGTCTCTGGCTTGTCTTTAACTTATAAGCCTGGCTTTTTCCAGTCGCAATTGACAAGATGCCAGCACAACATTCTGTTGCTACACCGCAATATGCGCAGCATGTGTAAGCACGTATCCACCAAAGCGGGAACAATTAAATGATTGAATCTATTTTCAGACTTGTTATGGTATTGAGTCTGCTAGCCATCTTTCTCCCGCCGGTTATCGCCGACGATTCATGCCAAGATCCCCTGGGCTGCGTTGTCGTGAGCCCTGACGATCCCATCGTGATTGGCGCCATGCTGGTGGTATCCGGAGCCATTAACTATTTGGGTGAAGATACGCTGGGTGGCGTTGAACTCGCCCTCCTGGCGCGTGACAACACCATACTAGAGCGCGAGATCGAATTGGTACTCGAAGACAGCCTGTGCACGGCAGAAGGCGGACAAGTGGCGGCGCAGCGCTTGGCTGCCGATCCGACAATCCTTGGCGCTATAGGAACGAATTGTTCGAGCGCTGCGCAAGGCGCGATGCCCATAATCAGCGAATCCGGCATGGTGATGATCGCGCCGTCCAATACCTCGCCGAGCCTGACCAACGAAGACATTGCCACAGGCGGGTCGCATTTACCGGGCTACTTCCGGACCAGTCAAAATGGCCTGATTGAAGGGATGCGTCTTGCGGAATTCGCGGTATTGGCGCTCGAGGCCGAAACCTTGGCAACAGTGCATGACGGCGACCCCTATACTGAGGGGCTTGCGCGAGCAGTGGCCGATACCTTCGCCGATCTGGATAGGGCTGTGGTATTTGAGGGGGCTGTCAACAAAGGCGATACTGACATGGCGTCTATCCTGACCGAGATTGCCGTCCACGCGCCGGATGTGATTTATGTGCCGTTGTTCGAACCCGAGTCCAACTTCTTCGCGGCGCAGATGAAACATATCGCCGGACTGGAGGACACGATAATAATTGGCGGGGCGGCAAGTTTCACATCCGGTTTCCCCGAGAATACAGGCGAAGCTGCCGTTGGCATTTACCTTTCCGGTCCGCTTGTTTCGGGTGAGGCCTATCAAGAGCTGCTTTTGCAATGGGCGGAAGAGTATGGAACCGACCCGCCCAGCGGCTATCATGCGCACGCCTATGACGCTACGAACCTGCTCTTGGACGCTTTGGAGACGGTCGCCGTCGCCAAAAATGACGGTAGCCTGGTTTTCGGCAGGCAAGCCATTCGGGATGCCATCGCTGCAACAGAGGATTATCCCGGCTTAACCGGCCGGCTGACATGCCTCGAGGAATCTCCATTCGCCGGCGACTGCTCTCCCGGCACGGCACTTGCGGTATTCGTCATCACCGAAGCCGAAGTCTATGATGACCATTGGCCGCCGCCGGTGGCTTGGAATTTCGCAGTGGATACTTTCGAGTAGGCTGGATGCATTTTCACTGTGCAAAATACGCATGTAAGCGATCCGAATAGCTCTCCCCTACCGACAAATCAGCAAGGCGGTTATGCCTATGTTTAAGTGGAAGACGGACGACTTTTCCTGGGTCGATTTCACGATAGATGTATTGCGTGTACTTATTGTTCTGGGCGTCGTCATTGGCGCTTGGAACACACTGTCCTCCGGGCGCATATCCTTCGCGCAATGGGTAAACTTGTTCGCCGCGGGTCTCTCTCAAGGCAGCATCTATGCGCTGATCGCACTCGGTTATACGTTGGTCTACGGCATCTTGCTGATGATCAATTTTGCGCACGGCGAAGTGTTTATGGCCGGCGCTTTCTCCACGGTCTTTTTTGCCGAGGCTTTGAACAGGACCGGTTTTCTTAACGAGCAGCCGCTTTTGGCAATCCTGCTAATGATAGTATTTGCCGGATTGGTATCGATGACCGTGGCGATTCTCTTGGAGCGTATTGCCTATCGCCCGTTGCGCGGCAGCCCGCGCCTTGTTCCGCTGATTACCGCTATCGGCGCATCCTTTTTTCTGCAGTACACCTTCCGCGGATTGTATGGGTCCGGCTTCAAGGCCTATCCCGGTGTGAAGGCGCTGCAAGGGGTGATTCAAATCGGCGGGATCAACATACCTGTTGTCCAAGTCTTTGTATTCTGCGCTGCTCTGCTTTTGATGCTGTGCCTCTACTGGCTGGTCGAACGAACACGCGTGGGCAAAGCGATGCGCGCTGTTTCGGAGAATAAGGAAGTCGCCCGTCTGATGGGAATCGACATCGACTGGGTAATCATGTTTACCTTTGGGGTTGGCGGTTTCCTGGCGGGTTCAGCCGGTGTCATTAACGGATTGTTCCGCCCGCAAGGCGTGAACTTCTACATGGGATTCATCCCGGGCATCAAAGCGTTTACGGCGGCCGTGCTTGGCGGCATCGGCAACATCCCCGGCGCGATGCTCGGCGGCCTGTTTCTCGGTGTAATCGAAGCCATTGGTCCAAACCTTGTGCTCGCCGGTCTTGGCATTCCGGGAGCGAATCAACTTAAGGATGTTATCGCCTTTACCATGCTTGTATTGGTTCTGATCTTCCGCCCGCAGGGCATCCTCGGTGAGCGCCTGGCCGAGACGAAGGCATAGGGGGCGTCATGGAAATGTTGAGGTCGCAGAATCTACGAATAGTCGCCACCCTGGGGCTGCTGTCGGGCGCTTTCATTCTGTACATCGGCGCCGTAGGAATGATCGCGGCGTTTCATGAACGAGAAGTCGTGAAAGACTTCATAAGCCTTGGACAAGTGCTACTGCTGCTGGCTCCCTTTGTAGCGAGCTTTACAGCGGCCAACAGGCTAGGCGCTGCAAACGCGGGAGTCTTAGCGGCAGCCGCGAGCGGAGTCGTGGTAGGTGTGCTCACTGCCCTGCCCACAATAATCTTGCTGCTGTTCAACTCCGACGAGTTCCGTGGCCTGCTATATCTTAGCTTGCGACTTATCCCGTTTGTCGCCGCAACGATAATCGCTGGGAATATGTACCGGAATGGCAGAGATACGCAGATAGTTGTCGGCAGTTGGCTTGGCATCGCCGTTTTGATCGGAATCGTCACCTTTTCCTTTGCACTCATCTTTGAGATCAAGGGTGATCTGCGATCTGTGCTGGTGAACATCAATCGCGACTGGGTCGACGTGGTGACTTTTGATAACCGGCGGGAACTCCTGACTGGCATACTGACATTGACCCTTGCTACCGTTGCGGCGGGTGTTGCCGGCGGGATATTCTGCGTGATTCCGCCGATTCCGCGCCAAGCGCTGTTATATGGGCTGGGCCTTACGCTGCTGGTTGGGGCATTTGGCGAGACAGTTCGTTTGATCCTACAGGAGAATCTGGATCGCGATACGATGCGGGAGCTGTTTCAGCGCGATACGCTGCGACAGCGGCCAGCGCTTATGCTCTTGATCGTCAGCACCGTAGTTGGCTTCCTCTGGGCCCGGTTTGGGCAGGAGGCGCGAAGGGGCTTCTCCAACATAGAACCATCACAGAGACGCGTGGTGAACGGCGTCGGCATGCTGGTTTTCGCCGCAATTTTGATTATGCTGCCCTGGCTTATCGGGCGGACGTTGAGTGATGTGGCGGTGACTATCGGCATATTTGTGCTTATGGGTCTCGGCTTGAATATCGCAATCGGGCTCGCGGGTTTGCTCGATCTGGGATATGTAACGAATTACGCTGTCGGCGCCTACATTTTGGCTGTTTTAACATCGATCGGGCCCTTGGGCCGGCTGGACGGCGTATTCACCTTTTGGATGGTCATACCGGTAGCGCTGCTGGCGGCGATGTTTGCCGGCTTCGTTTTCGCCGTACCGGTCTTAAGAATGCGCGGAGATTATCTGGCGATTGCGACGCTGGGTTTTGGCGAGATTATCGGCAAGCTCGCGATTTCGGATTGGCTGAAGCCGTTGATTGGCGGCGCCCAAGGCGTACAGGCGATTCCAAAGCCCATCTTCCTGGGTACTGAATTGAAGAATCCCGAGCAACTCTATTACATCGTGCTGGTGGCCAGCCTGGTGACGCTGTTTGTATCAGTGCGGCTGAACAACTCGCGGACCGGGCGACAATGGATGGCGATCAGGGAAGATGAAGATGTGGCGACAGCGATGGGAATCGACACAGCGCGCGCCAAACTGCTGGCGTTCACGTTGAGCGCGGCAACAGGCGGTGTTGCAGGCGCGATATTCGCCGCCAAGGTGGGCACGGTGTTCCCCAACAGTTTCACAGTCTTTATCTCCATCAACGTCTTGAGTTTGATTATCGTCGGTGGCATTGCCAGCAATCCGGGCATCGTTGTCGGCGCGATCGTGCTGATCGGAATGCCTGAGCTATTGCGCGAGTTCTCCGACTTCCGTTTCTTGATGTATGGCGCACTACTTATATTGATGATGATCAAGCGTCCACAAGGCTTCATTCCGTCCAAGCTGGTAACCCATGAAGTCAGGGCGGCTGTCAAAGCGAAAGTGGCGCCGGCGGAATAGCGTGAGGGGATGACATCATGGCTGAAGACAAACGCAAAGGCAAGAAGCGAATCCTCGAAGCCAATGGCATGACCAAGCGCTTCAGCGGCTTGGTAGCGGTAGATAATCTTGACTTTTATATTCCGGAAGGGGCGATCGCCAGCATCATCGGTCCGAACGGGGCCGGCAAGACGACATTTTTCAATTGCATTACCGGCTTTTATCAGATCGATGAAGGCGAGATTCTGTTCGATGGCGGGCGGATCAGCGGGAAATCTCCGGACCAAATCACGCGTTCCGGCATATCGAGGACATTCCAGAACATCCGCCTATTCAACAATATGTCCGCGATTGAAAACATCATGGTTGGCCAAGAGCCGCATCTCGGGTCAACCTGGCTCGGCGCGATCCTAGGTTTGCCGACGACCCGTCAGGAAGACGAGAGAAGCGAGGTTACGGCGCGGGAATTACTCCAATTTGTCGGCTTGGAGGGCAAAGGCGATATGCTATCCAAGAATCTGTCTTACGGCGACCAGCGGCGCCTGGAAATCGGTCGCGCGCTGGCCAGCAAACCTAAGCTAATCCTGCTCGATGAGCCGACCGCCGGGATGAACCCGCGAGAAACAATTGAAACGACGGGATTCATCCGGCGCTTGCGAGACGAACTCGGTATAACTGTGGTGCTGATTGAGCACGACATGCGCGTAGTCATGGATATTTCGGAGCACATTACGGTACTCGACTATGGGCGAAAGATCGCAGAGGGCTTGCCAGCTCAGATCCAGACAAATCCCGATGTAATCGAGGCCTACCTCGGACGTGGAGCGGCACTTGGTCAAAATCACTGATTCGTATTGAACACGGAATGCTGCTATGGGACTACTGGAAGTCAACGACATTCACACATACTACGGCAATATCCACGCCTTGAAAGGCGTATCGTTCATGGTTGACAGCGGGGAGATCATTGCGCTAATCGGTTCCAATGGCGCCGGCAAGACGACGACCTTGCGGACCATATCCGGCCTTATGCAACCACGTGAGGGCACGGTCTTCTACGACGGTGAGGATATTTCCGGCGCGCGGGCAGACACCCTGGTGTCGAAAGGCATATCAATGGTGCCTGAAGGCCGCGGCGTCTTCGCCAAGCTGACGGTTGAAGAAAACCTGGACATGGGCGCCTACACGCGGCGGGACAGCGAGATACGGGACGATTTGAAAGGCGTGTTTGAACTGTTCCCGCGCTTGCAGGAGCGGCGAAGACAAGTCGCGGGAACGCTGAGCGGCGGCGAGCAGCAGATGTTGGCGATCGCGCGCGCATTGATGTCGAGGCCGCGTCTTCTGCTATTGGATGAACCGTCGATGGGCCTGGCGCCTGTCTTAGTTGATGGCGTCTTCGATACAATACAGCGCATTGCCAAGGAAGGGATGACGATTCTGCTTGTGGAGCAGAACGCTCATATGGCTTTACAGATTGCCGACCGAGGCTATGTGCTGCAGAGTGGCGAAGTAGCGATCAGCGATACGGCGTCAAACTTACAGCAGAACGAAACGGTGCAGAAAACCTACCTCGGAATCGACTGACCTTAATGCCATCTTACGTAGACTTGTTCAGTCGCCAACATGACAAATCTAAAATCAACTCGACTTACCTATCGGAATTGGCGGGGATCGCTCTCTCTGATGACGCAGTCAGTGTTTCCGCATGGGATTGCGAACCGGTGCATGGCGGATTCGGCGGCGCGATCGGAGGGACGGCGCTCTACCGTTTCATTCTGACGATTGACTCGAGCTCCTTGTCGCTGGTTCTGAAGATCTTGCAGCGACGGAAGGGCGAGACGGGGCACTCCCCCTATTACTGGAAGCGCGAATTTGAGATCTATCGGGCGGGAATGTTGGAGGAACTGCCGGCCGGCTCCTTTGATATGCCGCGAGTTTACCGTGTGGATGATCATGGAGATAACTGCTGGATATGGATGGAAGATATCGAGGACAGGGGCGGAGACTGGTCGCTGGAAGATTTCGCGAACATCGCTGAGCGTCTCGGGCGACTAAATGGAGCCTGGCTTTGCGGGAGAGCTCTTCCACGCGCGACGTGGTTGTCCAAAAGCTGGCACAGCGCCATTGTGCCGGCGCTGGCGGACGCGTTTTCGCAACTGGACCAACTGCTTGACAATCCGCTGGCGCAAATCACCTTGCCGCTGGATGCCAAAGAGGAGGTTATGGCGATATGGCGTGACCGGGAGCAGTTTCGCCTGGCGCTGTCAAAGCTCCCTTCAACGTTTTGCCACTATGATGCGTTTCGCCGCAATATTCTGCACGGACGGGACAGGATATTCTTGATTGACTGGGCCTTGGCTGGAGTCGGCGGCGTTGGCGAGGATCTGGTGTCGCTAGTCGCCGTCAGTCTTTACTATAAAGGATTCACGCAGACTTACGCCAGTAAACTCGACGATATCGTATTCGCCAATTATGTCAACGGGCTGCGTGAGGCGGGTTGGCAGGGTGATCAGCGCCAGGCGCGGATCGGCTATACCTGCGGCATGACCCTCCGCGGTTTGGCTGGCGTCAAGCAAGATATCAATCTCTTAGCGGACAGTTCCAATCACGACCAGCTTCGGCAGAACAATCATACGGACAGCCTCGAAGATATCGCCCGATTCTTCGCCGAAATTCGACAATTTCGACTGTTGAAAATGGCGCGAGAAGCTAGGTCGCTGCTTGCTCGTTAGCCGACTTCCGCGCCGGGCGCTGCAGAGAAAACAGTACGGCAAGGACAATTAAGGCGCCGCCCAGCCACAACGCAGGTGTCATGCTTTGCCCGAGGAACAGCGCCGCGAGAATGGCGCCGGACAGAGGCTGAGCAAAGAAGAAGAGCGAGGCGATGGTTGCGGGAACCAGAGCAAAAGCGCGATTCCACAATAGCAAGGCAAACGCGGTACAGGCTAAGCCAAGATAGAGAACTCCGAAGACAATGCCCGGGCTGACGATGCCGATAGGTCGCAGAGAAAGTTCCATTGCGCTTCCTGGCAGGGCTACCAGCAGACCGCCAAGCAAAGCGAAAACAGTCACCGCGAGGGTTGGAATCTCGTGGCTTACCGCAATGCGCCGGACCAAAACTGAATACAAGCCCCAAGTGACCGCAGAGGCCGCGAGGAAAACATCGCCGAGGAAAGTTTCGGAATTGAAGTCAGTCGAAGTTGGGTCGACGATAATCAGGACGCCCGCAGTTGCCAAGACTATGACAAAGAGCCTGGCCGCCGTCAGTTTTTCGCGCAAGATGAGAAGCGCAAACAGAACGACGAAAGCCGGCGAGGCGCTGGTGATCAAGGCGCCGTTGACAGCCGTAGACAAGTCCGTTCCGATGAACTGCGTGCCAAGGCTAATGCCAATGCCGACTATCCCTACCATCATCAGACCGGCAAGCCTGAGACGTGGTGGCGGAGAAAGTCCCCGGCGCCGGCTAAGCGGCCACAAGACCAGCAATGCAAGCAGGACGCGCGCGCTCAGCAAGGTGAAGGGCGGCACGACCTCAAGGACCAGATCCGAGACTACGTACATGCTGCCCCAAATGCTGGCAGCAGTAATGCCGTAGATTGTTCCGCGCCAGAATTGTGAACGCACCATATGCACTGAAACTCAAACGCGTCGCCAGTTCGCGAATCTTAGCGGATTGGCCGCGCTGGCGACAGGATAAGCCAAGCTCGTCGCAGCCAGAATTGTACCCGTATTGGACTACGCAGCGGGAACCCAAGAGTATAATTGAGGTGAGAATATGGAAGCGCGATAGCGGCTGGGAGTTCCGTCATTTACGAGAGCTCGATTTTTGTTTCCTATCACAATATGGATATCGGCTACGCTTTTCGACTTGCGACCCTGTTGACTCGTTACTATCGCAAGGTATGGCTGGACCGATTTGAAATCCCGCCAGCTGCTGATTGGCAGAAAGGGATTCGCGATGCCCGCGCGAAGGCAACTAGCGTCATTGCCATCGTGACGGATGATTATCTGCAGTCGGCATACTGTCTATCTGAATTCGAGTACTTTCGTGAGCGCGAAATCGCCGTCACTGCCGTGATCGCGCGCGACTTCTCGACCGACGAAATCAGCAATTTTACCTTCAGCGACTGGGTCGATTTTCGTCGCTGGTTCGACGATCCGACCTACCAAAATGTGGAGAACTTGATGAGCCAGTTCCCACAGTCGGATTCGGTACCGCAGACGGGCGAGCGTCTCGACTATTTGTGGCAATTCATTCAGGAAATGGAACTCGCCTTATCCAAAATGCCGACATCCTGGGCAGTTGAGCGAAATGGCGGAATGCCGAAGGCTGGCGACATCAGGCCGCGTATGCTTCACGCTGGCTTGCTTCACGAATGGAGCTTGACCGCCGAAAAGTCGGGCATGGCAATGCCGCTAGCAGATTTGCCAGCCTGGGCGGAAAGTGAAGCGCAGTTTGTGATCGCAGGGGAAACAGGCAGCGGCAAGACTTTTCTCGCGCGGCTGCTGGCGCTGGCGCAGGCGCATGTCGCCCTCAAGGATGAGCAAGCGGCTCTGCCCATATGGTTTGACATGGCGCGCTGGGATGAGAATACAAGGTCAATAGACAACTTTGTTGAAGCCAACTGGCCCCTGCTAACCTATTGGAATTACTGGCTTGAGACCGAGCCAGCCGTGGTTTTCCTGGACAACTGGAGCGACTTTTGTGACGCCTACGGCGGCTATGCGTCCGAGGTCACAAACTGGATCGACACGAGCCCGAGTCAACGCTATGTTTTGTTGTCAAATGACCCGAGCGGCGAAGATCTGGCGCTGCCGATCGTGCGTATCGACCGAATCAGCGTCCAACTTGCGCAGAAATTCGCTGGCGGAGTATTGACGCTGGATCAGCAGAACAGCTTCAGGCAGCTCTTGCGGCAGAAAGAGGCCCTGATACTAGACAGCTCGTTGGCCTATCTTTCGATCGGCCTTGAGTTGCTTACGGCTGACCGGGCGTTGGCCCACAGCCAGTGGCAGCAGAACCCTCTAAGGGCGCTCGTCCGTCTGCGCGGTCAGCGGGTCCCGGCCGGAAAATACGGTTTGCGCGCGGAGGCCGTTCTGGTTGGGCTGGAAGAGTTGGCTTGGTCGATGATGCAGCAGGGGCGACACCGGTATGTCTCACGTAATGCCGCGCTTGAAGCAGTGCGAGACGTCCGTGTCATCGAATACGCGCTTGAGATTGGTCTGATTGTCGAAGTTGGCTCGCTGTTTCGGTTCGAATCGGAGCTCCTCCAATGGTATTTGGCCGTGGAGAGTCTAAAGCGGGATGGGCTGATCAAACATTTGGCACGCCCGACATTCGACGAGAATTCTGACAGAGTGCCCAGTAAGTGGGACAAGCTAACCTTGCTGTTGGTGGACTCGCTTGGGGAGGAGAGCCGCCTGCGAGTTATCGGGCAGATCGCCGACATAGATCCGTTCCTCGCCGGCATGTGCTTGCGGCGGCACCCGCATATCCACCAGAGCTACCGGGAAAAACTAATCCAGAATTTGGTTGATTTGTGCGCGCAGAACGCCGCAGCTCGGGGCGCATTCCGCAGCGCAATCGCGGATTATGCCGAGCCACTCGCGGTCGCGGACGCGTTAATCGCTCAGATGACCCGGCATAGCAACAAGCTGCAGCTATGGCTCTGGTACGAGATTGGCGCGCTTCCGCTCGAATTGCCGCTGGACTTCATCGAGCGCGTCTCCAATGTCGATCGCAGCGGCGCATCATCAGTTGCCGATCAACTTGCGCCATACAGCTTGTCGCGTTCTGTCGCTTGCCTCGTCGTCCTGTCACAACAAGAAGATCCAGATTTGCGCCGAACTGCCATTTGGACGCTCGGCGAATTGAAGTATCTACCGACAGCTATTTTGCTGCTGGATTACCTGGACAAGGCAGAGCGAGACGATATCGACGCCGTACTGCTCGCGCTGATGAAATTTGCTTACTCGGAGATATTGCTGCGTGTTTTGCGCTGGTCACACGATAAGCCGGAGCATCGCGCTGCAGTACTTTCGGCGTTGGCGGCGCGCAAGCGTCGAGTCACGAGCTGTTTGCTCACATTAGCTGACGCCAAGAGGCTGACGCTTGAGCCGGAGTTTTACGACTTCGTAGTTGATATCCCCGAACGCGACATGGCCATTGGTCTGGCAATGATTGCGGCCGAGCATGTCGATCTGCCCGAATCAGTTGAAGCGGCTGTGCAATCCGCAAGTGATGCTGCGGCTCTGCACCAGAGAGTGGCGGGGGCGATCAAGCATTTGCCCAATCGTGAGGGCTTCCAGAGAATCATCGAAGATATCGTAGAAGTCTTGCGCGATCCGCCGGAGGCGACTGTCATCGCTGGCAGCAACATTGACGCCCTCCTATACGGAAAACCCGTATTCGACAGTCTTTCGGCACAGACCATGCCGTCCGCCACAGACGGCCTTCCCGACGAGTTGTCGACGCAGTTGCAACATAGTGATTGGAAGCAGCGACATAGAGCGGTCAATCAGCTTATGAGCTATTCGGCGGACAAGTCATTGCCGCTTCTGTTGCAAGCGGCCGCCGACATTGACAAGCGCGTGCGGCTGGCTGCTTACGAGATCTTGGCCAAGTTTGATGGCGAGCTCACTGCACAGAAATCGCTGGTCGCCGCCCTGTCAGATCCTGACATTGAGATCGTAAACGCGGCAACGCAGCACTTGCTTGACACAGCGCTAGCTGATCAGGACGTGTTCGTAGAATTACTGGAGAGTTCCAATCCAGCGACGGTAGCCGCCGCCATCGAGATACTTGGAGTTTCCCGCCAGCGGCAAGCCATCGACGAACTGAATCGGCTAATCCACGATACGCGTGTGCCTGCCCAAGGTTTTCCGCCTATCGGTCAGCGAGCGCGCCAAGCGATAAACAGGCTTGAAGCATCGATAATGACCGGTGACGAATCACAATACAACGGCGTTGGATATGCTGCCGGCGGGCATGATGGCTTCAGCAACCGGGAGAAGGTACTGCGGACGTTGCAAGTGCTGCGCGATGACGATTGGGGCCGGACACAGAAGGCGGCGAAGTTCCTGCGGAAGTTTGCCCGTCACATGCGCGGGCGAGACAGAGGCGAAGTCCGACAACTACTCTGCGACGCCGCGAGCGATTCAAACTGGACCGTACGCTGGGCAGCAGTAGAAGCGCTGGCGGTGTTGCACGATCGCGAGGCGATACCGGCTTTGAGCGCCCGCTTGCAGGATTCAAGCTGGATCGTGCAGGTGGCGTCGGTACGCGCTTTGGTTGAGCTCAAGGCGGTAGAATTGGCGGGCCAATTCCTGCCGCTCTTGCAAAGCCGTCACACGCAAGTACGTGAAGCGGCGACAGAAGCGCTTGGCGAATTCAAGGAGACTGATGCCGTCCAACAATTAGGAAACCTGCTTAAACATGACGCTGATGACTTCGTCCGCCTGGCAGCTCTGAAGTCGATCTGCCAAATCGGACCGGAGAATGTCCGTACCTGGCTGGAACTGGCATTGAGCGACGGTTACCTGCATGTTCGGCTATACGCAATACTGGCGCTGAGTCCTCACATGGACGATAGCGACCTTCCCATCTTGCGGAAGCTCCTGGAAGATGGCGAGGCGCCTTCATTTGAAGCTGAGTCTCCGCGCGACATTGCGATACAAGTGCTGAGACGGCTGGACAGCGCCGAGAGCCGTGCGCTGCTCGACTCGATTCATGCGGCGGAAGATCGGACAGGCGCATGAAGATTTTCGTAAGTTATGCTCGCGTGGACAAACCCTACTGTATCCGCATCATCGAGACCTTACATGCTCATGAAGTCTGGTATGATCAGCGCCTTTACGCCGGTCAGGAATGGTGGAAAGAGATACTACGGCGCCTGGAATGGTGCGAAGTATTTGTGTATCTGCTGTCACCAGATTCGGTGGCGTCGCTCCACTGCCGCCGCGAATTGGAGTTGGCGCTCCGTCTTAAGCGGGACATCATCCCCGTATTGATCAGCAGCGAGACTGTGCTGCCCGAGACAATGAAGGACTGGCAATATGTCGACCTCTGCGACAACCTGACAATAGAGAATGTTTCGCACTTGCTCAATGCGATTCTGGTCCTTGAGCGGCAAAGAGCAGCCGCTCCGGTTGCGCCGATCTCAACAGATGAGACGGAAATCAGCCCAACGCCCTCCCCCGCCAGCGCAATAAGCGAGGGGATTCACGCGCTGGAGAATGGTGAGTTTGATAAAGCCGTATTGCTGCTGAAACAGGCCAAGGCGAGCGGATATGAATCGCGCTTTGTACCGCTGGACAAGTTGCTGCGCCAAGCTGAATCCGCCCTAAACGAGCGAAGCCACACACGCGAAGTTGAGCGGGAATACCAGCATATCGTTGCCCTGTTCGCATTCGAAAGCACGCGCCAAATGGCTTGCGAGGCTTTGGCGGAGTTCCGGCGAGAATTCGGCGACTTCGATCCGCAGGGGCTACGACGCCTCTGTGAACCGGAGACGCCGCTCACTAGCCTGACCGGAAACGCGACCGGACCCAACAACAGGCGAAACGCGCCGATCACGAGACCGGTACCAGCCAAGTCGCAAGCCGTAAACCGCTCGCCAACTGCGCAAGCAAGCGAGCAGGCAGCGCCGCTTTCGCCAGCAGTCGTGCCCATAGACACAGCGGAGGTTCAGTCGGTTGCGCAAGTCGAAGCGCCGGCTGTAAGCCAAGCCATATACGGTGCTGATGCGCCGCTGACGGTCAAAGAAATCTTGCCTATGCTACAATGGTGCGACGTTCCGCACGGCACTGTGACGATATCGAGTATCGTTGGCGCAGATGAAGACTTCGGTGAAATGTCAGTGCCGGTCGACAATTTTGTTATGAGCAAGTTTCCCGTTACCAATGCGCAATTTGAGATTTTTGCCCGCGCCG
Organism: Chloroflexota bacterium; assembly: GCA_026706395.1. The sequence goes on from JAPOYU010000091.1 coordinate 31,997, forward strand.
AGGACGGATACCGTAATCCACGATGGTGGGGATTTTCGCCGCATGCCCAACGTTGGTTCAAGCTGGGCAAAGGCGTAGCGCAATCCCGCTTCGATGGCGACGAACTGCCGCGTGAGAATGTCAATTGGTACGAAGCGATGGCCTTCGCCAACTGGCTCGGCAGCCTGCTCAGCATGAAAGTGACATTGCCCACCCTGGCACAGTGGCAGCGGGCAGCCAAAGGCGACGATGACCGCTACTATCCCTGGGGTGACGACTACAACGAAGATCACTGCAATACGCTGGAAACGGGCCTGAAGACCACGACGCCGGTTAATCGCTATCGCAAAGGCGCCAGCCCTTATGGCGTGTACGATTTGGCGGGGAATGTATGGGAATGGACGGCAAATACGGCCGCCGCGGCGGAAGAAGGGCGGGATCATAGGCGCGCGGTTGCCGGCGGGAGTTTTGTAAGCCCTTGCGACCGTGCCCAGACTTCGTTCCGCTATTATCTGGATCCGCGCGTACGCTATTCTTCTATCGGTATACGACTGGTTGGCTTAACCTAGCCCAGACCGCGTTTGGTCTGGGAAAAGCTTAGGAGAGGAATGTTAAGATGGAATCGAGTGAACGCAGCCTGGAAACAACAAGCCCGATCCGCCCGGACATAAACATAGACATTGACCATCTATCGGTGACGGGACACGTCGTTTTCGCCGGACGGGACGGCCAGGTAAAAGTGCAGACGGGCGGCGACGTTGCGCAGCATACGAATCAAACGGTTACCGTCGGCGGGGTTGAGACGACCCCCCAAGAATTCGATTTGATGCTTCAGTGCATACGCAATGTCGAGGAAACCATCAACAAGGAACAGCAGCTTGCGCCGGATAAGCGTGAAGCGGCGATGCACGACTTGCACACAGTCGAAGCGCAATTGTCCACCTCAAAGAAGCCAAACCCGCGCATCCTGCTGCGAGCGGCGAAATCGCTTCTTCGCTTCTCCCCCGCCTTGACTGCTGCCGCCTTAACATTGTTTGATCAGCCGCTGGTAGGCGCAATTCTGGCCAGCGCGGGCGAGGTTGCGATCAACTTCCACGAAGCGATCATGCGGCATCGCCCGGGGAAGAAAATCTGATCTCGAAGCTAAAGGCCGGAAGAACGTACGCCCGCCGAGCAGCGGACGGCCGCACCGCGCCACTGTTTCGCGAGAAAGTATCCGTTTCTAATTCGGCAATCTGCGTTAGCGAGACCCCTCTATGAATCGACAGCTTCGAAATCAATCGGCCGGAGCCCTCGTCAAGACGGACACAAGAACATCGAGCCAGATGATGATCGCCTCGCCTGCTGCATGGCGCAGCTTTGTGCAAAGCAATTGGGGTCAACTCAAACGCTTGGCCGATCAATCAATGCTTGATTCGCCCTATCAAAAGTTGGTGATGATGGTCTTTACGCCAGTCATGCCGAACCCGGCGACGAAACTGACGCTGCTGCGCCGGCTGCTGAAGAAGTTCCGTTATTGCGATGCCTTGAGCAAACGCATGACCGAAATCTACCGCGACCGGAACTACAGCCGAACGGCGGAATACTTGGCGCGGGACGAGCTATCGCCGGAAAAACTCAGCCGGGACGAAATTGTCGGGCTTGATTGGCTTATCGTGGCGACCGGCGGGCTTGACGGGTCGGCCAATCAAGGCATGCAGGCAATTCAATTCGCGCGCAACCTGCTGGAATCCATGCGCGAATATCGTGATTATCCCTCCGCCGTTCGGGTACAGGCCGGCAGCATTTCGGCTGGCGGGCACGTTATCTTCGCCGGTCAAGATGTGAACATCGTCGCCGAACATTACCATGGCAACAAGTCAGCGCTGAAGGCATATTTGGCCGCCGTCCGCACAGAATGGGACATCCCAACAACAACGATTCACCCGGCCTCACAGCATCATACACCGGCGGCACTGCACCAGCTTTACACGCCGGTCGATATCTGGACGGACCAGCGACAGCTCCACAACGTTGGTATCGAGGAACTGAATGCCCGGCGGTATCAGGCGATCGAAAGAGACATGGACTTCGTTCGTGAGTCGGTCTTCGAGGTGATCGCCGCTCATCCGCTCATCGTGATCACGGGCGCCGCCGGCACAGGCAAGAGTTCCCTTTGCCGCTACATCGTGACCGCGCTCGCATTCGCCTGCGATCCGCGGGCGGAGCGACAAAGCAAAGTCAAGGGCTTGGAGATGCTGGGGCCGTCCTGGATTCACGGTCCGATCCTGCCGATATATGTCAGCTTAAGGGACTTCGCCAACACGCCGGAGCTTTTCCCGAAGTCATTAGCCGAAGGCGCCGCGAATCACTTGCTGGATTATGTGAAACGGGCGACCGGCAACCTGGCGCCGCACCTCGAAGCTTACTTGACGCAGAGCGATGTGCCGACGCATGGCAGCTTGCTGGTGTTGGACGGTCTGGACGAAGTGTATGAGGAAAGTGATCGCATCATCCTGCAAAGGATCATAGAGAATTGGGCTGATCGCTTTCCCAATTGCCGCATCATCGTGACCAGCCGAACCTACGCCTACCGGCACGATTCCCGCTGGCGCCTGTCGGAGCGGTTCGCCTCGGCGGAACTTGCGCCCTTCACCTGGAAGCAGGTACGGACCTACATCGAGCGCTGGTACGCGAATGTCGCCGAGAATCGTCCCAGTATCTTGGGCGGGCGAGCGGTGGCCTCCAGGCAGGCGGCTCTGATGGCGGCCGACCTCAACAAGACAATACGCGAGACGCGCGCGCTTTGGCCTTTGGCGCGGCAACCGCTAATGCTGGCCCTGCTGACTTTGATTCATGAAGATTACAAGCAGCTGCCGGACAAACGGGCGGAACTGTACGAACATACGGTGGAACTGCTCGATCGCTGGAATATCCCCTCGCCCGCTGACAAACTGCATGAAAAGCTGGCGAATATCAATCTGGATCGGATGCGGGCGGCGCTGAAATTGATCGCCTTCGAATTGCACTCCGAACAGCGCAGTACGCAACGCTATCCGACGATCATCCAGCGGGCGCGCCTCTTGGACAAGTTGATCGAGCAGCAATCGCTGGGCGGTGGCCTGGGAGCGGGCATAGAAGACGTGCTGGAGTACCTGGCGACCCGCAACGGCATCCTGGTATCGGATGCGCCGAATCTGTATCGCTTCCCGCATTTGACCATTCAGGAGTATCTGGCGGCATGCGCCCTTCTTGAGTTTTATGACGAGTGCAAGATGCCGGCCGGCTTAAGCGCGCCGGGAGGCGAGGGTTGGAACTTCCCGCAGAATGTCGTCGCCTTGCTCTGTCATGACTATGCGCGCTGGCGCAATGTTGTCTTGTTCGCCGGCGCCATCATCGCAGCGGGCAAATGGCAAGATATGCGCTGGCAACTCATTGATGAATTGCTGCCGCAAAACCTGGATGTAGCGATGTCCGAACAGGACTTGCATTGCATCAGCGTTGCCGCCGAGATCTGGGGGGAAAGTTGGCTGAAATCGCGAACCAGAAGTCAATTTGTAATTGAGTCGCATCTGCAGCGCTGCTTGCGACAGATCCACGGCGACGAAAGGATTGACGCGCCGGAGCGGGCGAACAATTACTCGATACTCGCGCACTTAATCCGCAACCAGCCGGCGCGCGCTTGATATAGCCGTATAGCAACACTGAGGCATTTCTTGACCATTCCACCCTCGGAGGCCGGCAGCGGGACTCAATTCGTATCTGCCGCCTCCTCGCGACATCGTATGTGCCGGTGGCAGGCTGGCGATGTAACGCGGTTAATGCCTATCACGGGAGAGTTCAAATGACAACTATAAGAGTTGCAATCGCTATCTGCGTCCTTCTATCGGCTATCTCATTCACAATTGGACAAGATGCGGACGTGCTCATCACTCGCGATAGCGGACCGTCAGCCGGCAGCGTGAAACTGACGGAGATCGCCACAGGCTTCAGCCGACCGCTCTATGTGACCCACGCCGGGGACAATTCCAATCGTCTGTTTCTGGTTGAGCAGAGTGGAAAGATCTGGATCCTCAACGATGGATCGAGGTCGGCACAGCCGTTTCTCGATGTATCGCAGATCATTTCGCCGTCAGCGCACGGAACCGGCTTCACCGAACAGGGTCTGTTGGGGTTGGCGTTTCATCCTGATTTCGAATCAAACCGAAAGTTTTTCGTCAACCTGACCGATCGCAAAGGCGAAACAGTCGTGGCAAGCTATCTGGTTTCCGAGAACAATCCCTTCCTAGCCGATGTCAATAGCGGCCAGGTGATATTCAGGCTGGCCCAGCCATACGCGAATCACAACGGCGGGCACATAGAATTCGGTCCTGACGGCTACCTGTACATTGCCTTGGGTGATGGCGGCTTGGCGAATGATCCGCTTGGCGCAGGCCAGAATCGGGGGCTCCTGCTGGGTTCAATCTTAAGGATTGATGTTGACAGCGCCCTGCCCTACGACATCCCGCCAGATAATCCCTTCGTGGACGATACGAGCGCTTACGACGAAATCTGGGCATACGGTTTGCGCAACGTCTGGCGTTTCAGCTTCGACCGGCACACGGGTGATCTCTACTTTGCCGATGTCGGACAGAATCAATGGGAGGAGATCAACTATCAACCGGCGGACAGCCAAGGCGGCGAAAATTATGGCTGGAACGTCTGGGAAGGCAAGCATGTTTTCGCCGGCGGACATGCGCCGAATCACGTGCCGCCCGTATATGAATACACAAGAAACATGGGTTGTTCAGTGACGGGGGGATACGTCTACCGCGGCGAAGCGGTCCCTGAGCTGCAAGCAGCATACATCTTCGGCGATTTTTGCTCGGGCCGCATTTGGGCGATCTGGCGTGACAAAGATCTCAATTGGCAGGCCCAGCAAATTATGAATACGGACATGGCGATCAGCAGTTTCGGCGAAGACGAGGCCGGCGAACTTTATGTGATTGACTATTCGGGCGCGCTATATCGCTTTGATCCGAAAGACGCCTAGGCGACGATCGGTGTCTCTTCACTTGTCGTGATGCCGGCGCGGGTCCGTTTGTATTCCGCGACGAGCTTCTTGATCTGCAATTCGATCGGGTGGTAACGCTTCATCACTTGTTTGCCCTCGGTTTGAAGCTGACGCATGCGGGTTTCGACTTGCCGCAGTCTAGACTCAAGCTTGCCATCGTAGTTTTTCCAATCGATAAAGGCCAGCGGAACAAGCAAAATGCAAAAGGCGCCGATTCCATACATAACTGAACCATAATCCTGCTGGCCTGTGTACTGAAGATAGAAGCCCAGCGCGCCACTCGCCAAAACCAGCATAACGTGCAAGAACATGCGGCGGAAGAACGCTCCGCGCTTTTGACGTCTTTCCAGCTTTTTCTGCAGCTTGTCCCGCTGATCGCCGAGGTCATCGAGTTCGGCGCGGATGCTGTTCACCCTGTCTCGCAGCGGCTGTCCCTCCTCGATGAAGGTGTCAAGCCGATTCTTGACCAGCCGCGCCGCTTCCCACGTATCCATCATGCGACTGTAGTGAACTTCCAGCGCCTTGATTTGCAGTTCGAGCGGCTGATAGCTCTGTTGATACTGGCTGCCTTCCTGCTTGAGCGCGAGCATCTGCTCTTCCAATCGGCGTTGTTTGCGAGCGGTACGGGTGCGTGGGTCCTTCCAATTGACGATCACTATCGGAATCAGAAGGGAACAGACCACCGCCAGGCCGAGGGCGACCAGACTCAAATCGCGAAAGGTATTGAAGTAATGAACGCCGACAGCGCCACTGACCGCGATCAAGACGACCAGCATTCCAATCCGCCGCAATACAAAGCTGCGCTTCTTGCGGTCATCTATTTTCCTCTGCCGTTCTTCGTGCGTCGCAGTTAGCGCGGATAACTCGCCGACAACATTGTTGAGTTGGTCGCGCGCGGGTTGGCTTTTGATCTTGAGCGCGTCAAGGCGATGCTTGAATTGCTGAATCTTTAGCCATTCGTCGTACTGGTCTTGGCCGCCGACAAACCACTCACCGGTCTTGTCATCGCCGAAAATAAAGCGGCCAAACTCAAAGCTATAAGGCAAAGGCCTACCGTTACTCAGGCTGCGTTCCAGGTCATTGACCTCTTCTACCAGCTGTTCATGCAACAGAAGCAAGAGGTTTAGTGGCGCGGCCTGGCGTTTCAAGTCCGCTATCGACTGTGAGCCATTCTCATTCGGGAGCGAGTCCCGCTGCGATGTGATTTCTGTACGCAGGCGACCAAGCTCCTGGCGCACTCGGCGGATTCCGGCGGCGCGGTCGCGCGTGCTGAGGTATGGCTGAAATAGCCGCGTAATCCCAATCGCGTGCATATCATCGAGGTAATCCTGCGCCGTAGGCTGTTCTATCATCGCGCCGGCTCAAAACTATTCACGGTTTGCCAACACAAACAAACCGACAATCAACCTTCGCTGAGTCAAGGTCATTATAGCATATCCGTCTAATGTCATAAGATAATTGTGACTGTGCGCTGAGTGATGGTTGCGGCCGAGGACATAGATCATGTTGGATACATCGCTTTATCCTATGAAACTTCAACCGACATTGCATATCAAAGTCTGGGGCGGCCGGATGCTGGCAGAGCGGCTGAACAAGTCACTGCCCACGCACGAGCCATATGGAGAGTCTTGGGAGCTGCACGGCACCGCGACTGTGCTCAATGGCAGCCTCCGCGGCAGGAACCTGGCGGAACTCACACAGGAATTCGGCGCTGATCTCATCGGCGCGGGCAACGACCCGGCGGATGGTTTCCCACTCTTGGCAAAGTTTATCGACGCCAACGCCTGGCTGTCGATTCAGGTTCACCCCAACGACGAACAGGCGCAAGCGCTTGAAGGTGAGCCTCGCGGCAAAACTGAGGCATGGGTGGTGCTGCAGGCGGATCCGGCTGCAAGGCTTGTTGTCGGTGTGCGGCACGGGACTGGACGCACAAGGCTGGCGCATGCCATCGAGCAGAATACGCTTGACGAGCTGCTGGAATACGCCGAGGTGAATGCTGGCGATGTTCTCTACATTCCGGCGAATACGATACACGCCCTGGGACCGGGGATACTGATATACGAGATTCAGCAATCGAGCGATATCACGTACCGGCTTTACGATTGGGGCCGGCTGGGGCTGGATGGCCAGCCGCGCGAGTTGCATATCGGGAAGGGCGTTCAGGTTTCAAACCTGGATACCTTGCCTCAGGTTCAACGCCCACATGGCGATTTGCTAATCGACGGCGACTACTTTCGCACCTGGCGCCATGAACTGCGGAATGACAGACTGAAGCTCGAAACGAAAGATCGATTCCAAGGACTGACATGCATCGCCGGGGCGCTGCAACTGCAAGCGGAAGGACATCGGCCCGTCAATCTCGCGCAGGGCGAGACCGGACTGATCCCAGCCTGCCTTAAGGCCTATTCTCTGGCCGGCCAAGGAGTCGTCATTCGTTCCTGCCAACGCTGAATCGCCGACCAATTCTATAAACATAGTTTTTACATCACGTTTACACCCTTCCAACATCCCTGTTGCACAATACTGATGTACTCGCAGTGGAAAAGGAGGGGCGATGGACTTCAGTCGATACACCAACAGAGCACAGCAAGCCATCCTCAAAGCGCAGGGCATCGCCGGCGAATACCATCACACCGCGATTGAGCCGGCGCACATCTTTCTGGGCTTAATGGAACAGGACGAGGGCTTGGCGCCGCGCATTATTCAGAAGACTGGGGCGCATCCGGGATCGGTGCATGCGGAGCTTGAATCTGCGCTTAACCAGTTGCCGCGGACAAGTCAGCCCTCGTCCGGGTTGCAGATCGCGCGCGCCAGCCTGGATATCTTCTCGCAAGCGGAAAAAGAAGCGAAGAAGATGCGTGACGAGTACACGAGTACCGAGCACCTGCTGCTGGCCCTTGCAAAAAACAAGGCCATGGGCGGGATCTTAGGGCGCCATGGGATCAGCCATGACGCCATCTTGCAGGCATTGCAGGCGATTCGTGGCAGCCAAAGGATTACCAGCCAAGACCCGGAGTCGACCTATGAAAGTCTGGCGAAGTTCGGGCGCGACCTGACGGCCGATGCTCGTCAAGGGCGGCTGGATCCGGTGATCGGGCGGGATGAGGAGATTCGGCGTCTTATTCACGTCATCAGCCGGCGCACGAAGAACAATCCGGTGCTAATCGGTGAAGCCGGTGTAGGCAAGACCGCAATCGCAGAAGGTCTGGCGCAACGGCTCGTCAACGGCGATGTGCCGGAAGGGCTAAAGGACAAGACGATAATCGCCCTTGATATGGCGGCGCTGGTCGCTGGCAGCAAGTTCCGCGGCGAATTCGAAGAGCGACTTCAAGCAGTGCTAAAGGAAATCTCCGAGAGCGAGGGCGAGGTCATCCTCTTTATCGACGAGTTGCACAACATCGTTGGCGCTGGCAAGGCCGAAGGCGCAATGGACGCCGGCAATATGCTCAAGCCAATGCTTGCGCGTGGCGAGCTGCGCATGATCGGCGCGACAACGCTGGATGAATACAGGCAATACATCGAAAAAGACGCGGCGCTGGAACGGCGTTTTCAGCCCATCTACGTGGATGAGCCGAGTGTAGAGGATACGATAAGCATCTTGCGCGGCTTGAAGGAACGCTACGAAGTCCATCACGGCGTGCGCATACAAGACGGGGCGGTTATAGCCGCTGCTGCGCTGAGCGAGCGCTATCTGACGGACCGGCAACTGCCGGACAAAGCAATCGACCTCATCGATGAGGCGGCGGCCCATCTCAAAATGGAGATCGATAGCAAACCCGAGCAGCTGGACAAGGTTGAACGGCAGATTATGCAGCTGGAAATCGAACGCGCCGCCTTGCGCAAGGAAAAAGATGAGGCCTCAAAGCGACGCCTGGCCGACCTTGAGATTGAACTCGCGGATTCGCAGGAAGCGCTCAGCAGCCTTCTGGCAGTTTGGCAGCATGAGAAGGACGTGATCCAGCGTATTTCGGCGACCAAGGCGGCAATCGATGAAGCGCGGATGCAATTGGAACGGGCCGAACGACAGAGCAACCTGGAAGAAGCGGCCCGCCTGCGATACGGCGCCTTGCCAGAATTGGAAAAGTCACTGCGCGAAGGCGAAGCGGCCATTGAGGCGATTCGTGAAAATGGCGCGCTTATGCTCAAGGAAGAAGTTGACGCCGACGAAATCGCCGCCATCGTCAGCCGCTGGACGGGAATCCCGATAGCGCGCATGCTGGAAGGCGAGATCGAAAAACTGCTGCACATGGAGCAGCGTCTTCACCGGCGCGTGGTCGGGCAAGAGGATGCTATCGAGGCGGTATCCGCGGCGGTGCGTCGTAGCCGGGCTGGACTGCAGGACCCCAATAGGCCGGTGGGAACATTCCTGTTCCTGGGCCCAACCGGCGTTGGCAAAACCGAAATGGCGCGTTCGCTGGCGCAGTTTCTCTTCGACGATGAAGCCGCGATGGTCCGAATAGACATGAGCGAGTACGGCGAAAAGCATAGCATCGCAAGGCTTATCGGCGCGCCGCCCGGCTATGTCGGCTACGAGGAAGGCGGTCAGCTGACGGAAGCTGTTAGGCGCCGTCCGTACAGTGTTCTGCTCTTTGATGAAATCGAGAAAGCGCATCCCGATGTGTTCAACATCTTCCTGCAAGTCTTTGATGACGGAAGGCTCACTGATGGCCAGGGTCGCACGGTTAACTTCACCAATTGCGTGATTATCATGACCAGCAACGTGGGAAGCGCTTTGCTTAAGGAGTTGGGTGATCGTTTCGACCGGGACGCTCAGCGCAGCGCTATCAATCAAGAACTGGACCGCTATTTTCGCCCTGAGTTTCTCAATCGCTTGGACGAGATCATCATATTCCATAGCCTGACGCGTGACCACATCATTCGCATTGTGGACTTGCAGCTGAGCAAACTGTCGCGCATCCTGGCTCAACGTGACGTCACGATCGAATTGAGCGTCGAAGCAAAGACGCTGCTGGCGGATTCGGGCTGGGATCCAGCCTTCGGCGCGCGACCGCTAAAGCGCGCGATCCAAAAGCTTCTGCAAGACCCATTGTCAATGGCGCTGCTCGACGGTCAAATCGTCGAAGGTGATCAAGTATGGGTGCAGCTTGCTGACGGCGGCGAGCTTACGTTCCGACCGAAGCAAGCTGAACTGGCTAGGGCATAAGCGAAACAAAAGAACTAGGAAAGCGCGGGGCATGATCATGCCCCGTTTTCTATTCTTCGGGCGGTGGCGCCGGCAGGTCGTCTTCGGCGGTGTCCTTCCACTTTTCGCCTTCGTCGACCAGCATCACCGGAATGCCGTCGCGGATGGGATACTTGTAGCCGCTGTCGTCACAGACCAACCAACTGTCCTTGACGATGCGCAATCGTCCCGGGTCGTCGCCCTTGTCTGTATAATGCACGGCCACTGGGCAACGCAAGATTTCCATCAGATCATCGGATACGACCGCCATGGAACGACCTTTCCACGCCTTTACCGAGCTGGCCACAGTATAGCTTTCGCCGGTTGCAGCGTCAATTCTAGCGCTATCGCCGCTGTTGATTATTTCTCATGCCACTATAATCAAGACGTTGTTACGCCGCAAGCAACCTTGATGACCGGGCCGGAACAGCGCAATGCAAAGTAGCCGTAGAATCGCCGCAGATCAGCGACCTTCGACCGCCAAGTTTCGTACTGGCGCGAAACGTTTTGCTCTTCGTTTCCTTTTGATTATGCTACCAATTATGAGTACGATAGGCTCATTGCGCGCCCAGGTCCCGGTCATCGCAACCACCGTGCCGGGTACGCTTATCGATAGCAGCGAATACGTTCGCTCCCACCGCCTTGGCATTACGTTCATCAGCTTCACCGATAATCTTGGCGCAGAGCGCTATCGTAACGCTCTGATATTAGGAGCGGGCTGGAATCGCTGGCCGCTCTACTGGGATCGGGTGGAATCGCAGCCAAACAAATATGACTGGCTGGCATACGACAAGCTGGTTGCGGCCGATATACGCAATGGATTGCAGACAAACGCGATTCTATTGGGACGCCCGGGATTTTGGCAGGACGGAGACAGCGTAACCAACCTTTTCGCGCCGATTTACGCAAACGGCAGCGACAGCGCTCAAGGCGACGAGCCGATTAACCCGCACAATCCTTGGGCGAGATTTGTCCATTACGCGGTGACGCGTTACAAGCCGGCTGGCGTTTTGGCACAGCATAATGGATTCACAGAAGGACAAGGCATCCGCGTCTGGGAAGTCTGGAACGAGCCCGACATTTCACAGTTTTGGAACGGCGGCGCCGAAGCGTATGCGCGCCTGCTCAAAACCGCAGCCATCGTGATAAAGAATGTCGACCCGCAGGCCCGCATCATGTTTGGCGGCCTGCTGTATGCCAGCGATGAAGGTTTTCTTGCGCGGGTCTTGCGATTGTTTCGGGGTGATCCCTTGCGCCATCGCTTCAACTGGTTTTTCGACATTGTCGCGGTACATAGTTATGATGACCCCTGGCGCAGTGGCTGGTTGACCAAAGTCGCGCAAGACACTCTCGGTTCTTACGACCTGTGGCGACCCGTGTGGGTGAATGAAACCGGCGTATCGGTCTGGAACGACTATCCCGGTCCCGTGTGGGCCTTTGCGCCGGAACAGCGGCATAGACTCGCCACGCTCGAACAGCAAGCGCATTTTCTAATCATGAGCGCCGCGTTTGCCTGGTCTAAAGGCGCCGAGGTAGTCTTTTATCACCAGCTTTTTGACGATTGCGGAAATTATCCGGCCGGCACAGATTTTCCACCGCACAACGGTGAATTCTGCGCGCAAGGCGCCTGCTATGGCGATGCCTTTGGCTTGTACCGCAACCAAGTGGATTCCCACTGCTTCAGTCAACATCCCTTCGCCAATTCGCCGCGGCCCGCGGCCCTGGCATTTCAGTTGCTCGCTGAAGTATTTGGGACTCATCCGTTTGAACCGGTTAGCTTAGTCGGCCTGACCGACGACGTTACCATGATTACTTTCAGACGGTCGAACGGCGAGCGGATAATCGTCGTCTGGAACAATACCCGTGCGTCACGGACTTACACTTTTTTGGCTTCCAGCGAAAGCGCTACCATGTATCACTTGAACGGCTTGAAGACGCAATTGCCGGCAGTCGGCAACAGTTACACCATCGAACTCAAGCCAGCCGGTGACTACAGTTTCCCAGACCTTGAAAGCACACGGCGAAGTGCAATCGGCGGCGAGCCCGTCATCCTAGTGGAATCGACGAGCCTGTGAAGCCTTCGAATTTGGCAGGAATCGACTCCGGTAGCAACGCGATCGTAGCGTACGCGCGGGACTCAATGACATGACACGGCGGCGGGTTTTTATTGTGGTGGCGAGTGCTGCCGTAAGCGTCATTCTGCTGCTGTTGGTTCTGCGCGATGTGCCGCTCGATGAGGTCTTTACTAGTCTACGCGTAGCCGACGCCGGCTTGGTGTTGCTGGCGCTGCTGATGGTGGCCTTCGGTCTTGCAGTGCGCGGAATTCGTTGGTCGATTCTACTGGGACGCCGAATCACCTATCTGCAGGCGACCCACTTGGTAAACATAATGTTCTTGGGCAATCAACTGCCGCTCCGCTTGGGAGAAGTGGCCCGCGGTCTGTTGGCGGCGCGCAATGGCATTCCCTTGGCGACATCCGCGAGCAGCATCGTGGCCGAGCGCCTTATTGATACACTTGCTGTCGTGCTGGTTATCGCTTTGACAGTGAGCCAATTGCCCGGCGCGCTGCCGGAGGTGACCGAACGCGCGGCGCTTTTCGGTCTGCTGGCGCTTGTCTGTTTTTTCGCTTTGCTTGGCTTGGCGCGATTTCCTGATGTCGCCCGGCGTCTGCTAGAGGGCTTGCTGAATATAGCCCCGCAATTACGCCGGCTGCCCCTTGAATCTATTCTCTCCGACGTAATCAGCGGCTTGAAGCCGCTTACGCAAGCCCGCACCGCGCTAATCATAGTTTTCTGGACCGTTGTCGGCTGGATCTTCTCTCTGGTTCCCTACTATTGCTTGCATCTGGCATTGGGCATCGAAACCGACTACGTCAGAAGCGTCCCGCTCGGGGTAGCCCTGGCAGCGCTCGCGATTGCCGTCCCCGTAAGCATCGCTGGGCTGGGTCCCTTTCAGGGCGCCATCGTGGTTGCCGGTCAGATGGTGGGCATGGATCCGGTGGAATCTATATCGCTGGGCTTTCTATTCCATGGTGTGACGGTGTTGAGTTATGCGCTCTGGGGAACGGTTGGCCTGCTCGCATTGGGCATTTCGCCCAAATCCGCATTTGCCAGCTCAGACGAGGCCCCGGCGGATAAAATCAGCCCCGAGTGAGAAACTCGTGCACAAGCGATTGAAAGTGGTGGACGCCATTCTCCCGCAGAACGGAAAAACGGCCTGTGTTGTAGGCACTTGAACGCAAGCCGCGCTGCACCCATTCGCAGAGCTCAATATCTTCCTGCTGTATCTCGTCGCTGAAGGCGATGATCTGCTGCATGCTTTCCCAGCCCTCACCGGTGCCGGGCGCCTCGAAATACCATTCAAATATTGTCAGCGTCTTGTCATGGCCCACTGGCAATATGATGTTGATCGAGGCGTTATCGAGGTATACGTTAAGCATGACATTGGGAAACATCCAATAGTAAAGGGCATCTTCTTCGCCCGCGCCGCTGCGGACGTAACGCCGGTCACGGGCTTCGCTCGGGTCAACATCGCGGATTGGCGCATGCTGCTTGGAATAGTAGCGATAGGTATCAACGCGGTACTGATCGTAGTCTAATTCACGGAATAAACCGGGATGGGCAATCGGCAGATGATAGCCTTCCAGATAATTGTCGACGTAGACTTTCCAGTTGCATTCGATCAGATAATCTCGGCGTTCCACCAATCGCATTCTACTCAAATCGAATCCAGCCGCGTTCATTTCGCGCTCAATGCTGCCGTAAGTATCGGCCATTGGCGCGGCGCCCGGGTCTAAGTTTACAAACACCCAGGGCCCCCAGGCTTCAACCTGTACCGCTTCCAGGCAGACTTCCTGCCGATTCCAATTCTCGACGCCTTCGAATTCAGGCGCTCGCAGCAACTTGCCGTCAAGATCATAGGTCCAGCCATGATACTTGCATTGCAGGCTTCTGCGATTTCCGCGTCCCTGCGCCACGATAGCGGCGCGATGCTTGCAGACATTGTAGTAGCCGCGCAGTTGGCCCGCGCCATTGCGGACGATCACAAGAGGCTGATCCAAAACCTCGCAGCAAAAATAATCGCCAATGCGCAAGACATCTTCAACACGCCCGACCGGCTGCCAGGTCTTGTAGAATATCTTCGCCGCTTCCAGGGCGAGGAAGTCGGGGTCAATGTACCAGCGGGCTGGCATGGTCTCAGCGCGGGAAAGATCCTCGGAAGGGTTGTAATCGCTCAAATCCAGTGGCGGCATCAATTCCTGCCCCTTACTTATGTCGCATAGCGTCCCCGGATACCGATATTACACAAATTTTACGATTGTAAGTACGGTAGCCGGCGCTTTTCCGTATAATAAAAAGTGAGCGAAGAAGTGACGCATTTGCACTGCCTGGATTCGCCGTGTCATAATTTGCTTACAGTTGTTGAACAAGAGAGAGAGACAAGCTAAGTTGCGGACTCCGTCAAGAGCATTTTGGACATTGATTCTCCTCGCCAGCATCGTCTGGATGGTCGGGGGTATTTTCATTACGTCCGGCGCATTTGAAGACGGTCAAATAGGGGGCGACGTGGCTGACGGCATTCAGTCGCTGGCGTCCGGCCTTAGCGTCGGCATACCGGCCGATTTCCCCCTCCCGCTATTATTTCTCGTCACGGGCCTGCCGCTCGCCTTGGTTTCCCTGCTATTTCTCAGGCGTCGAAAGGGATCGCCAGCCAAGAGCGAATCGGAGAGCGCTGCACCCAATCTACGCCGGCAAACCATTGTCGTTACGGTGCTTGCATTGATCGTCGCTTTGCTGATCTGGAACATTCAGGATGTCGAACGAGTGCTAAGGCAGTCGGGTGTGGAGGGCGTTGAAGCTGTTGATGACCTGACGATGTCCGTAATCGGTTACCCGGTGCGTTTATTCGTCACCTTTGTGCACGAAGCGGGGCATTCGCTCGCTGCGCTCCTGACCGGTGGACGTGTCAGCGGGTTCGAAGTGGACCTTAACGGCTCAGGTCGAGCCAACGTCAGTGGTGGCAGCATTGCTTTGATAGCGCCAGCCGGTTACTTGGGCGCGGCCCTATTTGGTTCACTGCTTTTCTTCTTGACTAACCGTATCCCAAAATGGACCCGTGGCCTCTCTTTCCTCGTGGGCCTGGCAATAATTGCGCTTACGCTCGCCTACGCCATGCCAAGTGGCGAACGTGACGCAACCGCGCTCATCATCGGCATTGGCTTTGGTGTGGGTTTGATTGCGCTGGGCTGGTTCGCGCCGCGCATCGTCAACGTTTTTGTCCTGAATACTTTGGCCATTTTGACCGGATTAAACGCCGTGTTTGATGTCTGGCATCTCGTGCTGAATCCGGGCGCAGGGACAGAATCGGCGGTAAACGACGCGGTAAGATTCTCAAGTGACGTCACACCATTGCTGCCGCCCGCCGTGGTCGCCTTCATGTGGGCGGTCATCGCCGTGGCCATGCTCGCCTTCGCCATGTACTTTGGTTTGATCAAGCAAGTGAGAGGAGAGTTGGCTGAGGTCGTAAACGGCAAGACTGAATCCGATTGAGTGGATCGCTGGGTGGCTCGCCATAATCTGTGACATTCAAAGTTAATGTAGGACGAGTTTCAGGAGAGACAGCATGATTAGGGAATTCGTAGAGCGAAAAGTACGCAGGCAGATTGTGCGCAGAAGTCTGCTCATTTCGTCGATGGCCTTCATCGCCATTCTGGCGCTTTGGAACTCGCCCAGCATGGCCGGAGTAGCGCACCCGCTACGGATGTTCATAGATAATATCCACGGGGCGCTTATAAACCTCGCCATGGTGCTTTCAGGTGGATCTGTTGAAGGCTTCACCCTCTCGTCTCTAGGCAACTACACGATCACGTTCGCCGGTGGCCACGAGGCGGTGTATTTGCCGGCCGGTTATCTGGGATCTGCCTTGCTCGGCTCTGTAATGTTCTTCCTGGTCAATCGGGCGCCGCATTTGCTGCGCGGGCTGGCGATGCTTACCGGCGCGTTTACGGTGGGATTCCTGGTGCTGTTCATCCGCCCTGACGCAGCCGGTGATCTCATCTCGATGATCATTTGCATCGGCTTCGGCATCGCGCTTATGGTATTGGGTTGGAAAGGTCGCGGCGATATCAATCAGTTGAGGTCATGGCGCTCAATTACGCAAATCATTATGACCATTGTTGCGCTGATGACGGCCTTGCACATTGTCCTCGACCTGCCCTACGTCCTGGTTGCCCCGGCTCGTATTGAAGACGGCACGATCGTTAACACGGTCGCCGAGTTCGCCACGGAAGTGATGCCGGGTATATCGGTCCCGGTCATCGCCTATAGTTGGTCGGCCATTTCAATTCTGCTTGTCGGCATCGCCTTCTACTTCAGTATTCCGAGGCGGCTGAAGGACATTCCCAAGAACGACGATATCCTCTAAGACAGCACAGCAAAGTCATCGCTGCAAAGGTGCGCCAAACGGCGCGCCTTTTTTGTTCTACCACTGGCAAGGTTTCCGCAAAAACACCAGCTGCTTCCGCTGGATTTCAGATAGTGAAACCGATTCTTAAACTCTGTTGCACTACAGATTAACTTGTGTTAAAATCCACATATTGAGAGCAACAATTATGTTTTAACCCGTCATAAGCTAATGAACGCAGTCTCGACGCAATCGCTGAATCAATTGGAACACGCTGGCATCCGCGCGCGTCTGCTTACCCAAGAGTGGTTGGCGCCTCGCCTGGTGGCTCTGACGTTGCTGGCCATCGTGCTGAGCTTAGTCGGAGAGCGGGCTGGAATACAGCCCATTTTCCTGCTGGGGCTGAATATTGTTTCCTATATTGCGGGCGGCGTTTTGGGAGCCAAGTCGGCGATCGAGAGTCTGCTCGAACGCGAAATAGATGTCGATTTACTGATGGTGCTGGCGGCACTGGGCGCGGCAGCGGTCGGGCAGTGGCATGAAGGCGCCGTCCTGCTCTTTCTCTTTTCGCTTAGCAACGTTCTGCAAGACTATGCGATAGGTCGCAGCCGCAAGGCGATAAAGAGCTTGTTCAAGCTTTATCCTGAAGTGGCGAAGATCAGGCGCGGCCGTCAACTGGAAACCGTGCCTATCGGCGAGATCAAAGCCGGCGACACAGTCCTGATCGAACCGGGTGAGCGCATCCCCGTCGATGGCGAGGTCATAAAGGGGGGTTCGGCCGTAGACGAAAGCCCAATAACGGGCGAATCAATGCCAAAGGACAAGTCCGCAGGCGACAGAGTCTTCGCCGGTACCCTGAACAAGCAGGGCATTCTGGATCTGCGCGCTCTCGGATCGGCCGAGCAGACCACACTGTCGCGCATCATTCAACTGGTCGAGGAAGCGCAGGAAAGCAAAGCGCCCACCGAACGTTACCTCGATCGCTTCGAGCAAAGATATGCCAAGGTGATCCTTCTTTCTGTCTTGCTCTTCATCTTCATTCCGCCGGCGCTGGGGCTAAGTGACTTTCAGAGCAATTTCTATCGCGCAATGGTTTTGATGACCGTGGCATCGCCTTGCGCATTGGTTATCAGCGTTCCTTCAGCCTTCATCTCAGCGATTGCTTCGGCGGCCCGCGGCGGTGTGCTGTTCAAAGGCGGAGCGAGCCTGGAGCAACTGGCGTCGGCCAAAGTAATCGCCTTTGACAAGACTGGAACCCTGACGATGGGCGAGCCAAAAGTAACTGACCTCGTCTGCGCGCCCGGCATAACAGATGCGACGTTGATGGCGGTGGCGGCCTCGGCCGAGGCGCGTTCGGAACATCCGCTGGGCAAGGCGATCGTGGCGCACGGCATAGAAGCCAATGGTGCAATTGCACAGCCTGAAGCATTCACGACAGTTCCGGGGCAAGGCATCAGCGCGCGACTTGAGGGATCTGATGTCCATGTGGGCCGGGTGACGCGCTTAGTACAAGCACCCGAAATGCCGGACGAACTGCGAGCTGCGCAAATGAAGCTTGAACAGGAGGGCAAGACTGTTGTAGCTGTGCTGAGAGACGAGTCTTGGCTCGGACTAATTGCCTTGGCGGATCGAAGCCGAGCGGAAGCCGGTCGGCTTATTGGCGCATTAAGGGAACTCGGCATCGCGCCGGTAATGCTCACCGGCGATAACGAACGAGTAGCGAAGTCGATCGCCGCCGAGCTCGGTATAGAACGCGTTCATGCCGAACTATTGCCGGAGGACAAAGCCAGCGTTATAAGCGAGCTTCGCCAAGAATTCGGCACGGTCGTGATGGTCGGCGATGGCATAAATGACGCGCCGGCATTGGCTCTGGCTGATGTCGGAATCGCTATGGGTGGGACAGGCACAGACGTTGCCCTGGAAACTTCGAATGTTGTGCTGATGGGCGATCGGCTAAGACAAATTCTCGATGCCATACAGCTCAGCGCGCGCGCGCGGCGGGTCGTCCAGCAGAATATCCTGTTTTCTCTGGGGGTGATCGCCTTGCTGATTCTGGCCGCGTTTATTGCTGAATTGCCTCTGCCCCTAGGTGTTCTTGGTCATGAGGGCAGCACCGTGATTGTCGTGCTCAACGGTCTGCTGAGTTTGCTCTTGCTGCCCGAGATTCGCCGAAAGCGCTTGGCGCGCGGAATCTAGCGGCGGAACTGGGTATTCTCCCATTCGGCGAACAAGCCATGAAGTTTAAGGCGCTGATACTTCCCGGTTGAAGTCACCGGGATATCGTCGCCAAATACCACCACCTTGGGCGACTTTTCGAAAGTCATTTGCTCGCGGCATCTGGCGATTATCGCCTCAGCGTCAAGTTTTGCGCCGTCCTCCAACACAACGTAAGCGCCGACCTCCTCGCCAAAATAGACATTCTCGAAACCGACAGCCAAGCCGACCTGGACGCCATTGATGCCGAGCAATACCTCTTCTATGTCGAAGGGACTGAATTTGACTCCGCCGCGATTGATCAATTCCTTGATTCGACCGGTGATAAAGAAGAAGGGCCGGCCGTTCTCATCGCGCAGGAAGAAGCCCTCATCGCCGCTGCGGAACCATTGGAACTTGAACGTCTCCGCATTGGCGTCCGGCCGCTTGAAATAACCCTGCATAACGTTGTGCCCACGGATGCAAATCTCGCCTCTTTCGCCCTCGCCCAATCTCGAACCGCTGCCATCGGCGGCGAATATCGCCATTTCATTCGGCTCGATCGGGCAACCGATACTTGGGTAGGAATGGTCCAGCAGCCAATGTTGATTGGCTTCCCATGACAGGCTTATCGGCAAAAAGCAGGAATAACAGGTGGTCTCGCTTAAGCCGTAGCCGTGAAGTATTGTGATCCCAAACATCTCGCTGAAGGCTCTGGCCAAGGCCACTGAGAGCGTGCCGGCGCCGCAGATTAGATGCCGAAAATGCGTCAGATTCCGGCGACTGATGTCCCCGCCGAATATTGTGTTGCCGGCTGCCCGCTGACGCTCGCCGTATTCGATGAGAAACTGCAACAGGGTTGGCACCACGCTCACGACATTGACCCGATCACGGACAATGCGCTCCCAAAAATGCGACACGCTGAAACGGCGGTTGAGCACCGTCGAGCCGCCAACGTATAGAGGCGTGATTATCGTCACCAAGATGCCGTTGACATGATGAATCGGCAAGACGCACATCATCCTTTGATTGCCCGTAATGGCCTGCCATTGGCTGAGCCCCTGGGCATCGACGAGCAGATTATATTGCGTGAGGATCACGCCCTTGGGCGTGCCGGTTGTGCCGCTGGTATAGACCAGCAGCGCCTCGTCAGCCAGGCTGGCCGTGGCATCGTTAGCTTCACTCAAAGGGATATCGGCGGATTTGGCGCCGGATTCGTCAGCGAGAAAGGTCGTCGGACGGCTCGCTATCGCTGTGTGGAAGTCTAGATGTTTGCCCTGCCCCTCTCCGCCGACGGCGACGATCTGCCTTATATTGGGCGCGCCTTCATCACCATCGACCCCGCCGATTATATTTTCGCTCCGTTCGAGATACTCCGCGCGGACGAAGCAGACCTTGGCTTCGCTGTTGCGCAGGATGAATGCGATGCGGCGGTCATCTTCAGCGACATTCTGCGGCGCGACAGCAGCGCCGATAATCCAGCAGGCAAAATAAATCAGGACGGTGTCGATATGGTTGTAAGCGATAGTTGCAACGCGATCGCCACGGCGGATGCCGAGATCTTCGTACATGAAGTTCGCCGCCTGATGCACGCGCGCATTGAACTCAGCGTAGCTGAGCTCCTGGCGTGAGTCCTCTTCGTCATAGAAGATCAAGAATGGCTTCTGTCCCGAGGTTTTGCTGTGAAGAGAGAGCAAATCACGTATGTTGCGAAACGGAACCTTTCGCATTTCCTGCGGAATTCCGTCTTTCATATGCGCTTGAATCATGTTGGCGGCGGTGATCGCCTCCACATCCCTGGACATTGAGTTGTTCTCCGGTAGCGTATTTCGAGTTGCCAAATCAGTATAGCAAGCACTTTATAAAATATACTAGAAATAGGTCGTCGGTACTTATCGCCGTCTACCGAAAACACTATCCGATGGACATTGGGGCAAAGCCTGATAATGCGGCTGAAGCTCTGGTAGACTGGCGCAGCGCAAAGGAGAATCCACCGCCGCAGTGTATCGAGTAAGAGTCAATTTTCCCTGCGCGATCCCTAATTGAGAGCGAGCCGATATGAGACAACTTTGTGTGGTAGGGTCCGGCTATGTAGGTTTGGTCACCGGCACCTGTTTCGCCGACATGGGCAATAACGTCACGCTGATAGACATCGATGAACGCAAGATCGAAATGCTGCAAGCTGGCGATATGCCGATCTATGAGCCCGGCTTGGCGGAAATGGTGCAGCGCAATACCGAGGCCGGACGGATGCACTTCACGATGTCATACGCCGAAGGTCTTGAAAGCGCTGAGTTTGTTTTCGTCTGTGTTGGTACCCCATCCGGCGTCGATGGCGAGGCCGATTTGCAATACGTCCGGGCCGCCGCACAGACCATCGCCAAGACCATGCGAAAGCCGCTAATCGTCATCAACAAATCAACCGTACCGGTGGGAACAGGCGATTGGACAACCGAAATCATCAGCAGCAATCAACCCCAGCCGGTGGACTTCGCGGTGGTATCCTGTCCGGAGTTCCTGCGCGAGGGATCGGCAATTGCCGATTTCATGCAGCCCGATCGCACCGTCCTGGGCTCGTCTGACCCGGCGGCTGCCGAGAAGGTAGCGGAACTCTATGCCCCCCTCGACGCCCCCATCGTAATCACCGACATTCGCACTGCCGAAATGATAAAGTATGCCTCAAACGCATTTCTGGCAACTCGCATCAGTTTCATCAACGAGATAAGCATCATCTGTGAGCGGCTGGGCGCCGATGTCACCGAAGTCGCGCGTGGCATGGGCTTCGACAAGCGCATCGGTCCGCACTTCTTGCAGGCGGGCGTCGGTTTCGGTGGGTCCTGCTTCCCCAAAGATGTCAAAGCGCTGGCGAACATGGCTCAGACTCATGGCATGCATCCTCAACTTCTCAACGCCGTCATGGAAATCAACGCCTTTCAACGGCGCCAGATCACCCTGAAGGCCCGGGAGCTTTTGGATGGCAGCGTGAGCGGCAAGACGCTTGCGCTGCTGGGTCTGGCATTCAAGCAAAACACGGACGATACCCGAGAGTCGCCATCGCTCACGGTTGCTCGTTCACTGCTGAATCAGGGGGCGGTCGTCAAAGCTTACGATCCGGTAGCGATGGCAAATGCCAGTCGAGATCTGCCGGGCATCACTATGTGCGACAATCCCTACAGCGCGGCGGCGGAAAGCGACGCCTTGCTCGTGCTCACACCCTGGAACGAGTTCAAGCAACTGGACATGAGACGTGTGCTGAAGTCGATGAAGCGCCCAATCATTATTGACGGCCGCAACATGTACAGCCCTGATGAACTCAAGGCGATGGGCTTTGTCTACCGAGGCGTTGGCCGCGGATACAACGGCGAAGGCGCATTGGCGCGCGAAGCGGACTGAACTCCGCGGTCGCATTGGCAGGCGATTGCCGGGCGCGTTTCCAATGGCAAGTCTTTTAGCCAGCCATAGGGCGGCGCAGTTGGCTTGACCGACTGTTTTTGAACGCCAGCCAATTAGGCGATTTCCTCCGGGCTAACTTTCCTTTGTGACGCTCAATGCCAACTCCTCCGCAAAGCCGATGTAGCTCCCCGGATTCAGTTGCAGAAGCCGCGCCTTTTCCTCGGCGGGAATGTCCAACTGACGAATGAATTCGCGTAATTCTTCCTGCGTTGTCTTTTTGCCGCGTGTCAGGTCTTTCAACTGTTCATAGGCATCGTTGACATGATGCTTGCGCAAGACGGTCTGCACCGCTTCCGCCAGCACTTGCCAGTTGTTCTCAAGCTCATCTCCCAGCGCGCCATGATCCACTTCGAGTTTCGTCAAGCCGCGTCGGACGGAAATCAGAGCGAGATAACCGTGGGCGATCGCCACGCCATAGTTGCGCAGCGCCGACGAATCGCTCAGGTCTCGCTGCAGCCGAGAGATCGGCAGCTTGTCCGCCAAGTGAGCGAAGTTGGCATTGCTTATGCCCAAATTGGCTTCAGCATTTTCGAAGTCGATGGGGTTAACCTTGTGCGGCATCGTCGACGATCCCACCTCCTGCGTCCGCGCTCGCTGCCGGAACGCGCCTAGTGAGATGTAAGCCCACATGTCGCGGCAGCAATCAAGCGAAACCGTGTTGAACCGCATCAAAGAATGCGCCAATTCAGCCAGGTAATCATGCGATTCGATCTGCGTCGTCAACGGATTGAACGTCAAACCCAGCGACTCCACAAATCGCCGTGAGAAGTCAGGCCAGGCAAGCTCGGGATAGGCAAGGCAATGCGCGTTGTAGGCGCCGACGGCGCCATTAAACTTGCCCAGATATTCCTGCGATTCGATTGTTTGCAACTGTCGCTGAAGGCGATGAACGAACACGGCGATCTCTTTGCCCAGCGTGGTCGGGCTGGCAGGCTGACCGTGCGTCCGCCCCAGCATCGGAATGGCGGCTGATTCGCGCGAGAATGTCTTCAATTTTCGCAGCAGGTCACGAGCAGCCGGCTGCCAGACCTCATGCATGACATCGCGAATCATCATCGCGTAAGCCAGGTTGTTGATGTCATCCGAGGTGCAAGCGAAATGCACCGATGCGGCTGATTCGCTCAAGCTGGTTCCTTGCAGGCGCTCGCGAACATAATACTCGACGGCCTTTACGTCATGATTCGTCTGAGCTTCTATCGCTTTGATCCGGCCGGCCGCGTCATCATCGAAACTGTCTACAAGATTCTTCAAGAGCTCTCTCTCAGCCCGCGTAAACCGCCTGAGATGGCTGATAGCATCATTTTCCGACAGGGCGATTAGCCAGCGTATTTCCACGCGCAGACGATATTTCATCAGCGCCCATTCGGAAAGATAGGCTTGCAGCGGCGCGGTCTTCCCCGAGTACCGTCCGTCCACCGGCGATATGGCATGCAAACTCGATCTCACAACAACTGGCCTTTTGAATAGGAAGCGCCCGTATTGTACACTGAACGAGTCGACTTTTCCGCTCGCGTACTGAAACCGCGTCCCGGATTACGCTGACGATTTTCGCCGCAGCTGGGCAACACTCCGCGCAAATCCCGCTTGAACAAATGTTCACATTTTGCCGAAAATCTGATATAATAGAGTCATGACTGCCTGCGCGCATAGCCCTCGCCACCCAATCCAAACATGGCCGGACCCTGAACTTGGCCAGATGGCCGAAAAAAGTTTTTCCCCCGGCCACATAGCCGACACCCCAACATCGCGGACCCGGCCCTGCCGAAGATTATCAATAAATGCTGCTTTTATGAGAGAAAAAAAGTTTCCGTCTATCGATAATCACTTATCGATAATCCTCCCGCTTGACGAATTCGATCCCTGCCGGTGCGCCAACCGCTCGATAATCCCGCTCTCAACCCTGCTCTTCGCCAGCGCGGAACCGGTTTCGCGGCGCTCGCTGCCTGCGCCCGGCTCAACAAGGATTTCCAATAAAATCCGGTTTTGTTGGACAAAAAATATTTCCGTTTACGATAAAAATCCAACAAAACCGCAATGTGTCTCAATCACCCGGCATAATCGCCGCAATCCCTGGATTCTCGACCAACACAGTGGAGCGTGTTGAATGTCCAACCTGATTCAGTCGACCCCGCGCGCGGATGGCTTCCGCATGCCGGCGGAGTGGGAACCGCATTCGGGCTGCTGGATGCTTTGGCCGCAGCGGCGCGATACCTGGCGCAACGGCGGCAAACCAGCGCAATTCGCCTTTGTCGAAGTGGCGGCTCAGATCTCCCGCTTCGAGCCGGTTACGATGGGCGTCAATGCCGACCAGTTCGTGAATGCTCGGGCGATGCTTCCGCCTCAAGTCCGCGTGCTGGAAATCTCGAACAACGATGCCTGGCTGCGCGATAGCGGCGCGACCTTTGTAGTCAATGACAGCGGAGCAGCCCGAGGCGTTGACTGGACCTTCAATGCCTGGGGCGGCTTGCAGAAGATGATGTACCGCCCTTGGGACCAGGACGACTTGGTGCCGGCGAAGATGCTGGAGATTGAATCCCTCGATCGCTACAAAGCGCCGCTGGTGATGGAAGGCGGCTCCTTTCATGTCGATGGCCAGGGGACTTTAATCACTACCGAGCAATGCCTGCTGCATCCCAATCGAAATCCCGACATGTCCAAGGCGGATATCGAGCAGCACCTCGCCGACTACCTAAACATCTCGCGGATCATCTGGCTGCCGCGGGGGGTTTATGAAGATGAAACGGACGGTCATGTCGACAACTTGTGCTGCTTCGTGCGTCCGGGTGTGCTCGCCCTGACCTGGACTGATGACCGCGGCGATCCTCAATTCGAGCGGTCAGCGGAGGCTTACGACGCGCTTCGTTCAGCCCTAGATGCGAAAGGGCGACCGCTGGAAGTGCGCAAGATTCACCAGCCCGATCCAATGGCCATGACGGAAGAAGAGGCGTCGGGTCTCGATGTCGTCGCCGACGCGCTGCTCCGCCCGGCCGGCGAACGGCTTGCGGGATCCTACATCAACTTCTATATCGCCAATGGCGCAATCATACTGCCTCAATTCGACGATCGTCATGACCAGGCGGCATCGCAGACACTGGCGCAATTATTCCCCGATCGCGAAGTCCTCGGCATTCGGGCCCGCGAGATTTTGCTGGGCGGCGGCAACATTCACTGCATTACCCAGCAGCAACCAGCCGCCCGGCCAAAACTGACCGAACGGGAATCGTGAAATGTCCGAGTATGTCACGGTGGAAGTCGAATTCGGCGACGATCCTGATAGCGCCGATCTATTCATTAATCAGACACTAACTGAGGAGGACTTAGAACATTACGATAGTCCGGCAGCCGGCGATCTCGGCTCGCCAATCGCGCAAATGCTCTTCGCGGCGGCAGATGGCATCCAGAAGCTGACAATCAGCCGAGATTGTCTCACGATAACCAGGCAAGCGGATTATCCTTGGGAAGCGCTAATTGCCGAAGTTCGCGTTGCCCTGCGCGATTGGTATCTCTAGGTTAATTCGTATCATGCTTAGAAATGTCTCTGGGGATGATAGGCTGATCCTTGGCTGGCGCGCCGCTGGCTCTGTCTCCCTCGCCAACTTGCTTGAACAATTCGCCGGCCTGTCTCTGATCGCCAGACTCAAGCACCGAAAGCATTTCGCCGCTAGACATTTTGCGGTAGTCCCGATGCAATCCGGAAATCGAAACTTGGGAAATCAATCGAGCCAACTCGGCGGAACCACATTGCGGACAATTAGGCGCGGCGCTGTCATATTCGGAATATGTACGGTATGTGACGGTGAAAACCTCCCCGCAGTTCTTACAGCGGAATTCGTATCGCGGCATGCTGCCAGTCGCTTTCTACCTAGGTCGTATCGGCGTTTGCGCTCGGCGGCGTCACGCGGCGCTGCAGCGCTTCGGTATGGCCCATGTCGGGATTCCATTCGTCGAGGAGGGCGTCTTTTTGCCTCGTGGCGATCCAGCCGCCGAGATCGCGCGCAATTCGCTCGAGCATTTTCGGCTGCGCCCAAGTCGCTGTATCAACTTGAACGGCGATCGCCCCGGCTTCGATGTAATCGCGGGCGTCCTGCGGCGAATGAATGCCGCCACAGCCTATGATCGGAAGCTCTTCGGGAATCTCCCGGCGCAGTCTGCCGACCATGCGCAGGATCATGGGTTTGATAAGCGGGCCGTAAACCCGGCCGCTTATGAGGCGCCCGCTGTGGGCGTCGCGCGCGGTACCGCGGGGAGCGGCGGTCATGACCAAGGCATCGGCTCCCGCTTCAGCTACCGGCAAAGCCAATTGCTGGCACTCATAAAACGGCAGGCGCACGAGCAGAGGCTTTTCCATTTTCGCCGCCGCACGGACAATGGCGAGCGCCTCCACTGCCTCCAGGCCGTCGCTCAAGCCCAGCTCCACCGCCGCTACCTCATCGACTTCATCAAGCAGGCTTGACGCCCCTTCAATCTGTCGGACCGTTGTGCCAACCAGATGCAATATCACGGGAATGGGCAAATTCGCCCAAGCCTTGCGATTGCGACTGAGCACTCGATTGAGACCAGGATTAGGCAGACCGGTATGCAAGAGCACTCCCGCATCGAGGGGGATCATTCGTGTGCCAGCTGCCGGATTCCAAGCATCAACTGTCACCGGATTCGTTACAAGCGCGCCGAGCTTCTCGTAGTCGATCAAACCCTTGTAGCTGTCAGCGAAGCCGAGTGTTCCGGCCGCGGGCATCACCGGGGTGGATACGATTAGACTGTATTTGCCGGGCCGTACGATCTCGATCGCCATGAGAGCCCAAATCCTAGTTCAGACGTAAGGTGGTTAAATCAAAGGCGGGACCATCCACGCATTGCAGCCTTTTAGAGCCGCTTAGATTCAGCATGCAGGCATGGCAAGCGCCGACGCCACATGGCAACGGGCGCTGCAAGACGCCAAATGCGTAGTTCACCGGCACATCGTTGCGCCGTTCTCGCATAAGCCGCATGATGTCCGCAAAGTACTTCAACTCATCGCCCGGCCCCGCGACGGCGAATACCTGATCAGCCCAGCCCAAGGTCATAACCATATCGCTCCAGGTCAAATTGTCCTCGGCGATAATTATCTCCACTTCGACCGGCAAGTGATCTGTCTCGTATTGCCTGGCGCTGCCCATCAGCACCATTGTTACGCTCGCCTGTCTTTCCAGCAATGAGCGAAGCATCAGCAGCAGCGGAATCGGCGGCGAGTGATAAGCGATAAGCAAGATGTTGCGCAGCTTCTGGCGGAAGCGGAATGGCTGCCCTACCGGACCGATGACGCTCAACAGCTGTCCCGGAACAAACTGCTCATTCGCAGGCAGTTCGATGGTCAAAATATTGCTGGCATGCGCTTCGACCGGGAACCAGAGTGCGCGCAGATAAGGGTCCCAGCGTTCCGCTTCGTAGTCTTTTTCAATGCGCCGCACCAGCAGCGCTTGCCCCGGAAGGATCGATGACAGCGATTGGTCAACCGCTAGTTCCAGCCGCTGCCGGTCGCGGTTGATTCGTTTGATCCGCTCGATATAGGCTTGCGTTTCTCTCATGCGCCCCTGCCCTGTTGTCAGGCATTATAGTCGGATTGGATGGCTGGGACAAAGGGGTGGGCACGCCGCTTGCGCCTGGCTGCCCAAAGCCACCGGGTTGTACTCAGTCTTCGTGTATGAAGCTGTATAACTCAAACGGTATCTCGCCAGCTTCCGCAAGATGCGCCGCCAATACAAATCGCGGGTCTGTTTCCGCGGCGAGGTAGAGGGGGTCAAGGGCCGGGCGCGCCGCCGGCATGAGCAGATAGTCGATCTCGAAAGTCCGAGCCAGCGCCAAGGTATCCTCGCGCGAAGCCAAGGGTGTCACCACCGATGAATAACCGAACACGCTTAGTACGTATGGATCTTGGGACATAAGGCGGAGTTCGCCGTCACCGGTCTTATCGGGCAGCGCCTCCAGCCTGTCCACCAATACTTGCATACTTTGATAGAATCTGTCGGAGTTTGCTGTCTCCTGTCTGACCAGATCGTAACTACTCCAAGCCAGCCAGGCTAGCGAAATCAGCAGGAAGGCATAGCGCCATTCGCTGCGGCGCCGCGTCAGTTTTTCAATAGCAATAGCGCCGGCCGGTATCAACAGCGGCATTATGGTCAGAAAAATCTTCTTAAAACTCCCGCCTTGGTTATGCACCGGCATCAGCATCGGATATACAGCTAAGATCCCGACTATCCAAATCAGCGCCGGCAAGAGCTTCTGCAACACAGCTCCATTTACCTTGGAACAACTCCAAAAGACTCCGGCAGGCACAAGAAACACAAGGGGCAACTGAAGCGAAACGGCCATCTGTTTCAGCGCCGCTCCCAGTTCGAAGATCCTCTTTCCAATAAGCTCTACAACGCCTCGGCGCTCCAGCATGGATTCAAACGTTACCGGTATGCCGTAAGCATAGAGATCACGCGGCTCGACCATGAACGGCATTCTGCTCATCTGGGGGCTGCCCAGCGTTCCGATCTCATTCAGATTGCGAATATGCCAAGGCGCCACCGTCAAACCAAGAGCCGCTACCATTAGCAATACGTCCGCGCGGCGCGCCCGCTGTATACCTCTGCCCTCCGCCAGCAACAGATACGCGATCAGCAAGGAAAACAATATGATGGAGTCATTGCGCGTTAAGTGAGCCAGGCCAAACAACACTCCAGCCAGCAAGAATCCGAGCCTTTTGCCGGATTGCAGCGCGCCGTTCACAAGTAGAGAAGCCGACACAACCAAGGCCATATTTACAATCGTGGTATCGGTTCGCAGAGAATTGAGCACGAATTCCGGAAGAACGGCTGCAAAAGCCGCAGCCATTAATGCGGACGAGGCGGACTGACCAAGCTGCTTTGTCGCCAGGAATACAAGCGCCGGAATCAGCGAGCCCGCCACGATAAATAGCGCCAATGCCGCGTGCACATTGGCGCCCCCAGCCGCCATTCCGAGCGCTACAAGAACGCCCGGAACGGGCATCCAATGATCTGTTGCGTGCGTCAGTTCAACCGGCATTCGGGCGTAGTGCCAGACGTAGTTAATGGTGAAGCCTTTGCCTTCCGACAGCCGTCGCCCAAGGTTGTAGTAATGCACCGGGTCGTTTATCCCCGGATTGCGGACCAAGGTCAAGAGCGCCAGCCGGAAGGCGAACGCAAGCACGGTAATCGCCAGCAATCTCACATGAGCTGACTTCATGCCGCCGCCAGTCATCCTTGTCATTTACCTGTCCCGATACTACCATCTGGCAAGACCTTACCTTATGTCAAGATGAGAATTTGATGCCGGCGGACATCCGCTTTTTCAGATTGATATGGATCATCCTGCTGACCGGGCTATTGTTGCGTCTCGCATTTTCCCTTTCACAGCCCACATATTCCACATTCGACACCGCGCGCGGGGGCGATACCGGCTGGTACCTGGCAAACGGCTATGGCTTCTTCAGCGGCGAGAAGCATGGTTGGGTGGAAAAAATGCCCTTTTACATCGAGAGAATCCCTACGCCGCCCTTATATATTCTTTACGCCGGTTTCTTTCAGCAGGTCTTGAGCAGGCACGAGACCATTCTAGCCATGCGCTTGTTGCAGTGCTTGGCGTCAATGGCGACTGTCTATCTCGCTTTTCGACTGTCTCTTCTGATCTCGCGCGATCGTCGCGTCGCATCGCTCATAACTTTTCTAGCAGCGTTTCATCCCGCATTCGTTGTTGAACCGGCAAACATCGCTACTGAAACTCTTTATGTTTTTTTTCTCGCCTTGGGCTTCTGGATATACCTGAATTACGTAGTCAATGCGCTCTTTCTCCAATGTACGTACAAGGTAGGTCCGCAAGCGGCAATAATTCTGACGGCAATGGCCTTTGCTTTGGCGACCTTGACACGCGCTGTAGCAGTGTTATTCCCCTTTGTAATTGTTCTGCACCTTCTGCTGCTGGGACGCCGTCAACTTTCAACCGTTTGGCGGCGGCTTAGCGTCCTCTTGATTGTAGTGTATGCCCTCGTTGTCGCGACCTGGACCATTTACAATATCGTTCTTTGGGGCCGGCTAGTAATTGTAAGCGACCAGTTGCTGCCTGCGCTGTGGCGCGGGGCTGTAACTCAAGACGGTTCTCCGGCGCAGAATGACGCGCTCTTGCTCCAGGACAGTGAAGTGAACAGCAACGATGACTGCCACCCTGACTGCAAATATCAGCACCCGCCAGAACTCTATTTGGAGCAGATTGGAGAATCCGTAGAAGATGACATCGCCGGTTTCATCGCTCGCCGACTCAAGGAACTATCTTTCTCGCTGATCCAACCGCATGGCACGGCGGAATTCGGAGGGGCCAGCATCAGAGAAGCGGCTGGCGAACTACTGCGTCAGAATCGCTCGCTTGAAGGGATAATAACCGTCTTGCAGTTGGAAGGGTTTGCGCTTAAGGGCGTCGTATGGATTATTCACCTCGGTGGGATGGCCTTGGGATTACTCGGCATGTGGCATTCGCGGGGTAATCTTTGGCTAACCTTTCCCTTGGTCGGATTCGTTCTGTATACGATTGTCGCGCATTTATTCCTGCTGGCGTTGCCGCGATATATGTTTCCGCTGGAGGTCGTGTGGCTGATTTTCGCTGGAATCAGCGCGGTAAAGCTCTACGATCATTGGCGAGGGCGAGCCAATGAGTCGTCATCCGTGTCGCTCGAAGCTGGCTGAAGAACGAGTGTCAACTGACAAGACTGTTGAGGAGAGTTGCGCCTTGAAAATCTACACCAGGACCGGCGACGCCGGGGAGACGGCTCTTTTCAGCGGGGGCCGCGTAGCCAAGACGCATCTTCGCGTCGAAGCCTTTGGCGCCATCGACGAGCTAAACTCCCTAATTGGCGTCGTGCGGGCGGCGGAGCTGAGTACCCGGGCCGACAACTGGCTGCGACAGGTGCAAATGCAGCTCTTTCATCTGGGCGCGGATTTGGCGACGCCCTTGGACGCGAAGGCCGACTGGATTTCACGAATCAGTGACGCGGATATTGAATGGCTGGAAGCCACAATCGATGAAATGACGTCCGAGCTGGAACCGCTGAAAAATTTCATCTTGCCCGGGGGCACGGCGGCGGCGGCGAACTTGCAGCTGTCGCGGGCAGTTTGCCGCCGCGCGGAGCGTCAGTTGGTCGCCTTGAAGCAAGAGGACGATATAGGAGACTATGCCTTGGCCTATGTCAACCGGCTATCCGATTGGCTATTCACGTTGGCGCGCTACGAGAATTTGCAGGCGGGAGAGCCTGAAACCAAGTGGAGTATGCGCTGATGGGATTTCGCAGTTTGATGCTGCTACGGCTTGTGGTGCCGGAGGTGGGAGTCGAACCCACACACCCGAAGGTACACGAGTTTGAGTC
>JAPOYU010000023.1:0-5096 GCA_026706395.1 Chloroflexota bacterium
CCTACAACAGCGCCGACGCTAACTCTGGAACTGAAGGCGACGCGCATTGGTCCAACGGCGACTGTGGCGCTCGAAGACGTGACCGCGCTGCCGACAGCGACGGCGACGATTGCGCCGACCCAAACACCGCTGCCGAAGCCTGCGAGTCCAACCGCGACCGAAACCGAAGCGCCTGTCGTATCGCCCCTCATCCCTGCTACAGACCTGCCTGCTCCGCGCGAAACCGAGGTTGCGCCTAGCCCGGAACCTACAACAGCGCCGACACTAACTCTGGAGCTGACGGCGACGCTCATTAGCCCAACGGCGACTGTAGCGCTCGAAGACGTGACCGCGCTGCCGACAGCGACCGCGACGATTGTGCTGACCCAAACACCGCTGCCGAAGCCTGCGAGTCCAACCGCGACCGAAATCGAAGCGTCTGTCGTACCGACCCTCATTCCTGCGACAGACCTGCCCGCTCCGCGCGAAACCGAAGTTGCGCCTAGCCCGGAACCTACAACAGCGCCGACACTAACTCTGGAACTGAAGGCGACGTTCATTAGCCCAACGGCGACTGTGGCACTAGAAGACGTGACCGCGCTGCCGACAGTGACCGCGACCCACCGACCAACGCAGGTCATACGTGGAAAAACCGAGATCGCTCGCGAAACACCTGCCGAGTCTGTTGCAACTGAAAGTCCAACTGCACGAGCGACTGCAACAACAGGAACGCCGACACTTGTAGCGACTCTGACGGCGACGAGCACACTTATGGACGTGTCAACCGACTACATCGTCCGGGTGGTTGAGCCTCTATCTTCGCGGTACCAGTTTCTGGTTCATCGAAATGAGCGAACAGTTCGCCGCATTCCGCTTCCATCGACGCAGCCGGTTACTCCGCCGAAGCTTCAAGCTACAGAGACGAGTTTGCCGCCCACCGCTACGCCTGTAGACGCGACCAGCACGATTCCAGCTGTCACACAAACGATGGAGCCGACGGCCACGAATACACCGGAAGACAGGGCTGTAACCGCTGTACCCACCGCGACAGATTCGCCGACGGCGACGGCAACGCTTGAGATCACGCCCGCCCTGACCTTGGTCATCGCCGTTCGCGTAACCCAACCTACGGGAACTCTGCTTGAGACGACCACCGTCAAGCCTAGTCCGGTGGCTCCCGATGCTTCCCTTGCGCCGACACGAACATCGACGCCGTCTCGCACATCGCTGCCTCACGGCACAGCCACGTTGATCGACGAGACTGATGGTCCGGTAGAAACGGCGACCGCGCTGCCCACCGACGATATGCCCGCTGACGAGGGGCCCGTCAGCGCCCGTACCGTGACGGCGCCTGCGGCGACCGTCGCTGCGGACGGCAGGCCGATACCGACTACGACGCCCGTCGAACGGGTCACTGAGACGCCGGGCCCGCCCGATACAGGCGAGCCGATTGCGCCTCTTTCCACTGGCGCGCCGACGCCGACGCGGGCAGGTACTGCCGAATTGGATCGCAAGCCAGCGCCCAGCGCTAGCATCACCGCAACCGTCGCCGCCACTGCCGTCGGGGCTGTGCGCGATCAAATGACAGATACCGCCACGTCAATACCAAGCGCTGCTGCAATGTCAGGTGTTATCGCCAGCCCTCCTCCCGACACGCCTGAGACCACTCTGCCGCTGATGACGCTAGTCGTCACTGCAACGCTCGCGCCGGTCGACGTGACTGCAACTGCAAGTGCCAGTCCCACGCCAAGTACGCCTGAGACCGTTATGCCTCTTGTGGCCCCGGTCATCACTGCAACGCCCGCGCCGACCGGCGTGACTGCAACTGCAAGTGCCAGTCCCACGCCAAGTACGCCTGAGACCGTTATGCCTCTTGTGGCCCCGGTCATCACTGCAACGCCCGCGCCGACCGGCGTGACTGCAACTGCAAGTGCCAGTCCCACGCCAAGTACGCCTGAGACCGTTATGCCTCTTGTGGCCCCAGTCATCACTGCAACGCCCGCGCCGGTCGATGTGACTGCAACCGCAATCGTCAGTCCCACGCCGGGTATGCCTGAGACCGCTACGCCCTCTGTAACAACAGTGGTTACCGATACGCCTGCGCCCCCTGACGTGACTGCAACCGCAATCGCCAGTCCCACGCCAAGTACGCCTGAGACCGTTATGCCTCTTGTGGCGCCAGTCATCACCGATACGCCTGCGCCCACTGACGCGACGCCGACCGCGATAGCCAGCCCTGTGCCGGGTACAACTGCGAAAACGCCGGCGTTCGTGACGACGGTCGCCACAGATACCCGCGTGCCTCCAGCAGCGACCGTGAGCACCGTTGCCGGTCCTCCACCAGAAACCATTGCCCCCGCCACACTGGCAACTGCCACGCCCATTGTCACGGACACGCCTACTGCATTGCCCGACGTGCTGGCGTACATTATTGCGACGCCCACAGCCTACGGCGCGACAGAAGCAGATGCTCAGCCGACTTGCCGGGTTCGTGCCGACTGGCGCCCCTACGAGGTACAATTGGGCGACACGCTGCTTGCGCTGGCTTTGGCAGTCGATACCGAATTGGTCGAATTGCGCGATGGCAATTGCTTGAGCCCGGTTAGCGGCATTCTGGCGGGCGACATCATCTATGTGCCGAGATTGCCGGACCCGCCACTGACTGTCCCGGATCCAGTATTCCCGCCGCCCGAACAAGAATACCAGCGTTCCGGCTGCATTTCGCCAAAGGCACAGATGATAAGACCTGCGCCAGGGTCAAAACTCAGCGGGATTTTCGAAGTCAGCGGACGCGTCATTTTACCCGAGCAGGGAAGCTACGAAATCTCAGTGATGCCCGCCTGGTCAGATAGATTTCATAAACTGCTGGAAGTAGACACGACCGACGCGAACAATGTCATCGGATTGGTCAATACCGAGATATTTGGTCCCGGCTTGCATCGTCTTCGGCTCGAGCTGATCGATCGTGATGGCGCGCCTGTTGTGGGCAGCGTCTGCGATATTCCAGTTA
The DNA here is from genome assembly GCA_026706395.1 of Chloroflexota bacterium. The sequence continues at coordinate 2,990 of JAPOYU010000023.1, forward strand.
TCTTCCAAGCGCCTTAGACGGACTAGGTCACAGGCTTGCAGAGCTCGCAAGGAGCAATTGAGCGTTGATAAGCTTTTTCGTCACAATACTAAATCGCCTTTTCAAGCTGGTTCTCTTCAGCTTGATGGTTGTACTGTTGATCGCGCTTGCCTGGACCACCCTTCAGTTGGCGTCAATTCCCCGCGGGGGAGATCAGCTACTGGGCACGTTTGGGGCGCGGCGCGACAGCTACAAACAGACTGCCACGGCCCTCGCCGAAGAAGACGCTACCTCCAGCCTGCGATCAGGGCCGCGCTTTGTCCTGCTCCAAGACACCTATAACACCGAGCTACCGGCAGCCACAGCGCAAGCGCAAGCCGACGAGCGTCCCGCCGCGACCGCCGTGCCCGATGACTTCAACCTGCCGAAACTTCTGGTACCGCTGGACCCGGACGAAGGCAAGTGGCTGGCCGGAACGCGCGTCCCGACCCGTGTGCCGCCGGTTATCCGCGAACACAGGCTCATTAACGTCATCATGCTGGGCAGCGACGAAGAACTCAGCGAAGATGGCTTCATAAGAACGGACACGATGATTATTGTCTCGCTCAACGTCGAGACGGGCACGGTGGCCATGTTAAGCCTGCCGCGCGACTTGCTTGTCTACATTCCCAGCGGCAGGATGGGACGGCTAAACACTGCCTACGGCTTGGGAGAAAACCTCAGTTGGAATCCCGCCGGCGGCTTCGGCCTGCTCCGCCAAACGCTGTTTTACAACTTCGGCATCAATGTTCACTACCACGCTCGCGTCAACTTCTCCGGCTTCGAAACCGTTATTGATCGCTTGGGCGGCATCAATATCGCTGTTGATTGCGCCTACCGCGACCTCTACCCCGCGCCCGGTGGTGGCTATCGCTGGCGCACCTTGCCGGCTGGTTATTACAGCTTCGATGGATTCGACGCCCTCTGGTATGCCCGCACGAGGAAGTATACGGACGATTTCGATCGCGGTCGGCGGCATCAGCAGATTCTTCGCGCCATCTGGCGCAAGGCGCGCCAGCAGGGCCTGCTCGCTACCTTGCCCGGTCTTTGGGCGGAGCTCACCCAGGTCGTCCATACCGATATGCCCTTCGATGTGATGCTGCGCCTGCTTCCCTTTGTCATTGACCTCGACCTGGCAAAAGTGGAGAACATGACGCTTAAAAAGAACTTCCACACAACCGAGTGGGTCATGCCCAGTGGCGCGGAAGTTCAATTGCCCAATGCGAAAGCGGTTGCCGCCCTCATGCAAGACTTTTATCTGCCGCCGCCAGCTAATCAGCTTGCGCTCACCGGCCCTGCTATCGCTGTCTACAACGCTTCAGGGCAAGACGACCGGGACATCGTCGCTTCGCAGCGGCTCCGCTGGGATGGCTTCAACGCGATCGCCCTCGGTGATCTGGGGGAAAGCGCGCGTTACCCCTCGAGTCAATTGACCGACTATATCGTGACCGAGAAGGGCAGTCTGACCGGCCGGATTCTGCGGGCCTTGAATATGACTGATGAGCAGGTCATACGCGAGGCCCGGGCCGACCGCGAGTATGATTACGAAGTCATCATCGGCAGCGACTACGAGTCCTGCACCTACGGCGTTTTGCCTCTGGATGACTGAGGTCGCGTCAGGAGCGGCTTCTCGCGCACCCTTGCCGTCATCGGCGAGCGAATGACATTATCGAAATTTTCTTCGCAATTTTCTAGCCAAATGCAAGCCAGCTTCTGTCCTTTACTGTCAAGTTCCTGTCATTTACCGTCGACTTTTCGCGACGCCTTTTCCGCTTGCTTTCGCTGTTTTCGGGGTGGTTGCGTCGCTGTCGCCGGATATCCGTTTCGGTTGGATCCTGGGTTGCAAGCGCATGGAATTCTTCCGTAAGTTCGCGCCTTTGGCGACCGTAGCAGAGATTCAGAGGGCGCAGGCGACTAAATGGCCGCGCACTGCGGAAGTTGCATCGTGTGGCAAAACGAGTAGCACATGCGCGATCATCGGCGGTGCTGCCGTCTTGTAGCTGGCAAACATGAGCAAATGTGTTATCATATGGTTAGGCGGGGTATGGCGCAGTCCGGCTAGCGCGCTTGCATGGGGTGTAAGAGGTCC
>JAPOYU010000023.1:5192-10715 GCA_026706395.1 Chloroflexota bacterium
CGCGCTTGCATGGGGTGTAAGAGGTCCCCGGTTCGAATCCGGGTACCCCGACTGGAGTCAGACGGGCTCACCAAACGGTGAGTCTTTTGTTTAGGCTCTCGGTGCGTAATCGGCGGATAGTGGCTTCCGAGCGGCCGCAAACCATGTACGGGACGGTCATCGCAAGGCAGCGGCTGATAAGATTAGAAAGGGCGAGCAAATGCAGGAAACAGCGATCAAACTCACAGCGCTGGCAAGCTGCGCCGGTTGAGCGTCGAAGCTCAGTCCGAGCGAACTGGCGCAAGTTTTGCGCCCCTTGAGTGAAATCTATCCGCAGGAAGGTTATCCGCAGGTTTTGGTTGGCTTAGCGGAGCCAGACGACGCGGCCGTTTACCAGGTCGATGACGAGCGCGCGATTATCTCCACCGCCGACTTCTTCCCGCCCGTCGTAGATGATCCCTACGATTTCGGCGCGATCGCCGCAGCAAACGCTTTGAGCGATGTCTATGCTATGGGCGGCCGGCCGCTGATGGCAATCAACCTGGTGGCCTACCCCGAAGATCTCGACAAGGGCATCCTGGCCGAGATTCTGCGCGGCGGCGCGGAAAAAGTGCGGGAAGCCGGCGCGGTTATCGCCGGGGGACATTCGATCACCGATGCGGAGCCCAAGTATGGACTGTCCGTAACGGGTGAAGTGGAGGCGGCAAGCATCATCCGCAAATCCGGCGCCCAGCCCGGAGACCGCCTCATCTTGACCAAGGCGCTGGGAACCGGCGTGGTAACGACGGCGCTGAAACGCGGGATCGCATCAAGTGACAGCGTAGGGCAGGCGGTGGATTCCATGTCGCGCTTGAACCGGGTCGCGTCAGAACTGGCGCATGAGTATGGCGTACGCGCCATGACCGACATCACCGGCTTTGGCCTGGCCGGACATGCTTTGGAAATGGCGCGGCTTAGCGGCGTCGATTTCGCGCTTGCCTTCGACAAAATCCAACTGCTGCCGGGGGCAGAAGCGTATGCGAAACAGGGCGTATTTCCAGGTGGCATGGACCGCAACCTGGAATACTTCGCGCAATGGGTTGATATGGATGAGCCGTTGCCGGAGTACGCTCAGGGATTGCTTTACGATCCACAGACATCCGGCGGACTCTTGATGTCGAGCGCGAGTGAACGCGCTGATGCGCTTCTGGCTGATCTGCGCGCGGCCGGCGAAGCCGCTTTCACGCTGGGCGAGGTTGTCGCCGGCCCAGGCAAGCTGCGGGTTGCCGCGAGCTAGGACGGAACGCGCGCCGACTGCGGGATCAAATCGAGGTTCTTGCCCACCGTTTCAAAAGCGGCCAATGCGCGATCCAGATGATGCTGCCGGTGAGTGGCGATGTAGCTGGTCCGCAGCAAGCCTTGATTGGCGGGAGTTGCCGGCGGCACTACCGGATTGGTATAAACGCCTTCTTCGATAAGCGCCATCCAAGTCAAGCTGGTGCGGTATTTCTCACCGATCTTCACCGGGATTATCGGCGTTTGGCTGTTGAAGGTGTCATAGCCGAGGCCTTTGAGCCCGTTGCGCATGTATTCGGCGTTTTTCCAGACTTGCTGGACGTGCTTGGGTTCGTTTTCGATTATATCGAGGGCAGCCATGACAGCGGCGAGATTAGGGGCGGGCAAAGCCGCGGAGAAGATCAGCGAGCGGGCGTGATGCTGGATGTAGTGGATGACATCGGCGGAGCCAGCGATGAACCCGCCGATCGAAGCGAAACTCTTGCTGAAGGTGCCCATGATCAGATCGACCTGGTCGGTCAAGCCGAAGTGAGCCGAGGTGCCACGGCCGCCACCGGCGACGCCGATGCCATGCGCGTCGTCAACCAGCAGGCGGGCGTCATAGGCTTTGCAGATCTCGACGATTTGCGGCAGGAGAGCGAAGTCGCCACCCATGCTGTATACGCCGTCGACGATGACCAGTTTGCCGGAATCATCCGGCACTCGGCTGAGGACACGCTCAAGGTCGTCCATATCATTGTGCTTGAAGCGTTTGAGCGTTCCGCGAGACATAAACACACCGTCCACGAGGCTGGCATGCGCGTCTTTGTCAAGAATGGCGTAGTCGCTTTTGCCGATAAGGGCGGAGACCGTGCCAAGGTTGGTTTGGTAGCCGGTGGCGAATACCAGTGCGGCTTCCTTACCCACGAACTCAGCCAGACGGCGGTCCGCCTCCAGATGCAGATCCAGCGTACCATTGAGGAAGCGAGAGCCGGTCACACTGGTACCAAATTCGAGCGTAGCATCAATGGCAGCGCGCTGCACGCGCTCATCGGTGGTCAGGCCGAGATAGTTGTTGGAGCCCAGCATCACCACTTCTTTGTCTTCAAAAGTGGCGGTTGTGCCTTCGGAGTCGCTCAGGGCGCGGAAAAATGGGTAGACGCCCATCTCCATCGCTTCTTTGGCGAGGGTGAAGCCGGAAAGCTTGTCGTAAATATCAGCCACGGTTTTCTCCTGAAAAGCATTCTCGGCAACGGTGTCAGGCTTCTGCGCTTGGCCAGGCTACGGGTCGGCCAAAGGCTATTCTCGGGGAGGCGAAACCCGCTGAAGCGAGCGCAATGTGATTTCAGAATTCCCCGTGCAAAGTCTATCAGCAGGTATAGTCTTCTACAATGCGTATTTGAAATCTCGACGACAGGCGTAGAAGAAAACCGGCTTGCGTTTGGCAGGTAGCGGGGTGTAGAATGGTGTTGCCTGGTGGCATACAGATACGGAGCGCGGCATGTCCAGTTTGACAATACGCAGGATCATCGTCTGGGTCGTCTCGATGGTATTGGGTTTGCTCGTCGGCTATGGCATCATCACCGTTGGTTTCGACATGCTGCCGCTTTTCAGCGCGGTTCAGACGCCTCAAGGCGTATCGATTGAGGAATACGGCGTTCTCTATTACTTGTTTACATCAATCCCGATTGGGCTGGTCTTCGTTGTTTGGCTGGACGCGTTCATGGATACGCGCATCCTGCCCGACTAAGTTCAAGCGTGATTCGAGAATGAAGAATCCACCTGCGGGTGGATTTTTTGCGTCAGGGAGCGGCCTGGATTGCTGATGTTCCGGCACCATAGAAATGAGAGTTATGGATACCTCGCTGATAGATATTGCAAGCTGACAGCTGCTAATTTTATGGTATGAACGCAAAGAATTCGGCGATAAGTCAGTTCTATCGCAGGCCTATGGCGGAGCGGCGAGCTATCGCGAAGGCATGGGCTGGCCTGAACCCGGAAGACATGTCGGCACTGCGGAATGCCGGCCTGACTGAGGCGGAAGCAGAGTTGATGATAGAAAATGTCATCGGCCGATACAGCTTGCCCTTCGCGCTGGCCACGAACTTTCGAATCAACGAGAGCGATTACCTGATTCCGAAGGTGATCGAGGAGTCATCCGTTGTAGCGGCATGCAGCTTCGCGGCGAAGCTGTTTCGCCGGGCGGGCGGGTTTTCAGCAAGCAGTGACGAACCAGTCATGATCGGGCAGATTCAGTTATTGGATTTGGCTGACCTAGAGGAAGCGGCGCAATTAATTCTCGCTCACAAGGGAAAGCTTCTGGCGCAGATTAACGAGGGGGCGGGCAGTATTGTCAAGAGAGGCGGTGGCGCGCTTAATCTGGAGATCCGCAAGTTCGAAGGCACGAGGATCGGTGACATGCTGGTGATCCACTTGCACTTTGATACGCGTGACGCCATGGGCGCGAACGCGATAAACAGCGCGCTGGAGCGCATAGCGCCCAGCATTGAGCGCATCAGCGGTGGGCGAGTCAATCTGCGGATCTTGAGCAATCTGAGCGACCGGCGACTGGCGCGGGCTAGCGGCATGATCGAAGCGGATACCCTGGCAACGGAGGGCGCATCCGGGGCGGAGGTCGTGGATGCGATAATCGAGGCGGCGGCTCTGGCGGAAATTGATCCATACCGGGCGGCGACGCATAATAAAGGCATCATGAATGGCATCGACGCCCTGATGTTGGCGACGGGAAATGATTGGCGAGCCGCCGAAGCGGGCGCACATGCCTATGCTGCGCGGGACGGGCAATACACCAGCTTAACCACATGGTGGAAGGATCAAGACGGGGATCTGCATGGTCGAATTGAGCTGCCGCTGGCAGCGGGCATCGTGGGTGGAGCAACTCGCGCGCACCGCGGGGCGCAAACCGCTCTGAAGATTCTCGGCGTAGAGTCGGCGCGAGAGCTGGCGGAAGTTGCGGCAGCGGTGGGCTTGGCGCAGAATTTTGCGGCGATACGCGCTCTGGCGACCGATGGCATTCAGCGCGGACATATGCGGATGCATGCGAGGCAACTGGCCTTGGCCGCGGGGGCGACGGCGGAAGCGGCGCCTGATATCGCGCGGCAGATGGTTGATTCCGGCAACATCCGCTTGGAAGCTGCGAAAGAGATCGTGGAGCAGAAAAAGCGAGGCCGATGACGGTGGAATCAAAGTGGTTGATGCAGGCAGATCGCGCGGTAGGTATTGCGGGATACGGATCGTATATTCCGCGTTATCGACTGCCGGGAAGTGAGATCGCGCGGATCTGGACAGGCGGCAGCGGTGGCACGCCGGTCAAAGAGAAGGCGGTAGCGGGCCTGGATGAAGATGTCGTCACGATGGCGATAGAGGCGGCGCGCAACGCAATCTCCTGCGCCGGGATTGACGCGGGAGACATACGGGCGGTATGGGTGGGCAGCGAAAGCCATCCTTACGCGGTGAAACCAACGAGCACGATTGTGGCGGAGAGCATAGGCACATCGCCGAATATCCAAGCTGCTGATTGGGAATTCGCCTGCAAGGCCGGCTCGGAAGCGGTGCAGGCGGCGATCGGACTGGTTGGCAGCGGTATGGCGCAGTACATCCTCAGCATTGGGATGGACACGGCGCAAGGCCGGCCGGGCGACGCGCTGGAATACACGGCAGCGTCGGGCGGGGCGGCATTTGTGTTGGGCCCGGCAGAGACGAGCTATGCCGTGTTCCAGGGCAGCTACAGCTATGTTACAGACACGCCGGATTTCTGGCGGCGCGCAGGGGAAAATTACCCCAGTCATGGCGACCGCTTTACCGGTGAGCCGGCCTATTTTGCTCATACGATCAAGGCGGGGTCGGCGTTGATGGAGATGATGAATACGACGGCGAAGGATTACGACCATGCCGTCTTTCATCAGCCGAATGTGAAGTTCCCGGCGCGCGCGGCAAAGATGCTCGGTTTCTCGCTGGAGCAGATAGAGGCGGGATTGCTGGCGAATGAGATCGGCAATGTTTACTCCGGCTCGTGCATGATTGGATTGACCGCCATCTTGGATGCGGCCCAAGAGGGCGAGCGTATACTGATGGTCAGTTACGGGAGCGGCGCCGGCTCGGATGCTTTCGATCTGCGCGTGACAGAACGTATAAAGCGGAAACCGCAAAATGTCTATCGCACGGCGGATTACTTGAATCGGAGAACACCGATCGATTATGCCACTTATGTCCGCTATCGTGAGAAACTCAAGGACTGACAGCGCATGAATGTATCTCGTCGTCGGGCTG
>JAPOYU010000032.1 GCA_026706395.1 Chloroflexota bacterium
GGCAAATTGGTCCCAAAACAAATGTGAGCGCATTACAATCCTCCTTAACTTGGTTAATTGAGCGCGAATCGCCCTTTACGAGCGACATCGACTCGTTTCGATGTCTTCAACGCAACGGATATAGGCCAGTCCTCCCGTTCATCTCCTTCCGACGTTGCTCGGGTCGAGCCAATCTCTCACAAGCTCGCCGAGCAGATTGAAGCCGACCACAAACATAAATAATGCCAGACCGGGGAAGGTCGAAGCCCACCATTGGCTCAGCAAGTAATCGCGCCCCTCCGCCACCATGCGCCCCCACTCCGGCGTCGGCGGCTCGATGCCCAGGCCGAGGAAGCTCAGGCCGGCGGTCGTCAGAGCGACGAAGCCCACGTCTATCGTGATGTTCACGATGATGGGGTCAAAGCCATTGCGGATGATATGCCGCGTCACGATGCGGAAATGGCTCGCGCCCAGCGCCCGCGCCGCCAGCACATATTCCTCGTTCTTGACGCTTAAGACCTGCGCGCGAACCAGCCGCGCATACGAGGGCCACCAGGAAAAGCCAACCGCGATCACTGTTTGAAAGAGACCCCGTCCCAGCGCAGCGTTTAAGGCGATGGCGAGCACGAGCGAGGGAAACGCCATCCAGACATCCGTCATGCGCATCAGGAAGCTGTCAACCCGACCGCCCAAATAGGCCGCCAGCGAGCCGATTACAAAACCCAGGCCGGTGGCAATGCTCAATACAACACAGACCACCCATATGGTTGTGCGCGCGGCATAAACCACCCGCGAGAAAATATCTACGCCCATGTGGTCCGTGCCGAAGGGGTGTTCAGCGGATGGGGTAAGGAATTTGTTCCGCAAATTGAGAAGGGTGGCGCTTTGGGAGGTGAACAACTCCGGCCACAGCACCATAAGAATCAAGAGCGCCAAGATAGCTAAACCAAGCACCGACATGGGATTGTGCCGAACGGCGAATGCAAAACGGCTCTGTTTGAATTTCCCCCAGGCCCCAACGTCCTCGTCCAGTCTTTGAATTGTCCAGCTTTCTGGAGATTCGGTTTGTCTATTCATTGGATCGTCAGCTCGCTATCACCCATATTGGATGCGCGGATCCAGAAACGGATACGTCAGATCAATGACGAGATTGACAAACATAAACGTAAAGCTCGCTGTAAGCGTCACGCCCATAATGACGGTGATGTCATTGCGGAAAATGCCGATCCAGGCGTAGGTGCCCAACCCTCCCCATGAATAGATGATCTCGATCAGCAGTGCCCCGTTCAGCATAAAGGCTACATAGAGACCTAAAACGGTGACTACCGGCAAAAGCGCATTCCGCAACACGTGAGACCATAAGACCTTTCTTTCAGATAGCCCCTTGGCATGCGCAGTGCGAACATAATCGCGGTGAATCACACTCGCCATCGCCGAGTTCGTCGTGCGCGCCATTGCGCCGATCTGTCCCAGGCTCAGCGTGAACGCGGGCAAAATGAGATGTATCAGCGCGTCTTTGAACGTATCCCATTGTCCCGCCAGGATTGAGTCGATCAGATACATATTGGTCACGCTGGGCGGCGCCGGCATCGCCAACGTCAGGCGACCCGACAAGGGCAAGATATCCAGTCGCCCAGCGAAAACCAACTGGAATACCAGCCCGGCCCAAAACACCGGAATCCCCACCCCAATCAGAGAGCCAGTGATGATCGTTGACTTGAGCCAACGCGATTTGGTAGAACCGGCGAGGATGCCCAGGGGGACGCCTATCGTGAGGGTAAAGCATAAGGCGGCAATGGTCAGTTCGAGAGTCGCCGGGAAAAAGTCCCTGAGTTCCTTCAAGATAGGTTGGCGCGACACGATTGACAAGCCCAGATCGCCCGACAGCAGTCGCTCCATGTACTTGATATATTGGATATGCAGCGGTTGATCGAGGCCAAGCAGCTTCCGAGTCTTTTCCACCTGCTCTTTTGTGGCGAATTGCCCCGCCCTCGAAAGCGCCGGATCGCCGGGCAACATGTTGGAAATGAAGAAGGTAACAAACGTCACCGCAATCAAGACCCACAAGGCCTGATACAGCCGGCGGAGTACATATTCACCCAAGGCGCTTCACCTCGCTGCTGGGGCGAGCGGAAGCCGAAACCCCACTCGCCCCGTACCCAACGATATCGAGCCTACATATCGTCAAAGTAAATCTGATACACGTTCTGCGTGTAGCTATGTGGCGGTGACCACTGATAGCCCTTGACGTTGGCGTGCGATGCCGAAAGCGCCATGCCTACAACAACATTGACGTAAGGCGTTTCCGCATCCCATATCGCCTGTACCTGCTTGTAAATCTCGCAGCGCGCTTCAGGATCCAGTTCAACTTTGCCGGCCTCAAGCAGCGCGTCATTGTCCGCATTGCTGTACCAGGAGAAGTTGATGCCGCCGCCGCCGCCCTGGCTGGAATGCCCCAGTCGGCCGAAGAACTGATCCGGATCGGGCAGCGAGGGGAACATCCACACCGTGCCTACATCCGGCGCCGTATCTTGCGAGGAGTAGGCTTGAACTTTGGCGGGCCACTCGATGGCCATCGGGCGGATGGTGATGCCCAGTTGCGCCGCCCCGGCTTGCATGATCTGCATTGCCGCGGTTTCTTCTGGGGATGTGCCTTGGTAGGCCATCGTCAATTCGAAGCCGCCATCAGCGTAACCGGCTTCCGCCATCAAGGCCTGCGCCGCCTCCACGTCCATCGCGGATTCCGGCGTCGATGCGTCGAAGCAGACAATGCCCGGCGGCAGCACGCCCTTCGCGATCGCCGCATAGCCGTTGCGCGCCAGCTCCACATGACCTTCGAAGTCGTAGACAAGCGACAGCGCCTTGCGTACGCGCGCATCCGAGAGGATCGGATGACGGCTGTTCATCGCGAAGTACAACTGGTTGAGCGTCGGATCAGTGTTGATCGTGTAAGCCGGGTTCTCGCTGAGCGCGTCCAGCGTCTCCGGGCTGCCAACCTGGATCCAGTGGGAGTCGCCGTTTTCAAGCGACAGACGGCGCGTGCTCTCTTCCTTGATTACGACGAAGATGGCGCGGTCAACGTGATTGCCTTCCCAACCCTTGAAGTAACCGTCGAAACGCTCGATGGTGAATTCTTGCTCGGGCGTGAAGGAAGTCAAAACATAAGGCCCACTGCCGGCATCATTGTTTTGCAGCCAGGTTTGACCCCAATCGTCATCGACCGTGTTCGCCATTACCAACTCAGAATTCAGAATGTACAAGCGCGAGAGCGCCCCCAGGAAGCCGGGGAAGGGCGTAGCGAGATTGATCTGCACCGTGTAGTCGTCGATGACATCCGCGCCGGTTACCATGACCAAACTGCGCGCGACGCCGATATTCACCGCTACCAGACGATCGACCGAGTACTTAACATCTTCCGCCAAGATTTCCGTCCCGTCATGGAACATCACACCCGGTTTCAGCGTGAAGGTGTAACTCAGGCCGTCCTCAGCTTGTTCATAACTCTCGGCGAGTTCCAGCTCCCATTCCGTGACGCCGGGCAGATACTGAAGCAAGGTGTTGTAAAGATTGATCGACGGCGTATCAACGCGACTGTCAGAGGCCGCCAAGGGATCAAATGTTGGCGGTGAGCCGGCGAGCGCAATTACCAGTGTGCTCATATCTTGAGCAATGACCGCGAAACCGCTGCCGACAAGCGAAGCAACGAATAGCAGCGCGATGCTCAACAACAAGAGACGCTTTCTACTTTTCAACAACATGGGAATTTCGTCCTTTCTCTTTTGTGTTTCTTTCCCAAATGGTTAAAGAAACTAGCGCTTAACTGCTGATTTGCTCTGGTTCCTGGTACCCCCTTTCTTCCAACTCGGAACGATACGCATGCCTGCCCGTTTCGGGCAGCTAGCCACACCATGCGGCGATGACTTTCGCAACCACTTCAACCATGTTGATAAAATCGTCGACGCTAACCCATTCATCGGTGCCGCCACTCTGAGTGTTGCCGCCCGACAAGGGCCCGAAACCAAGCGTTGGTATTCCACTGTAGAGAATCGGCGTGCGTATTTCACTGGCGGCGTGTAAGGACTGTACTTTCGGTGTAATCCCGGTTACATCTTCAATAGCAGCGGCAACTGCCTGATAGATGGGGCTGTCTTCCGAGATTTCAACACCGCTAATGCCCTGAAGCCACTCCAGTTGCGCCGGATGATCTCTAAGCCAGGGATCGCTATCGGAAGCTTGCCGCACAGCGATTTCAAGTTCGCGCTGAACATCAGTCAAGTCTTCGGTCGGTGGAAAAGCCAGCGCCCCAGTCATGACCGCGCTAGTCGGGATTCGACCAGGGCGAGCATCGTTGCCAGACTCAATATGGGTTATATGCAGATTGGTTGAACGCCCGATTTCTTCATAGGCGGGGTGCTGAACTTTTTGCGCGCGTTGCGTATCAAGCTCTGTAATCGCATGATATATGACCCAAGCCTTATCGATTGGGTTGACGCCCAGGTGGGAAAAGGGCGTATGCGTTGGTTCGCCTGTATCAGGCAACTGGCCGCTAACGGAAATGCGGAAGCGCAAGATCCCAGATGCGCGAGATTTTATGTCGCCGAGCCCTTCTCCCGATTCCGCCGGATGAAGATACAAAGCCGCGTCAGCATGGTAACCCTTCTCCAAGACGGCATAGATGCCTTGCGCCCGCCGTTTGCTTACCGTGCTTGCATAAGTGACCTGGCCGGACAGCGACAAACCGGCGGAACGAATCGCATCCTGCGCGCAGATCATCGCGACTACGCCACTCAGGTCATCGGCGATTGCCCAACCATACATGCGGCCGTTTTCAATCGTCCCGGCAAATGGATCGTGCTGCCATGTGTCCGTGTCCGCCACCGGCTCGCCTTCCGGATGCGCAAACACAAACAGACTGCGCCCGTCCCCTGCGCCGGGGTTTACCGCGACGACGCTCACCCGCTCAGGCTCTGGCCCATCTCCAGGCGGTGCGAAATCCGAAGGCAAGGCAAAGCGATTTGGCGCGCTTGAAATGGTCTCTACCTGACATCCCAAGCGCATGAAGTGTCCGGCTATTTCATGTTGGAGCGCTTCTTCGCTCTCAGCCGACTTGGACAAAAGCTCTCTCAGCACGTCGACATATTGTTCGCGTTTTGTCTGAATAAGCGTATGCAAGTCGCTATCATTGGAGTGGGGACGCGCAGTCATTGAAATCTCCCATTTCCCGAAACTTGTAGAGAAGTTCCATCATCTCAATGACGCGCTTTATGACATTTTTAACATTGCAGGCATTCAACTCGCATCAAAATGACTAGTTTCTCTCTAAGCATTTTTTGGTTGCTGATCGCTCTGCATACACTTCCTAATGTGGCAGCGCGTCAACCATTGACGGGGAGTATATCTCGCAGGTATTTGCATGTCAAATAATGCGGGAGAGGCGGAAGAACCCGCTGCATAGACGATTGCTCACGGCCTCAAGCATGATTTCGAGATTGCTAACTTGTCAAGCAGCCCTGGGCGCTGCTGACGCTGGAAGAAGGGCAGCGTCAGTTCATCGATGATTGATTCGCCACAGACAATGATCCGCAGGCGCGACCCCTAACTCGCCCGTTCCCGCCCAACATCCTATCCCTAGGGGCGTGCCCGTGGGTCGCCCGTTTCTTCTCCCCATCATCCAATCATTTGACATCCTCAACGCTATAGGTTAAATTCCAACATAACTCTTGTTGCTTTGAACAAACTTGCTGAACATGAATGTTATAGATGACACAAGAGATGTTGACAATCTCGGCCCCAACGGGACATCCCGCGCCGGCGTGAAGCTGACCGCGGGCGAGCGCCGGGCGACGATCATGCGTATCCTGGACGCCACCGGTCGCGTCGCTGTCCCCGAGTTGAGCAAGCTGACCAAGGTCTCCGATATGACCGTCCGCCGAGACCTTGAAGCGCTGGAACACGAGGGTTTGCTGAAGCGCACGCGCGGCGGCGCTGTGGGTGTCGCCTCGCTCAGCTACGAGCCCCCCTACATACTCCGCAAAGAGTCCAACGCGGAGGCCAAAACCCGCATCGGTCAGCGAGCGGCATCCCTCTTGCGCGAAGGCGAAACCGTGATCCTCGATGTCGGCACCACCGCCGTGGAAGTGGCCCGCGCCCTCAAAGGCCGTCAAAACCTGACCGTGCTCACATCGAATCTTTGGGCCGCCGCCATCCTCGCCGATGAACCGGGCATCGTATTGATCCTGACCGGTGGACAGGCCCGCAATAGAGAACGCTCGCTGGTCGGCCATCTGGCGACCCGCGCCTTTGACGAATTGGTCTTTGATGTATTCGTTATGGGGGTCGCCGGCGTCCACCAGGACTTCGGCGTCACCGACTACAACGTGGATGAAGCGCAGGTGAAGCGAGCGGCGGTCCGCGCTTCACAGCGGCGCATCGTCATTGCCGATAGCTCCAAGCTGGGCCGGGTGGCATTCGCCAGAATCTGCGACTTGCATCAGATCGACGCCATCGTCACTGATGATGCTTCGCCTGATATGCTCTCGGCTTTTGCCGCTGACGATATAGAGATAGTAAGCGCTTGAGAATTGACCGGCGCATTGAGCTGCGGATGAAAAACTGGCTGCGCGAGATCTTTGCTGTTCGGAAGCCCGTCATCGGGATGTGCCACTTGCTGGCGCTGCCCGGTGATCCGGACTACAACAGCGCCGCCGGGTTGCGCGCGGTTGTTGACGATGCGCGCGCCAATCTGCGCGCCCTTCAAGCGGGCGGCGTCGACGGCGTCATGTTCTCCAACGAATTCAGCCTGCCCTATCTCACGAAAGTGGATTGCGTAACCGTCGCCGCCATGGCCCGCGTCATCGCCGAACTCTATGACGACATCAAACTGCCCTACGGCGTCAATGTCCTCTGGGATCCCTTCGCCTCGCTGGACCTCGCCGTCGCTACCGGCGCACAGTTCGTACGCGAGATATTCACCGGCGTATACGCCAGCGATTTTGGTCTCTGGGATACAAACTGCGGCGCAGTCATCCGCCATCAGCACGCCATCGCCGGCCAAGACATCAAACTCCTCTTCAATATCTTGCCCGAAGCTGCCGCCTATCTCGCCCATCGAGATATTGTGTCTGTCGCCCGCTCAACCGTTTTTAATACCGGCCCCGACGCCCTCTGCATATCGGGTTTGACCGCCGGCGAAGAGACATCGGCCGCCACACTCCGCCTGGTCAAAGACGCCCTGCCGGATATGCCCATCGTAGCAAATACCGGCGTCAGCCACTCCAACGTTTCGGAACAACTGGAAATCGCCGACGCCGCTATCATCGGCACCGCCTTCAAATGCGATGGCGTATTCGAAAACCCGGTTGATGCCGGCCGGGTAAGAGCATTGATGGATAAAGTGGAGGAACTGCGCTAGAAAATATATCCAAAAGATAGAATGAGCTTTGATGATTTAGATCGCAGCACAATATTTCTTGCGCCGCCTCCATCACTCTTCGTGGCGATTATTCCCTCAACAACCCCCGCCACATCCCAGCGCCGCGCCGGAACTGCCCAAACATCACAGCAGGCATGAAGCTCATCAGTAACTGGTTGAAAGGCTTGTCCGGTACAGCAAAATATACGTTTAGATAACTGAAATAATACCGAAACAATATAAAAGAGAGGGCCGATCCTTGCGAAGGTCAACATATTACTACGGAATCCTCTAAGTTTCGCTCACGCTCTCGGAGTGCAGTGTCTACGCGCACCCCTTGTGATGCCCGCCATAGAGATGGCGGGAAAGGGGGCCGGGGGTGAGGGGTAGAACGACGATCCGTTTGAACAGGAGTAAAACAATGGCAGACATCACGGAATTGCGCCAGCGCTGGAACAAACTCGCCCAGGTAGGCGGGGAGAATGACCTCGACCTCATCCTGGTCTACTTCGATGAGTACAACATGGCCGACGCCTGCTACCTCACTAATATCTGGACGCAGTTTGAACGCGGCCTCGTCGCGATTTCCCTGCCCAGCGGCGACCCCTGCCTGCTCGTCGGCCCCGAAACGGCCAACTACGTCATGACCCATACGCCCGAACTGGAAAGCCGCGTTGTTTCCCTGTTCCTCGCTTGGGGCGCCGCTTACCCCAACACGCATTGGGAAGATACTGCCGATGTCCTGGCGGACTTGGCCGGCGGACCGCCCCGCCGGATCGGGCTGGTCGGGGGCGGCTTTCTGCCGCTATCGCTCTATCAAGCATTGTCATCGATGACCGGCGAAATCGTCGATATCACCGACTCGGTGCATCGCGCCCGCCAGATCAAGTCAGCGAGCGAAATAGACAAGATCAGGACGGCATACCGCATCGTTGATGCCGGTCTCGAAGCCATGCTGAACGGAGTGACGCCCGGCATGACCGAGACAGCCTTGGCGGGCATAGGCGAAGCCGCCATGCGCGCTGCCGGCGCCGAAGGCTACGCCTACTCGACCATCCTGACCTCACAGGAACGCACAAACTCCGTGTTTGGCCGTCCCACGCAACGGCCGCTGGACGACGGCAGCTTCATCATGATCGGCATCAGCCCCAGGTATCAGGGCTACGCTGCCTCCCTTGGCGTTCCACTGACGGTAGGCCCGGTCCCTCAAAAACAGCGGGACTACATCCGCGACTTATTCACCATCTACCAATCGATAGAAGCCCAGCTCCGCCCGGGGCTTATGGCCAGCGAGCTATACCATTCTTCGCGCCGGGAGCTCGCCCGCTATGATTTGGAGAAGCACCAGATCTACGGCGTCGTGCACTCTTGCGGATTGCTCGAAGCGGAAGCGCCCTTCCTCTGCCCCGACCCGGATTGGCAGTTCCAACCCGGCATGGTCCTGCTGATCGACCTGGCGATATTCCATCCGCAACTATGGGGCATCCGCTGGGAATCCGGCTATCTGATTACCGACGACGGCGCGGAACAGTTGTCCGCCTATTTCGATACCGCCGCTGACATTGTATTGCGGCGCGCGGCGAGTGGAGCCTGATGAGCGCCTACATCCAGATACAGAACGTGGGTAAGTCCTTCGAGGGCACCGCTCGCCAAATCGAGGCCCTCAGAGATGTCGACCTGGAGGTTCAGGCCGGCGAATTCATGTGTCTGGTCGGTCCCTCCGGCTGCGGCAAGTCTACTCTGGTATTCATTGTCGCCGGTCTCGTTTCGCCCAGCGGCGGCGCGGTGCATGTTGGCGGCGCGCCCGTGTATGATCCCGATCCGGACCGGACCGTGGTTTTCCAGGGCGATGCCGTTTTCCCCTGGATGACCGTCGCCCAGAACATCGGCTACGGCTTGCGACAGACCAATACCGCCAAGCGAGAACAGGAAGAGATCGTCACCCATCTGATCGACCTCGTTGGCTTGAGCGGCTTCCGCGACGCCTATCCCAAAGAGCTGTCCGGCGGCATGAAGAAGCGCGTCGATCTGGCCCGCGCCTATGCCACAAATCCCACAGTCCTCCTCATGGACGAGCCCTTCGGCGCCCTCGATGCCATCACCAAGGAGAAGATGCAGGAAGACCTCATGCGCCTCTCAGCCGCCGAGACCGATAAACGGCGCACCGTCCTCTTTGTAACGCACGATTTGGAAGAAGCCATTTTCTTGGCCGATCGCGTAGCCGTGATGACCGCGCGCCCGGGCACCATTCAAGTTGTGCTGGATATACCCTTCGCCCGACCAAGGGACGCCTCAATAAAACTATCCAATGAATTTCAGGAATTGCGCGGATACATCCGCGAGCTGCTGGTGGACACGGAAGAAAACGAGACCTGAGAGGGCTGGACAGGATATGGCCGAGACGCAGCGCAACGACGATCAGAGTCGCAAGCAGGGCATTGGACAAAAACGGATTCTAACGTCTGAGGCGAAGCTGAGCATCCTGACCGTGCTGACGGCTGTGGTCATCTGGTATTTCTTCACCGATTCCTTTATCCCCAAGCTTTTCTTCCCCTCCCCGCTGGACACCGTCCAGGTTGTCGGGCGGATGGAAGGCGTGCTGGTCGAATACTTCATCGCGACGATGTATCGCGTCGTCGTTGGGATGCTGGCCGGAGCGATCCTCGGC
>JAPOYU010000022.1 GCA_026706395.1 Chloroflexota bacterium
GGGTCCGCTGTTTGCTGGCGCGCCGCCCTTCCCCTTCCACGCGCAGGTGCGTGAAGTCATAGACCCCTTCATCCAACGGGCAATCCTGGGTGAGTTGAGCCCGGCCGACGCCTTGTCGCAAGCTGCTATGGCAGTGGATGAGGAACTCTCGCGCCTGGGTTATGGCATGTAAACCGCAAACCGGTACAATGAAACAGGGTGACATTTTCTGTCACCCTGTTTTCTCTACTAGAGACAGCCAAGATGTACACTAATTCTCGAACCGGCTGGCTTTTGCTCAGCCCGACTCTACTTGTCCTGTTAATATTTGGCTTCTTGCCCTTCCTTTACGTCTTGTTTGTAGGTTTTAACGAGTGGAATATTTTTGCAGCGGAAGAAGGCTTACGGTTCTCAGGACTCGATAATTATCGGCGTTTGGTGTTTGACGACGATTTCACCACCTCGGTCCAATTGACCTTAAAATTCGCCACTTTTGCCATATTAAGCGAGTTAGTCCTTGGTTTCATATTGGCGCAGATGTTGACGCGGAACTTCCCCGGCAAGTCATTATTCAGAATTATTCACACCTTTCCGCTGATGGTGGCGCCCATAGCAGTCGGCGCGATATGGCGGCTGCTGGTCATACCGGGTTTCGGTCCGGTGCCCTTCTTCCTCGATCGCTGGTTCGACCTCACCTATCAGATCGGGAGCTACCCCGATCAGGCCTTGTGGACCTCGGTAATCATGGACGTCTGGCATTGGACGCCCTTCGTCACGCTCACGATGCTGGCTGGGCTGACGGCGATACCCAAAGAACCGGTGGAACAGGCGAAGGTCGACGGCGCCAACCGTTACCAGGTGTTCTGGTATGTCACCCTGCCCTTCTTGCGGCCGGTGCTGCTGACGACTGTGTTCATCCGCATCATGGACGCGATTCGCACGGTTGATGAGGTCTGGATGCTGGCGGGCGGCGGACCGGGCACGCGCTTCACCGGCATCTACATTTGGCGGGTGGTCTTCCCGCGCACGGATTACGGCTATGGCTCGTCGATTTCGCTCATCACGCTTTACCTGACCATCGTGCTTTGTTGGCTGTTGTTCATCGCGATTTCCGGGCGGCGCAAGGGAGAGGTCGAATGAGACGTCTAACCCCTTCCCCCAGCCCCTACCCCAACGCATTGGGGCAGGGGGGCAGAGACAACAGGCGGGCACGCGAAGAATTGCTGCCTCCCCCCAATGCTTTGGGGGGACAGAGGGGGGTTGGCGCAGGGCGGCGCAAGGGAGAGGTCGAATGACGACGACTTTCCAGCAGCGCGCCTGGCGCTTCCTGGCCACATACGCCTTTTGGATCTTCACGACGCTGGTGACGCTGGTGCCGATATGGTGGATGTTCGTCGTGTCGATGCGCAGTCGCGTCGAACTATTCGCCCGGCCCAACCTGGCGCTTAGCCGTTTCTTCATCGAAAACTACAGCAACGTCTTGACGGACAGCACCTTCCAACGCTATATGACCAACTCGATCGTGGTTTCGACGAGCAACGCTTTGCTGGTGATGGTGCTGGCGCTGCTGGCGACCTACGCGCTGTCGCGCTACAAGCTGACTGGCCGGGACAATATCTTCTTCTGGCTGATCACGAACCGGATGGCGCCGCCGGCCGCTTTCCTGCTGCCGCTTTTCATCATGTTCACTCGCACTTTCCGCATCGGCGATTGGACGCTCTACGACACGCAGATCGGCTTGATACTGCTTTACTGCGTCTTCAACCTGCCTTTCGCCATCTGGCTGCTGAAAGGCGTCGTTGACGGCATCCCGATTGAACTGGACGATGCAGCGATGATCGATGGCGCCGGCTTGGGCGGTGTATTGCGTCATGTCATCATTCCGCTGGCGGCGCCCGGCCTGGCGGTGACCGGCATCTTGAGTTGGGTCTTCGCCTGGAACGAATATCTATTCGCAGCGAATCTAACCAGCGTGAATGCGCGCACGATTACAACTGGACTTGCGGAATTCGTCACGGTGACCGGTACCAACTGGGGCGAGCTGGCGGCCATGTCGATCATCACGCTGATCCCATCGGCCATCATCGTGATATTGGCGCAGCGCTATATCGTCATGGGCTTGACATTCGGCGCGGTCAAGGAGTAGTCGCATGGAAGAGCAAAAGAGCGAAAACGGCAAGAAAGACTTCGACGGCTTCCTGCCCTTCTACACCAACGCCTTCGACCGGATATTCATCAGCGTGGTGATCTTGATCGGGATACATCTGCTCTGGCTGCGCTTCATGGAGCCGCAGACGGCGGTCGAAATTGCCAATAGAGCGCGTCCCGTGGAATTGGCGACTGTGCTCTCGTTTCTGATTGGCTTCTTCGTCGTGCGCTACGGTTGAACGGCCCGACTTACTTCCCCGAGCCGGCGGTCAGTCCGCCGATCAGCCGGTCTTGAAATACCCCTGAGATAATCAGAATAGGCAGAATAGTCAGCATCGTCGCGGCAGTGATGATCTCCCAGGGGAAAGAGTATTCGCCGGGAAACAGCGAAATGCCGACGGGCGCGGTGCGCATGAAATTGTCGCTCATGATGACGAGCGAGAGCGGGAATTCGTTCCAGGAGAATATAAATACGATCAAGCCGGTCGAGATCAAGCCGGGCACGGAAAGGGGTAGGATGATGCTCCAGAAGATGCGCAGGCTGGTGGCGCCATCGACGCGGGCGGCATCCTCGATTTCCGAAGGCACGGTCTTGAAGAAATTGGTCAGTATCCAAATGGCGATGGGTATGTATAGACCGGTGTGACCGATGACCAGACCGGGGTAGGTATTGATCAGCCGCAATTCCAGGAACATGCTGAAGAGCGATGGCAGCAGAGCCAGCGGCGGGAACATGGAAACGGCGAGAATCAGGATGAGAACCAAGTTGCGGCCGCGCCAGGTTAGGCGACCCAAGGAATAGGCGGCCAGACCGCCACAAGCGAGTATCACGGCTGTGGTAGTTGTCGCGACGACGAAGCTGTTAAATATGTAAAGAAGCAGCTCGGGCGTTTCCTTGAAGATATTGAGGTAGTTTTCCAGCGTTACGGGGTCGGGCAAATACTGGACGGGCCAGGCGTATATATCGGCCTCGGTTTTGATGGACGTGAGGAAGATCCAGACCGTCGGGAAGAAAGACACCACCACAGTAATCACCGCCAGGACGTAGAATCTCGCGCTGGCTTGCACCCGATTTGCCAGTATGCCTGATGAGTTTCTGCTTCCGAGGATCACGCGTCGCCTCGCCGGATTATCATGATATACATGATGCTGATGGACATGATGATGATGAATTGGATGAGGATGGCGCTGGAGCCGAGGTTGAAGTTCACGTACTGAAAGATTGCGCGATAGGCGTAAAGGGACAGGGTTTCAGTAGACGTCAAAGGACCGCCATCGGTGAGGTTGAAAGGCAGCTCGAAGGTGCGCATGGCGTCCATCGTGCGCAGCAACACCGACACCAGAATGGCCGGACGTAAGAGCGGAAGCGTGATAAAGCGAAGCTCCGTCAGACGGCTGGTGCCATCGACGCTACCCGCTTCGTAGAGATCATCGGGAATCGTCTGCAAGCCGGCCAATAGCAGCAGCGCCATGAAAGAACTTGTCTTCCAAATGGAGACGAACATCATCGCGTACATCGAAGTTGGAATCGCCCCGAGCCAATTGACGCGCTCGAGCGCCAGGCCCGTGTCGGTCAGCAAGGAGTTGAAGAGGCCGAACTCGGTATTGAACATCCAGCGCCACATGAGAGCGTTGAGCGCTGTTGGCAGCGCCCAAGGGAAGAGGACGGCCATGCGGACCAGTCCTTTGCCGTAGAAGCGGCGATTGAGGATCAGCGCCAAGGCGATGCCAAGCGCCAACTCAATCGGCACGGTGACAGCAGTAAAGAAGATGGTGTTGTTTAATGACGTGATAAAACGCGGCGTCTTGAGCAGACGCTGATAATTCGCCAGGCCGGAGTATTCATAACCGGTGAAAATGCTGGTGCTATTGCGCCCAAAACTGAGAACAACCGTCTGGATGATGGGAAACAGGAGTACGAAGGCAATGATCAAGATGGCCGGCACAAGAAAGGTGATGCCGGCCCGGTTGGCATGTTTCATGGCTTATCGTCTGGCAGAGTTCGGCAATGTTTTTGAGGGATGCGGCCACCACAAGCCGCACCCCATTGGCATGTTCGAATCAGGGCATTATCGCCAGGATCTGCGCTTCGGCGTCCGCTAAGGCCTGTTCGGGAGATTTCTCCCCGAGCAAGGCGGCGGAGACTTCCGTCTGCATGATCTCCGAGATTTCCGGATACGCTGTGCCCGTCTGCGCTGAGGGACGAGCAAAAGCATAAACGAAGTTAGCGCCTAGGGCGGCGATACCCGGGTCGCCCTCGACAACGCGTTCGTCATCGTAAACTGCCGGTCTCGTCGGCACCTTGCCCTGGATTAGCGCGGCTTGCACCTGAGACTCATAGCTGGTGAAGCACTTGATGAAGTCGGCAGCCGCACCGGGGTTCTCCGAATTGGCGTTTACCGCCAACAAGAAACCGCCGATGACTGTCGTGTTCGTGTCTTCCTTGCCTTCGAAGTAAGGCACACGCGTGAGCGCAACCGCGTCTTTCACCGGTGAATCGTCCGCCGTCAGCGTCGCCCAGACAAAGTCCTGCACCATCAGGAATACGGCGCGCTCTTGCTGGAAGAGCAGGCGGGCATCGTTCGGACGGAACGTCAAAATGCTTTCGGGGGCCACACCGGATTCCAGCATGCCGACCATCGTGGACAATGATTTGATACCGGCTTCGTTATTGATAGCGAGGTTGCCATCGGCATCGAAGAAGGTGCCGCCAGCGCCCTGGAAGAAGGCGAGCCAGTTCATGAACAAGCCCTCGATCTTCGCCCACATGGAAATGAAGCCAGCCAGATCGGGATTCGCTTCGCCTTCGACCACAGTTTCCGCGGCGGCGATGAGCTCTTCCCAGGTGGTCGGCACATCAAGTCCGTATTTGTCGAGCAAGTCGGCCCGGTAGAAGAGGTGGATGCCGTCGATATAAAGCGGAATGGCGTAGGTGCTGCCGCCCACTTGCGCTGCTGCCAGGAATCCGGGCAGATAATCCGCCAGATCCTCTTCGGCGATGTAATCTTCGACTGGCGCGATCCAGCCGCGGGCGGCGAAGTCACCGGGCCAAATCACATCAACAGCGATGATATCCGGTTTGGGATTGCGCGCGGTGAAGTTGGTCACGTAGATGCTGCGCGATTCGTTCGGCACATCGGAGATGCGCTCCCACTCGACGTTGATGCCGCCAACTTCCTCTTCGCAGGCTTCGATCAAGACGGGGGCGGCGTCGCCAAAGCCACGCGCGCCGATCGACAGGGTCAACTCGACATTATCTTGCGCGGCGGCGGGGATCAGCACCGCGAAAGTCAATACGAGCAAGACAAGCAAACGAACGGATGAAAATCTGTTTCTCATTAACATAGTTCTGCTCCTTTAGTTCGAATGGCTGTGGGCGGATACGATTGCGTATCGGCGCACATACGCTAAGCGAGCGAACCTCATTGCAGGTTCTTGGGGGCAGTATAACAAATTTCGCGCACAGATTGGCAAAGACCGACAACTGCGTCGATCACGCCCCCGATACCCGCGGCATCCAGAGCGGCTCCAGACCCCAGCGGCTGAAGAGCAGCGCTCTTACCAATTCCGCGCGTTTGTCCCGATGAGCCGGACTGTGCCACAGGTTATTCTGCCGCGCCGGATCAGCCGCCAGGTCGAACAACTCGTAGCGATTGGTCGCCGGGTCGAAGTTGATTTGAACGTGGCGAAGATTGCAGCTCTTGAGAACCATCGCCGCCGACTTGTGCGGCAGGAGCAAGCTCTCTGCGCTAAGCGGCTCTTCTTTAAGCATCTCGGCGCGCAGGAAAGCCTCGGTCAGTTGGGCCCGCAGTTCGGCATCGATCCAGAGGTTGTTCACCTCGCCAGGGTCGTCGCGCAGGTCATATATCTCACCGTAGTCACGATTGTAATACAGCGTGATCTTGTAGCGTTGGTCGATGTAGGTTTTGAGGTGCAGTGCCGTCGGTTGATGCCGATTCTCGATGATGACATGCTCGCGCGCTTTTAACTCGTCGCCCTGCCAAACGGCTTGCTGGCTCGCGCCGGTCATATCGGCAGGGAGGTCCAGCCCGCAGAAGTCGAGGAATGTCGGCGCGTAATCGACCAGGGATTGCAAGCTGTGGCTGACCCCGCCGGCAGCGATGCGACCGGGCAGGCGAGCGATCATCGGCACGCGAATGCCATCGTCATAATGGAAGGCGCCTTTGGCGATCAAACCATGCTGACCGAAGTAGTGGCCGTGGTCGCTGGTGAAGACGACCAGGGTATTCTCGGCCAAGCCCAGCGCATCGAGGTGGTCGATGATTTCGCCGATGTATTTGTCCATGCAACTGACCATGCCGTAGTAGCAGGCCACGTCCTTCGCCAGTTCGTCGCGGTCCTGCAGGTGGGAGTGGAAGCCGTGGCAGCCGCTGCCGTTGGGCTCTTGCCAGGCGGAGAAGTCAGGGTTCGGCTGCTGCGTCAACTGCAAGTGTGGCGGGCTGCGGTCATGCTCGCCTGGACTGACCGCCGGCACGGTGATCGCCTTCGGGTCATACATCGTATCCCAGGGTTCGGGCGCGAGGTATTTGGGATGGGGATCAAAGAAGCTGGCCCAGAGAAAAAAGGGTTGGTCGGCGGCCTGATATTGTGAAATCAGCGCATTGCTGCGCTCGGCGATCCAGGCGTTGTAGTGGAATCGCTCGGGGATCAGCCATTTACGGCGCTGCGCTTTCACGTGGCCGGTCGGCTCCAGGTAATAATCGCGCCAGTTGCTCAAGCCCTTTTCTTCCATCCAGAGCGCATAATGCTGCCCGACGTGCGCCTCGTCGGTATGATTCCGCGCCAGCTCGACATGATCGAAGCCGTAGAAGGGGCCCGTGAAATCAGCCCAGAAGTCGAGGTCTTGCAGCGTCGGATAAGCTTCGAGCGAAGGGTATTCTTCTGTGGATTGCAGGGGCTGGAAATGGGCTTTGCCGACCAGCGCGCTGCGATAGCCGGCGGCGCTGAAGATCTCGCCGACGGTGGTTTCGCTCTCGGGCAGCTTCGTGCCGAGCGAGTAGGCGCCGTGCTGTGACGGGTACCTGCCGGTGATCATGCTGCTCCGGGTGGGTGTGCAAGTGGGGTTGGGGCAATAGGCGCGGGTGAAGGTGACGCCTTGGGCGGCGAGCTTGTCCAGGGCGGGGGTTTGGATCTCGGGGTTGAATTGCCCGAGCGTGTTCCAATGCTGTTGATCGGATGTGATGAGCAATACGTTCAGATTTGACATTCTGGATATTCCGATCATTGAAGCCCCTCCCTCTTTATGGGGGAGGGGTTTGGGGTGGGGGGAAATAGCGTTTGCCCTTGATGTCGTCGGGCAGCAGGCTCTCATCGGTATAGGCTTGATAGCCCTCGCCGTAACCTAGCTCGCGCATCAGTTGCGTCGGCGCATTGCGGATATGCAGCGGGATGGGCAGGTTGCCCAGCTCGCGCACATCGTCCAGCGCCCTGAAGTAAGCGTCGCCGGCGCTGCGGTTCTTCGGCGCGGTGGCCAGGTAGGCGACGCCATGCGCCAGGTTGAATTGACATTCGGGCAGGCCAATCGTCTCGACGGCGCGGAAGACATCATTGGCGACAGTCAGGGCGTCTGAATCCGCCAAGCCGATATCTTCGCTGGCGAAGATGACCATGCGGCGGGCGATGAACTTGGGATCCTCGCCGCTATCGACCATGCGCGCGCAATAATAGAGCGCGGCGTCGACATCGCTCGCCCTCATGCTTTTGATGAAGGCGCTGATGGTATTGTAGTGCTCCTCGCCGGTCTTGTCGTAGCGCAGGTGCTTGGATTGCAAGGTCTCGCGCAGATGCTCGGCAGTGATGGCGTCCGTGCGATAAAGGCGAGCCGCGTTTTCCAGCAAGTTCAGGGCAGCGCGGGCGTCGCCGTTGGCATAGTTGGCCAGGAAGCCGATGCCGTCCTCATCAATGTCGATGGCCAGCGCGCTGATCCCGCGAGTGATGATCTGCTCTATCTCAGCGATAGTCAGCGGGTTGAGCGTGAAGACTTGCATGCGGGAGAGCAGAGCCGAGATGACCTCAAAGCTGGGGTTCTCGGTCGTGGCGCCGATGAGCGTGATCGTGCCGTCCTCGACGTAGGGCAGCAGGAAATCTTGCTGCGCTTTGTTGAAGCGGTGGATCTCGTCAAGGAAGAGGATGACGCTATCCGGTGTGGACGCCGCTTGGGGCGCACCGAATAATTCACGTTGACCGCGACTGTTCACCCCATCCGGCTTGACCGACTCGACGATTTGCCGCAGTTCCGCCTTGCCCGCTGAGACGGCTGACAAGTTGTAGAAGGGTTTCTCCGTGACCGCAGCGATCATGCGAGCCAGCGTGGTTTTGCCGACGCCGGGCGGACCCCAGAATATCATGCTGGGCACAGACCGCTGCTGCAAGGCGCGATAGAGGGGCTTGCCGACGCCGACCAGGTGAGATTGACCGATGAAGCCGCTGAGGTCGCGCGGGCGGATGCGTTCGGCCAGGGGTTGGGAGGATTGCGGCATGAATCGGCTTTTCGGCTCGGAAGCTAGAGGATGCCGACATTATAACAGGTTAGTTTGCTTGCCAGCACCACTGCTCGGAAGCACAGTATAACTGGAAAAGTAGGAGGCCATCATATAAAGTAGTTTGCATTATGAGTAGAAGGTGTTGTGGGAAGGTTCACACTCGATGCTAATGAAAGAGCAGAAACTCAAAGTTTCGGACGAAACCCTTGGCTCCCTGATAAATGATATTCACAAGGGAGACATCCGTATTCCTCGCTTTCAACGGGAATATGTATGGAAGATGAAGGATACTTTGAAACTGTTTGACAGTATGTATGAGGAATATCCGATAGGGACGATATTCTTGTGGGATATGCCATCACAATACAATCACATGCTACGTGAAATCGCCGATTTGTCGCAGCCACCCATTGAGAAGCACAAACAATACAAAGTCATATTGGATGGACAGCAGCGGCTGACTTCTCTATATGCGGTAGTCAACACATTGAAGATTGGCAGTACTGATTTTGGCAGAGTCGTCGTCGACTTGGACACGGAAACTGAAACCTATTTCAAGGATCGGCAACCTGACGACTTGCAATTCGTGTCCGTGAAGAATCTGTTATCGCAGATGCCGTTTTCAATAATCAAAAATCTAAATGAAGCGCAACAGTTCAAGTTCGAGTCAATTCGAGACGTCCTACTGAAATACCCCATTCCGGTCGTCACTGTAAACGCAGAAAATATCCGAGACGCAGTAAGAATATTTGAGCGCATCAATCAGCGAGGCAAGAGATTAACGCGATACGACCTCATTTGCGCCAGCGTATGGTCGGATGATTTTAACCTTCGGGAACGTGTAAGTCATGACATTGTATCGAAGTTCAGTTCGGTGTTTGGCAAAATTCCCGAAGCTAGAATACCGCAGGCGCTTGCGCTGATTACGAGAGACAGTGCCGAAGAGCGTCATCAATTTGCCCTAGAAGTTGAGCAAGTCATAAGCGTATGGGATAAGACTGTCAAGGGATTCCAACTGGCTATCGATTTTGTCCGCGAAAACCTCGGAGTTGCCAGAAGCGATTTTCTCCCTTATGACGCTTTCCTACCTGTTTTAACCAAGTATTTTTCCGAGATAGGCCTGCAAGGTATTAGTTCGCATGAGCAGCGGCGACAACTTGAATATTGGTATTGGAGAAGCACCTTCTCCCAGAGATATAGCAGCGCAACCGACACTCGAATGACAGAAGACGCGCAATGGTTGAAACAGTTAATCAAAGAGAACACAGCGTATCGGCAACTTCAGGTTGACAACCTTGACCTACCGGATACCTACATGTCAAGAACATCCGCCATTGCGCGCGGCATTCTATGTATCCTTAACT
>JAPOYU010000108.1 GCA_026706395.1 Chloroflexota bacterium
GACGAGTTGACGCTGCTCCTTCGTATCGCCGTGCCCCTGGCGATTCCCGCCTTCAGCACCCTCGCCATCGTCAATCTGCTCTTCACCTGGAACGATTTGCTCTGGCCCCTGATCGCCATCAGCACCGCCGAGAACCATCCCGTCGCCATCGCGGTATTGGGTTACGCCGGTCCATGGCAGACGGAATACGGCATTACATTCGCCGGCTATGTCCTCGCGTCACTGCCGCTCATCATTATCTTCGCCTTTACATCCAGGCGCTTCATGGATGGCTTGGCTGGGGGCTTGAGTATCTAGGGCGTCTCTCGTCAGCTGCTGTATTGAATGAGGAAACGTGAAATGTCTAGCTGGCCTTTCAATGCCGACCTGCCCAAGAACCATTGGACGAAGATCCACGCCGACGGCTTCCCCGATCCTGTGCCCGGCTGCGTTTATGATGGTCACCGGCTGGATGGCGGCATCCCGCTCGGCGGGCTCGGCACCGGGTACTTCACACTGGAAGGCTCCGGCCTCATCGGCCACTGCTCGATCTTCAATGATATCGTGCCGCCGCGCGCGGACTTCTCCGAATGGCTGACAGTCAAGATAGCGGGCGGGGAAAGTTTGCCGCTCTCAACTGCGGACATCGCCTATTGGGGGCATCATCCGGTCGCGGATCTGGTCTGTCGATTTGAATCGAAGGGCCTGGAGCTGGGCATACGCGCATTCGTTCCCTTGATCCTCAGAAAAAGCGCCGACAGCAATATCCCGGCAGCTTTATTTGACATTGAAATACGCAGCAGTCGCGCTGAAGCGGTGCAACTTGAGCTAAATGATCGAGCCGCCGAATGCGTCCGGCAGCCCGACCTATGAGCGTGGCCCGCATGATATTGCGTTGGTGGGCGAGGATATCGATGTCGTCAAACATGGCGACGAACTCAAGGGTCGCATCGCGCGAACGATTGAAGCCAAGGGATCATCCCGCGTTCGATTTGTATTTGGCTGGCATTCGCCCTACTGGCGCGACAGCGGCCGCGAACCGCATTACAATCAATACAGCCTGCGCTACGAGAGTGCAGCGGCGGCCGCCGAAGATGCGCACGGGCGCTTTGAGTCATTGCTGGATGGCGTATTGAAGTGGCAGAACGCCATCTATGCTGCCGATCTGCCAAACTGGCTGCGCGATGGGCTGGTGCAGAGCCTCTACAGCCTGTCCAAAAACACCGTCTGGATCGCCCGAACAAGGAACTATGAGTGGTGGGATGATATCGGCTGGTTCAGCCATAACGAAAGCCACACCCGCTGCCCCATTACCGAGACCATGGTCTGCCGCATGCACGGTCACTTGCCGATCCTGTTTTTCTTCCCCGAGCTTGAGCAGACCTCACTGGAAGCCTTCAAGCATTTTCAGATCTCTGATGGCGAAATCCCCTTTTCCTTTGGCATGGAAAGCGCCATGCGCGACCCGCGTTATCATTGCCAGCATCCTCTAAACCCCGGCCAATATGCCCAGATGATCTATCGCCTCTTCCTGCGCAGCGGAGACCGCGACCTGCTGGCGCACTTCTATGACTCGGCCAAACGCGCGATTCGCTATCAATTCTCGCTTGATGACGATGAGGATGGCTTGGTCAACGAGCAGTCGCACGCGCGACTCGGTGAATTGTCGTCGGCGAACCAATTCTACGATATCTGGCCTTGGTACGGCACATCGGCTTATGTCGCCGGCACCTGGCTCGCCACCCTCTCCTGTGGCCAAGCTTTGGCCGCGCTGATGAATGACAATGACTTCGCCGCCGAATGCGCCGATTGGCTGGAACGCGGCAAAGCCGCTTTTCAGGACAAACTCTGGACCGGCGAGTACTACCGCCTGTGGCACGATCCGGATAACACCGGCGGCGATGGGCCCGACTGCGATGTCTCGCTCGGCAATCAACTCATGGCGCAGTGGTGTGTAAAGATAACTGGCTTGGCCGACGTTTTGCCGGCGGAGCGCATCCAGTCTGCACTGGACACGGTCAAGCGTCTCAATATGGCCGCCACCGAACATGGTCTCGTGAACGGCGTCAATCCGGATGGCGCGCGCCATGTCTCCAAACTCGACGCCGATATACATCCCCACATTCTGCCCAATTATGATCATGGGCGGCAGGCCTTCATCGCTGAAAACCTCTGCGCCGCGATGACCTACATCTATCACGGCCAGCGTGAAACCGGACTGGAGATCGCCCGACGACTATATGAAGCCGTTGCGTTGACGGGACGGACGCCATGGAAGCAGTACTGCATGATTGACGCGGATACCGGATTGCCGGTCTGGGGCGAAGACTACTATTCGAACATGGTCATCTGGGCCTTGCCGATGGCCTGCCCAACCAGAACATTGCTGAGTTTATGCAGAGCGAACTCATTCGTGTGATGACTTGGGCGTAAGGCTTCAGTTTCTATACATGCCCCGTTTGTTTCACAAAAGGGGCTTTCCTGAAGCAGATCGTAGCACACTTACGCTGATTAAGTACGGAGTGTTTATGCGGAACTGACGCGCACCACTTAGAGATTATTCATCCCGGCATCAGGTGGGTCAGGCAATTTCGAGCAAGCCGATGCCAACACTAAACGGGAGCGCATTGCTTTCTGTGCGAATTGCGCGCGCTGAACAAGATCCATTTACGCTGCCGCTGTGGACCCTATCCAGCACGCGCTTGCCTGTCTGTGTCCAATACGTCAAAATCCGATATGTAGTTACCTAGGCAATCTCGCTTCTACGCCCTCGGCTGCGCGCCTGTCACTTGCGAAAATAGCCACGATTAAGGCGCTCTGTCAGGTACGGGCAGCTTGTACAGCGCCGCAGCCGTCCGCCACATCACCGGTTCCAGCAATTCTTTCGGCAGCATGCGCATGGAAAAGTCGGGTGTGTCGCCATCCCAGTGAGGGAAGTCCGTGGCGAACATCAGCATCTTGTCCGCCGGGAACATCGCCAGCAATTGATGCAGGTGCCCGCGGTTTTCCGGCTCTTCGATCGGCTGCGTGGTGAAGTAGACGTGATCGTAAACGATTTCGCTGGGCGGCCGATCCAGCCAGGGAACGGTCATGCGCAGGGCTTTCCAGTTTTTGTCGAAGCGCCACATGATCGGCACCAGCCAGGAGACGCCACCTTCGATCAGCACGAACTTCAAAGTCGGGAACTTCTGAAAGGTCCCCTCCGCCACCAGGCTCAGCAGGTGCGCCATATAGCTGCCGGCCAGGTTGGTATGCCATTCGAAGTAGCTGCCGGGATAACCCGTCACCGATGGCTGCCCGGAAACGCCGCTGCCCTCGGAGCCGGGGTGGATCGCCACCGGCAGGTCGTAAGCCGCCGCCGCTTCGTAAATCGGGTGATAGAAGCGATGACCGTAGCCGTAATAGGCGCCGCTGGCCATCAAAACCTGCACAACATCCGGGTGGTCGCCGCAACGATGGATTTCCGCCGCGGCCAGTGCCGAATCCGCCGTCGAGACGACCAGCGAATACTTGAAGCGCGGGTCAGTCGGCAGCCAGTCATTGATGTAGACATCGTTGACGGCGCTGCAATAGGCGGCGGCGAAGTCCGGCTCGGGCGACAAGCCGGTGGCGATGGCGCCTGAATTGAGGATGCCGAAATCGATGGCGTATTCGTCAAAGTGATATCGGGACAAGGTGTCGGGTCGGCTGTTGATGGTGATACCATCGGGCGTCAATGCGTCAGCGCGATTCACGCCGTTAGGATTCCAATAGCCCAGATGGCCCGGGCCCGAATTGCCGCTGACCACCCGCGTACGCCAGGGCTCGGGCAGAAAGTCCAACAGCCGCTTCCGGCTAATGCCCGGGTGAATATCAGTATCAACGAGCATGTTTCAGCTCCTCTCGCCGCGCTTGCCGTAATCTTACTGTAGAAACAGGCGCCCGCCCAAGACTCGCCGCGCGCCGCCGTCCATGCCTCGTTTGAAATCCACATGCCGATTCGATACAGTGTAAGGTGTGAAGACTGATTTAGGCTTGACAGCATTCTATTATGAGTAACCGACCCAACATCCTTCTCATCCTCACCGATCAGCAAAACGCGAATATGTTGAGTTGCGCTGGCAATCGCCATGTGCGGACGCCGGCTATGGACAGCATCGCTCGCCGCGGCACACGCTTCGAACGCGCCTACTGCATGAACCCGATGTGCGTGCCCTCGCGCTTCAGCCTATTCACCGGGCGGCGCGGCAGCGACATCGGCCTGCTGAACAACAAAGACGACCACATCAGCGAAATTCCCGCCGCGGTCCTGGAAGGGGCCATGGGCTGGCAAATGCGCCGCGCCGGCTACCGAACGGCCTACGGTGGCAAGACGCATTTCCCCCTCGGATCAAGTCCCGAGGACCTCGGCTTCGAGACCATCTCGCAAGATGACCGCGACGGGCTGGCGGAGGATTGCGTCCGGTTCCTGGCTCGCGATCACAGCGAACCCTTTCTGCTGGTCGCCTCTTTCATCAATCCTCATGACATCTGCCACATGGCGATTCGTGACTTCGCCGAGACGCCGCTGGAGCGGCGCTTGTCCCAACCGGACCGCATTGAATTGAAGGAACTGGACGCCGCCTTGCAGATTCCGGACGGTATGACGAAGGAGGAATTCTTCCTCAGTGTCTGCCCGCCACTGCCGGATAACTTCGAAGTCCCGCCGGATGAATCGGAAGCGATTCGGCTGATGCAGGCGCGCAGCCCCTTCAAGCAGAAGGCGCGCGACCGCTATAGCGAGGAAGACTGGCGAATGCACCGCTGGGCATATGCCCGCTTGACCGAGCGGGTCGACGGCCAGATCGCCGGTCTGCTGGCTGGACTGCGAGACAATCAACTCGACGATGATACGGTCCTCGTCTTCACCAGCGATCACGGCGATATGGATGCCAGCCATCGCATGGAGCACAAGACCGCCTTCTACGAGGAGGCGGCGCGCGTGCCTTTGCTCATCGCCGGTCCCGGCACGGCCAGTGGCGCGGTCGACGATCAGCACTTGGTCTCTAACGGGCTGGACCTGCTGCCGACATTCTGCGCCCTCGCCGGTTTTGAGCCGCCGGCGGAACTGGAAGGGCGTAGTCTGCTGCCGCTACTTGATGCTGCTCCCGCGGCGGTCTGGCGCGATGCCATCCCGGTCGAAAGCGAAATGGGCCAAATGGTCCTGCGGCAGGATGTCAAGTATATGCGGTATTATCAAGGCCAGCGGCGGGAGCAACTCATCGACCTCGCCGCCGATCCGGGCGAAATGCGCAATGCCGTCAATGACGCGGCGCAGCGCCCGCGTCTTGGGGAAATGCGCGACGCATTTGCGGCCATGTTTCCCAGAGCGTATGATCCTTATGCCTGAAGGAGGTGAAGCGAAAAAGTACGATAGTGTTCGCCTTTGCCCGGCGCCACGCCTCAAGCGCGCAATTAGCAGTTTCCGAATAGGTTTCAGATTTTAGAAAGGAAACATCATGTCAAGGAAAGCACTCACAAGCTATGGTTTTGTCATAGTCATCCTGTTGGCGATCTTCAGCGCTTTCGCCGTCGCCCGGGACTTGCAGAAGGACCCGCTTGTCGCTGAGGTTGAAGCGGGCAATCTGCCGCCGCTGGAAGAGCGCCTGCCCAACACGCCGCTGGTGGTCGGGCCCGGCTTATTGATGCCGGAAGAAGCGCTGCCGGATTGGGAACCGGGCCAGCACGGCGGCACTCTGCGTACCGCCTTCACTAGCGCTTTCGGCTTCTCCGGCGAGCTTTTCGTGATGAATGTTGAGCCGATCGTCGCCGCGCCGGATATTGATGTCGAAGGCTTCTACGGCAATGTCGCGGAGAGCTTCGAAGTCAACGACGACGCGACCGTTTTCACCTTCACCTTGCGCGAAGGCTTGAAGTGGTCGGACGGTACGCCGGTGACCACAGCCGATGTTGCCTTCGTCTTTAACGACCTGTACAACAATGGCGAATACGGCGCATTCCCCAACAAATTCAAATCCGCCAGCGGTTCACCGGCGGAATTGGCAGTGGTGGACGATTACACGTTCAGCCTTTCCTTTGACGTGCCCTCCGGCGGCATCTTGCGCGATCTGGCGATCACTGGCTGGACTTCTTACAACGATATGATCAAACCGGCGCATTACCTGGGCGACTATCATCCAAGCTACGCCGATGCCGATGAACTGGCGGCCGCGCTCGAAGCGGAGGGCTTGTCAGCCGAGGAATGGCCCATCCTCTTCAACAACAAGGATTGCCCGCGCTTCCATATCATGCGGGAGAAATGTATCGGCTTCCCGCAGTTAAGCCCCTGGGTGGTCACCGAACTTTCGGAGTCCGGCACGATCATGCAGCGCAATCCCTACTACTGGAAGGTCGATACTGAAGGCAAGCAACTGCCCTATCTCGACACGCTGGTGGCGCAAGTGTTCGGCGACGGCGAGATGGTGAACCTCGGCGCGATCGCTGGCGATATCGATTTCTTGTACGGCACGCAGTACAGCAACTTCCCGCTTTACAAAGAAAATGAGGAGTCGGGCAATTACGTGACCATCCCGCTGATCTTGCACGCCGACCCGACAGCGCTCTATATTCAGACCTGCAACAACGATCCGGCTTTCGTCGCCGTCGCTGATGACGTGCGCTTCCGTCGAGGGCTCAGCCATGCCATTGATCGCGAGGAGATCATCGATGTGATCTACCTCGGCCTGGGCAGCATCCCGACTTGGATCCCGGCCGAATTCGATCCCGATCTCGCCAATCAGTTGCTCGATGAAATGGGCATGGATCAGCGCGATGGCGATGGCTACCGCATGTCGCCCGCCGGCGAATCCTTCACGCTCTACATTGAGGTGGCGCCGGTGCGGCCCGATATGATCCCGGTGGCGGAGTTAATCGTCGATCACCTGGGCGCCTTCGCTGATATCCGCGCGGAAATGCGGCAGGAAGATCCCAATGTGAAAAACGAGCGGATCGCCAACAACGAAACGCAATCGTCAATCCATTGGATCCAGACATATCAGTGGCGACCCGGTATGAACCAGGAATACGCCAGCAGTTCGCAATGGTGCGCCTCCTGGCGCTCATGGCTGGATACGGGTGGCGCATCCGGCACGGAGCCACCGGCCGAGGTCAAGCGCCTCTATGAAATTCGCGTGGCGCGCAAGGCAACCGTGCCCTACTCGGAAGCGGACCTGGCTTTGGTCGATGAGCTCTTCGCCTTGCACTACGACAACGTCTGGATTCTGCCTATGATCGAGAACGTACTGCGCCCTACCATCTTTAACGCCGACTTCGGCAATATCGCCACGAGCGGGACGCAAATGGGCGCCTCCCGCGCTGGCGAGCAATACTTCTATCGGACGATGCAGTAAACCGGTTTGCAGCCGACCGAGCCGCGTCGAACTGGCGCGGCTCATCCTTTCCATGCGCAACGGGTGGCCGCGTCATTAGCGAGACCGGAGAGCGCAAGTGGGCATCTATATAGTCAAGCGCCTGCTTACTATGATTCCGCTCTGGCTCCTACTGTCTGTTATCACCTTCTTCCTGATTGAGCTGCCGCCAGGCGATGTCGTCAGCAACGAAGTCATCGCCTTGCGGGCGCAAAACCTCGAAGTCGACGACACCATGATCGCGCGGATGCGGGCGCAATGGGGCTTGGACGACGCCTTTCACATACGCTATCTGCGCTGGGTAGAAAACATCATCGTTCGCGGCGACCTGGGCAGCACGGTCGACGGGCGCGACACTGTCGATGTCCTGCTCGAAACGCTGCCATACACCATCATCATCGGCGCATCATCGTTGATATTGTCGCTGGGCATAGCTATTCCGCTTGGCATTTTCTCCGCCACGCACCAGTACTCGATCGCCGACTACGTCATTACTTTTCTGGCCTTCGCCGGTTTGGGCGCGCCCGGTTGGCTGCTCGCCATCATCGTCGCCTGGGCGAGTTTGTACTTTCTAGACTTTGTGCCGCTTGGCATCAACTCTCTGGAGTATCTGGCGGCGCCGATGAGCTGGGAGAAAGCGCTCGACACTGCCAAGCATCTGTGGGCGCCGATATTCCTGACGGCGCTGCCGTCGCTGGGCGCCACTATCCGCATTGTGCGCAACAATCTGCTGGATCAGTTGGGGCAGCAATATGTGGTGACCGCTCGTGCTAAGGGCCTGAAAGAGGCGAAGCTGGTGCGTAAATACCCGGTGAAGATCGCCCTCAACCCGCTGATCAGCGATTTCGGCATGCTGGTTTACGGCATCGTGGCCGGGCAGGGGTTGATCGGCATCGTGCTGGGATTACCGACATTGGGACCGCTCCTGCTTCAATCGCTGCTGGCGCAAGACATGATCCTGGCGGGAACCATCCTGCTGATTTACGCCAGCGTCATCTGGCTCGCCACCCTGGCGTCGGATGTACTGCTGGCCTGGTTCGACCCGCGTATTCGCTTTGAAGGGACGGCGCGCTGATGGACCGGTACGACAGCCTGCTGCAGCGCCGTGAGCGCGTCCGCGCCAGGTACGGTGTTGCGGAAGATGAGTCGACCGCCGCCGCTCTGGACGACGCGGACGCCGGCAAGGTCGATGAGGCCTACTACTACGCCAGCCAGTGGCGGCTGATGTGGTGGCGCTTCCGCCGCCATCGCATGGCTTTGATCTCCGTGTGCCTGTTGATCCTACTCTACCTAATGGCGGCTTTCGCCGAATTCATCGCGCCTTACGAGACGAGGACGCGTTTCCGGCGCTATCAGCAGGCGCCGCCCTCCACCATTCACTGGTCGGACGACGACGGCTTCCGCGGTCCCTTTGTCTACGCCGTCGAGCAGGAGCGCGATCCGGTGACGCGGCGCGTGACTTTCGTGGAAAACCGCGAGAAGATCTTGCCGATCTACTTCTTCGTCGAGACGGAACCCTACGAGCTTTGGGGCGTCTTCGAGTTGCGGCACAAACTCTTCGGCTTGGGCGAAGAAGGCGAGAAAGCCCGCGTTGGCATCTGGCTATTCGGTTTGGATTCGCTGGCGCGCGATGTCTTCTCGCGCACGGTCTACGGCGCCCGCATTTCCCTCACGATCGGTGTTGTCAGCGTCGTGCTAACGTTCGTTCTGGGGACGCTGCTGGGCGGCATATCCGGATATTTCGGCGGCGTAATCGACAACATCATTCAGCGCGTTATTGAGTTCCTGCGCGCCATACCGCAGTTGCCGCTCTGGATGACGCTGGCTGCCGCCGTGCCCAAGGAATGGCCCCCGCTCAACGTCTACTTCGCCATCACGCTGATCCTGGCGCTGCTCAACTGGGTCGGATTGGCGAGGGTGGTGCGCGGACGCCTGCTCTCCATGCGCGAGGAAGACTACGCCCTGGCCGCCCGCTCATCCGGCGCCAGCGACCTGCGCGTCATCATCAGCCACTTGCTGCCCGGCTTCACCAGCCACTTGATCCTGTCTGTTACCTTGATGATCCCGCAGATGATCCTCTACGAAACGGCGCTCAGCTTCCTCGGGTTGGGCATGCAGCCGCCGGCGGTGAGCTGGGGCGTACTCCTGCAAGATTTCCGCGACATCCTGGCGATCTTCCATATCCCTTGGCTGCTCATCCCGGCTTTCTTCGTGCTGGCGACCGTGCTGCTATTCAACTTCGTCGGCGATGGCTTGCGCGATGCCGCCGATCCCTACTCGAATATCTGAGCTGGGCGGGTGACAATGAGCCAAATCGCTGAGAAACGCCAACTGCCGCCGGATACCTTGCTTGATGTGCGGGATCTCAAGGTGGAGTTCCGTCTGCGTGAAGGCACGGTGCGGGCGGTGAACGACATCAGTTTCCGCGTCAAGCGGGGCAAGACCCTCGGCATCATCGGCGAAAGCGGC
>JAPOYU010000145.1:0-6611 GCA_026706395.1 Chloroflexota bacterium
GTAGTGGAAGCGTACGAAGCCCGGTCGAGTCTGGCGCACATTGCTGATAACGCGGCCATGCAATTGGGACAGTTCTTCGATCGCGTAAGACTCGATCCCAGGGATCGTCTCAGTTTCGTATTCGGCTTTATCTGGATTCATTGTTCGGTTTACCGGCTACCTCAG
The DNA here is from genome assembly GCA_026706395.1 of Chloroflexota bacterium. The sequence continues at coordinate 166 of JAPOYU010000145.1, forward strand.
CGCATAAATCAGCCGGCGATTCGCCAGCGCAGCCCTAGAGTCGGGCAACGGATTGACAATGATTGCGTCAAACTGGCGGAACGATTCGCTTAAGACGTACACGATCTAGACCGAAACGCCTGGCGCGTTCCCACCTTGATGGCTGTCCACACAATTATAGTTTACGATAACGCGAGGCACTTTTCCGCCCGCAAGGCGCACGATCCGGCGCTAGAGGACTAAGGACAAGTGATGTAGAATGTCCCGCACTCTTAACGTTCATCAAGGTGATCGCCATTGCCCGACCGAAACCGCCTGCCTATGAGTATACTGTCCGTCCTGGTCGTGTTCTGGATAACCGTTCCGATACTTGGTCAGGGGACTGCGGCTGCCACCGAACCTGATTCACAAGGCGCTGAAGTTTCCACTTCACGAACAAGCCTGGATTTGAAAAATCCTTTCCTGCAGGACGATCTTGAACTGCTGGTGGGGAACGTACAACGACCTAATGGCTTCGCTTGGCACGACGGCAGCCTGTTCACGGTTTGCAACGGCGATTGGACGATATACAAAATCGACGATCGCACGGGAGACACGATCACCTTCGTGTTTGGTACACGCGACGGGAATATGCTTCTCATCGATGAGACTGCGGCGGGATTTGATATTCTGGTGCCCGACCCGGAGAATGGTACAGTCTGGAAAGTCGATCAATCGCGCTCGGCGCCGGCCCGCTTTACCACGGCGGTTGACGCACCCTGGGGCATTGCCAAGCTGAATGATGCTCGCTATTTGATAACTGATGTGCGAACGAGCAGCCTCATAGAAGTCTCGGAAAACGGTGAAGTGCGTGAGGTCCAAAGCAAATTGCGCTCACCGACCGGCATCGCTCTTCACGACCAAAAGGTGTATTTCGCCAACGGAGGCAGCGCCAGACGCGGCATAGAATATGTCGAGATCGACAAGGACACAGGTTATTCCGAAGTCAGACCGCTGGTCTCTGGATTGCAGAATACTACAAATATTTTAATGGGCAGCGACGATAAGCTGTATTTTGCCTACGCTTTAGGCACGCGCGGCGTGATCGGCAGGATTGACCCGACCATGTGCCTTGAGTCCGGTTGCAGCAACAGCGATGTGGAAGTGGTTGTCTTTTCCGACATTCCGGCGCCTTTGGCCATCACGCTGTCAGATGACTTGCGCTTGTTTTTGCATAGCCGCTTCCGTCCCGAGATCTATTGGCTACAATTGCCGACCGAATCGGCCTAGTTATTCGGGCCGCTTTCCGCCATTAGAATCATCCTCGACAACAAATGTGAGGTAGTCGTTAGTGACAGCGATCGGCAGCCGCAAGGTTAAAGCCCACCCGTTTTCGTCAGCGACTTCCGCGTCAATGTATCGCTTGTCATACAGTTCGGAATAAATCTGACCTAACTGATAGGGAATGACTACATCAAGCAGCGTCACTTGCCGGGCCAAGGCATCGGCTATAGAACACAGCAGAACATCTAGTCCAGTTTTGTCACGAGCCGAGACCGGTACGATTCCGGCGTAGCTATCGACTAGCCCCATTTCGGGCAAAGTGCCGTTCACACGATCCATCTTGTTCAATACGAGAATTCGGGGCATATCAGAAGCATCGATTTCCGCCAGGGTATCCTCGACGGCTTCGATATGCTGTAGAGCGTTCTCGTGGCTGATATCGACGACATGGAGCAGCAAGTCGGCCTCGATCACCTCTTCAAGTGTGGCGCGGAAGGCGGCAATCAATGTCGTCGGCAGCTTTTGGATGAAGCCGACCGTATCGCTCAGCAGCATCTCGTCGCCATCGGGCAGCGACACGCGGCGAGTAGTCGGGTCAAGCGTGGCGAAGAGTTGATCCGCTGCGTAGATATCCGAGCCGGACAAGCTGTTGAGAAGCGTCGATTTACCAGCGTTGGTGTATCCTACTAAAGCGACAAGCGGCAAACCTGAACGCCGCCGCCGTTGACGATGCAGGTTGCGATGCGCGCGCACTTGCTCAAGATCCTTCTTGAGCTTGGTAATCTTGCGCGTGATCTCTCGTCGATCGACTTCCAGCTGTGTTTCCCCGGGTCCGCGAAGGCCGACGCCTCCGGAGCCGCCGCGCGCACCGCCACCACCGGCTTGCCGCGCCAGGTGCGTCCATTGCCTCGTGAGGCGGGGCAAGCGATATTCGTACTGTGCCAGTTCGACTTGCAGCGCGCCTTCTTTGGTGCGTGCGTGCTGCGCAAATATATCCAGGATGAGAGCGGAACGGTCGAGAAGCCTAACTGCTGCGTCAAGCTGTTTCTCCAGTTCGCGCTGATGACGGGGCGACAATTCGTCGTCAAAGATCAAGATGTTGACGTCCAACTGCCTGACCTGCTCGATGATTTCGTCCAGCTTGCCCGTGCCAATCAGGGTCTTAGGATTGACTTGCCTGACAAGTTGGCTGGATTGACCCACAACGTTGATGCCGGCCGTGTCCGCCAGCAGCGCCAGTTCACGAAGCGAGTCTTCGATCGGCAGCAGCGCGCGCTCCTGTCGCAGCGCAACGCCGACAAGGTAACCGCGGGCCGCAATAAAGTCTTGGTTGACGTGAATAGCGGACATTATGCCTCGAGCGCAGTCGCCGTGTCGGTTACGGCAATGACGTTATCGTCCAAGACCGCCCGGGACGCCTTGATAGACGCGGCGGCGCGTTCGGCGTAGGCGCGCCTGCGCTCAGCCTTGTTTTTGATCTTGGACTCCAACGGTGGCAATATGCCCAGATTAGCCTTCATGGGCTGGAAGTATTTTGGGTCAGTGTGGGTGACGTAGTGGCACAGCGCGCCAAGCATTGTCTCTGAGGGCGGGACCCAAGCCGGCAAGCTATGCAGCTGCCGAGACAGATTCAGCGCCGCTACGAAGCCGGTGGCTATATTGCCGACGTAGCCCTCGACACCCGTGATCTGCCCGGCGAAATACAACGCCTCTCGGTTTCTAAACTGCATAGTTGGATGGAGAAGGGCGGGCGCGTTCAAGAAGGTATTGCGATGCATTTGCCCCATACGTACGAACTCGGCGCGCTCCAGCCCCGGTATGAGCCGCAGTATCTCTTTTTGCTGCCTCCAGCGAATATTGGTCTGAAAGCCGACAATGTTATAGAGGCTTCCCGCCAAATCATCCTGCCGCAGCTGCACAACAGCATGAGGACGGCGGCCGGTATGAGGATCGGTTAAGCCGACTGGTCGCATTGGTCCGAATGCCAAAGTGTCGATGCCCCGTTTCGCCAGCTGCTCTATAGGCACGCAGCCTTCGAAGAAGTTGGGGTCTTTCTGTTCAAAGTCACGCAGCGCGATAGTCTCGGCCGATTGGAGCGCCAGGACAAAGCGTTCATATTCTTCGCGATTCATCGGACAATTGATGTAGTCGCCCGCCTCGCCCTCGCCACGTCCGTAGCGGTTTGCCTGAAAGGCGCGGCTCATATCGATAGTGTCGGCGCGCGCGATCGGCGATATGGCATCGTAAAAGTACAAATAATCTTCGCCAGTGAGCTTGCCGATTTCTTCAGCCAGGGCAGGGGAAGTAAGCGGTCCTGTCGCCACGATGGTCGGCTGGTGCAATGGAAGCGTCGTGACTTCCTCACGCCGCAGTTCAATCCGCGGATGACTTGCGATTGCTGCGGTAACACTCTCAGCGAATCGCTCCCTATCAACGGCGAGGGCGCCGCCAGCTGGGACGGCCGCTTCTTGCGCGCAGATCAACAAAAGCGAGCCCAGCATCCGCATTTCATTCTGCAGCATGCCGGTAGCGCGGTCCGGCAATTTCGAGCCGAGCGAGTTGCTGCATACCAATTCCGCGAGACGGTCACTGACGTGCGCGCCCGTTGTCTTCGCCGGACGCATCTCATATAGACGCACCGGATGGCCCCGTTCCGCCAACTGCCAAACGGCTTCGCTGCCGGCCAAGCCACCGCCTATGACGGTCACAACTTGTGACATCAGTACTCCCCGTAGTTAAATCTTCCGCAATACGATTGAGGCATTCTGCCCGCCCAGACCAAAGCTATTGGACATGACTGTGCGGATACCAGGGACATCGCGAGCGGTGTTGGGCACGTAATCCAAATCACAGTCGGGATCGGGCGTCTCATAATTCACGGTCGGATGCAATACCTCACGGGCTAGCGTCATGAGACAAGCGGCAATCTCCAGCGAGCCACAGCCAGCCATAGCGTGTCCGATCATGCTTTTGGTTGACGTGACCGGAATATCAAAGGCACATTCACCAAATACCGCTTTGATGGCTGCTGTCTCGATCGCGTCATTTGCCAGCGTCGATGAGCCATGTGAGTTAATGTGCGCAACTTCCGTCTCGCTGATCTTAGCATCGTCCAGGGCCCAACGCATGGCGCGTTTGGCGCCGCCGCCGTTGGGATCGGGCGCGGCGACGTGATAGGCATCTGACGAGGCTGCATACCCCAATACCTCCGCGTAGATTGGCGCGTCGCGTTCAAGAGCGTGCTCAAGACTTTCGATGACAAAGACTGCGCCACCTTCGCCCAACACAAAGCCTGATCGGTCGGCGTCAAATGGTCGGCTCGCTTCTTCGGGCGCATCGTTGTATTCGCGGGTCAGAGCGCGAGTGGCGCTGAAGCCAGCCAGAATATAATCGATAATCACTGCGTCGACCGCACCAGAAATCGCCAGGTCACATTTTCCAAGCTGTATCAAGTCAGCCGCTTCGCCAACGGCTTGGATCCCGGTTGCGCAGGCAACTGAAGGTGTTATCAATGGCCCGACCGCGGCCAGCATTTTGCTGACGTAGTGGGCGGGCATATTGGGCAGCGCGTTGACGATACTCATAGGATTGGCGTGCCTGTAGCCAGATTTCCGCCAGCTGCGAATCCCACTTTCCCCTACTTCGTAACTGCCGAGGGTCGTGCCAATCACCGTTGCAACGCGATCCCCGATCGCCCTGATCGCATCCGCCGACAGGCCCGCGTCCTTGACCGCTTCAAATGCAGCTACTATCGCGAACTGAGTGGCCCGGCCCATGCGGCGCGCCTGTTTTCGTGGAATGTAAGCCGAAGAATCGAAATTCCGAATCTCGCCGCCGATCTTGACGTCGAGATGTTCGGTTTCAATATTCTGCAACCGACGGATTCCAGATTGACCCGCTTGCAGCGCGTCCCAGTAGGCTGACTTTTCACCCAAAGGCGAGACGACGCCCAAGCCTGTGATGACAACTCGTTTGCGACCGTGGCGTGTCAGCTCCATATGGCCGCGCCCTGGTTCATTTCGCCTCCTGCGCGATGCCGTTGCGAATGGCGCCGATGACGTTTTCCCGCACGGCGGTGCGCGCTTGCTGGATCGCGTTCTTGATGCCGATAGCGGAGTTTTGCCCATGCCCGATGATCACAACTCCGTTAACGCCGAGCAGCGGCGCTCCTCCAATTTCTGATGTGTCCACTTGCCGCCGAATTCGGTTGAAGGCAGGCTTTGCCAGCGCGCCACCCAACATCGACACTACATCGTTGCGGAACTCTTGCCGAATCAAGGTGGCGACGTAATGCGCTGTCGCTTCGAACATCTTCAAGACGATATTGCCGACGAATCCATCCATCACGATGACATCGGCCACCGATGTCATAAGTTGCACAGGTTCGACGTTTCCCACGAAGTTCATCTTGCTGCGGCGCATCAGGTCCGCGGCTTCACGAATGAGCAGATTGCCTTTTGTGTCTTCCGCGCCGTTCGAAAGCAGCGCGATACGTGGCCGGGGGTATCCGAGAACGAGCTGCGCGTAGATGCTTCCCATGACAGCGAATTGAGTCACCCACTCCGGCTTGACGTCTGTATTCGCGCCGACGTCCAGGAATATCATCCGATGATGGTTTACTGGGAAGAGCGCGGAAAGGACCGGTCGCTTTACGCCCGGGATGCGCCGCAGCGTCTTCAAAGTTGCGATCGCATGAACCGCGCCAGTGTTTCCCATGGTCACAAAGGCGTCTACATCGCCCTTCTTCACGGCGTCAAGCGCAACGTGAATTGACGATGTAGCGGCCGATTTGATCACGTCGGTCGGCTTGGCGTCCATGGCGATATCGACCGGAGCATGCAGAATCTCAACCTTGCCGGAGTCAACGTCGTGATTCTTGAGCTCAGCTTCAATCTGCCGTTGATCGCCGACCAGCACGATCGTGTCGCCAAATTCATTCGCCGCCAATACACCGCCAGCGATATCACTCAATGGACGGCTATCCGTTCCCATCGCATCCAAAGCAATGCGCATCTATGTCTGACCTTCCGCGGTCCAGCCTTGTGCCAAATACCGCCATATGATACGGCAGGACCGGCACTTGCTCAAGATGGATTAAGCCTTGGCGGCATTGACAAGCTAACGGAATTTCTTATACTTGGCCTGCGACAGCCCTGATGGCGGAACTGGCAGACGCGCACGGTTGAGGGCCGTGTCCTTAACGG
>JAPOYU010000145.1:6691-9806 GCA_026706395.1 Chloroflexota bacterium
ACGGTTGAGGGCCGTGTCCTTAACGGGGTGGAGGTTCGAGTCCTCTTCAGGGCACAACTGGGAAGCTCGTTGGCATTGGCGAGCTTTTTTGTTGCGTGCATTTTGGGGCAGATGTACACTGCCATGAGATGAATTATCCGCCTGATACGAAGCGTCGCGCCCAAATGTATGTTCCCGGGGAGTTGCTTCTATCGTCGGATGTGTGCTGGTGTGAAGGAACTTCCCAAGACGCGCACCCATGAGCGATTCGACTAATCAGATCCTGAAGCGAGCATACGAGCTCATTGAGAACGATGATCTTGAGCAAGCGCAGTCGATACTGACTCCCTTGCTTGAATCAGATGCCGATAATCCGTCACTGTGGTGGGTTTACTCACATGCCGTTCGCGATCGTTCGATAGGGCAGTTGGCGCTTGATCGCGTCATATCGCTCGATCCATCATTTCCAGGCGTTGCTGAACTTAAAGCTGATATTCTTGAATTAGAGAAACAGGACGACGATCTGATGGGGATTGAGGCAACTGGTGATGGCAGAGCGCTGTCAGCGTCGGAAATCACTGTTGACGATTGGGAGGACCTTGAGCCAGTTGTAGAAACCGAAGGCGAATCCTCGGGTAGCCGTTGGGGATTCATTCTGCTTGTTGTGATTCTGCTGATTGTCGCGACCGGCGCCGCGCTGGTCGCCTCTGGCACAGTAAATCTTACTGAATTGCTTTCGGGCTTTCTGCCGACGACAGAACCGGTGGTAATTGTTGTCTCAGAGCCAACAGAGGGGTCTGCGCTCGCTGAGGTTGAACTCGAGGCGAGCGTAACGGCTGTTGAAGAGGAGGCGACGCTGGCAGGGACGGCGATGTCGACCGACGAGGCAGATGCTGAGCCAACGGCTGAGGCAACAGCACTTGCCGCCGCAGAAGCCGAAACCGATGAGCCGACACCGGCCGCAACCTACGAAGATGCGAGCGTTGCGACAGTAGCTGCAACGGAAACTGTGGCTGCGGATCCAAGCCCAACAGCGGATGAACCGGACCCGCTTCTAGCGGCATTCGTCCGTGATGTGGCGGAGAGTATCAGCGCGTTTGAAATAATCCAGCAGTCGAGCGGCATTGAGAATACAGCTCTGGGTGACACTCTTGTCTTGCAGCTCTGCGCGGTTCCGGGGCGAGAATTCAACGAACGACTGAACGGGGTAATGAATGCCGTTGTGGAACTTGCTGCGGACATCCCGGAAGGCATTGACGCGGTAGCGGCGGGCCTTCTGAATTGTCCCGACCCCAATTCCAGCCTGCGTGTAATCGGTGTAGCCGTCGCTGCGATTCAAAACTATGCAAGCGAAGAAATCAATACCAAGGATTTCCAGCGCGCCTGGCAACCCCTATCTTGAAACACTAGTACTGCGCTAGTATCCTGAACTCTGTAGACCGCTTGGGCGGCAAGAGAAGTTTCCTGACTTGATTCAGCTGACCATGACTACCAGCAGAAAACTCATCACGAAGAATCGAAAGGCAAACCGCGATTATCTGGTCACTGACCGGTACGACGCAGGTCTGGTCTTGCTAGGTTCGGAGATCAAGTCAATTCGCAATCATAACATCAATATCGGCGACGGTTACATTCGCGAGAAGGATAGCGAACTGTGGTTGATGAATACGCATATAGCACCGTACAAAGACGCCCAGAATTTCGGCCACAGCGATCCGCGCCGTCCGCGCAAGCTGCTCTTGCATCGGCGTGAGATTAACCGGATCATTACAAAACTGCGTGAAAACGGCATGACCGCTATTCCACTGCAAGTTTATTTGGAGCGGGGTCGCGCCAAAGTCGAAATCGGCGTGGCGCGGGGGAAGCGCAAGTATGACAAACGAGCCGCCCTTGCCAAGCGCGATCACGACCGACAAATCGAACGCGCTTTGAAGGATCGTTGAGCGCGCAGTTTGTAGTTGTAGCGCTTGTGGCGCGGTGTTAGAATCCTCGCGTGCCGACGATTCCAACATGATCTGGAAAGAGCTATGGCTGTAGAAAACGGCAAGAAACCGCGAGTCCTATCCGGCATTCAGCCTTCCGGCAATTTGACGATTGGGAATTATCTCGGCGCGCTCAAGCAATGGGTCGAAGTTCAGAATGACTATGATTGCTTCTATTGCGTAGTCGACCTGCATGCTATCACAATCGCGCAAGAGCCGGCTGAATTGCGGCGAAAAACACGCGAGAGCGCTGCCATGTACATTGCGGCGGGCATAGACCCGGAGATTTCGACTGTGTTCGTACAATCGCATGTGCCGGCCCATTCAGAATTGGCATGGATGCTGACCTGTATGGCGCCGCTTGGCTGGTTGCACAGGATGACACAATTCAAGGACAAATCGGCCAAACAGTCTCAAGAGTCGATCGGCGCCGGATTGCTCAGTTATCCCAGCCTAATGGCGGCTGACATTCTGCTCTATCACGCGGATTTAGTGCCCGTCGGCGATGATCAAAACCAGCATCTGGAATTTACGCGTGACTTGGCTCAACGCTTTAATCACACGTACGGCCAGACATTCACCTTGCCATCTGTGATGAATCCCCAGGCCGGCGCGCGCATCATGGGCTTGGACAACCCGACGGCCAAGATGTCCAAAAGCGAAGCTTCGGAGAATCACGCGGTCTTCCTCCTTGATGACTTGTCGCGCGCGCGGAAGAAGGTCATGCGCGCCGTAACTGATTCGCATCGTGAGATACGCTTCAGTGATGATAGAGAGCGCGCTGGGGTCAACAACCTGCTGACGATTTATCAGGCCATCACGAATGAGACGCGGGAAGACATCGAAGCAACATTTGCTGAAAAGGGTTATGGCGATCTGAAAAGGGCTGTGGCAGATTGTGTGGTCGGAACGCTTGAGCCGCTGCAAGCTCGTTACTATGAATTGATGAATGAAGCGGGATACCTGGATTCTGTCTTGGAGATCGGGCGGGATAAGGCGGCCGAAATCGCCAATGACACGCTCAAGCTGGCGCAAGAAAGAATGGGATTTCTGGCGCCATCTTGACCATTTAACGTATCAAGATTAGTATCATTGTAGTCGCCCCATTCGTCTAGTGGCCTAGGACGTGGCCCTCTCAAGGCCAAAACAGGAGT
>JAPOYU010000120.1 GCA_026706395.1 Chloroflexota bacterium
ACATAGTGTTCATACAGCTGCATGATCGGCTCAGACTGGGTCCATTGCAGCAGATCGCCCGGGTCCATCTCCAGCAGTTCGGGCTCAGCGAAGGAGGCCCCCGCGATGAAACTGCCCGCCAGTCCCTGCGCTTGCCCGACCATGCCTTTGATCTCTTCGTTCTTGCCATCGCAGGCTTGCCACATCACCGGGTACATATAGAGCTTCCAGACGCGGCGCGCGATCGATTGATGCAGGTCGAACCACTCGGCGAGGCGCTCCGGACTTTGGGCCAGCGTACCTTTGAACGGCGCGATCTCGCCGACGGCTTCGCTGGCGGCTTGATACTCCTCCCGCCAGGCCTCAAAGGACGGGAAGACCGATTCGTGATTCCAGGTGGATTCGATGGGCACGTCAGCGCGCGCCGCTACTGTGGTCATGGCTTTGTCCTCGTAGTCTATGAATCAGGAAGTGATTTGAACTGCGGATTTTACTGGCAGCGCGCGAAAATGGGTAGCGGAGGACGTTATCCAGCTTCGTCCCCTCGGCGGTCGCGAGACCTAGGGGAGAGCCTGTGACGCCCGACTTTTGCCACCGATTACGCCGAAAAAGAATCGATGTAGGGCCGACTCTGTGAGTCGCCGCCTGCGCCATCGACTACAGATTGCTTTTCGCAAGACCGGCTTGCATTTACTTGTATTCTTCCGGTTAATCAAGGATTCCTTACAGCAAGACTTGCATGTCAAGCTGGCGTGGCTTTGATTCCACCTCAAGCGCGTCATGGGGTACGAGTTCGCCGGCCATATCAATATGCTGGATCGCGAAATCCGCGTCTTTTGTCACTGTCGCCCCGACGACGAAGCTGCGATGACAGTTTTCCGGGTCTCTCTCGGCGCACATGATGGCGACCCGCTTTTCCCGCGCCAGCGCCTTCAAGCGCGCAATCCCATTCTGATACCAGTCTCGTTCCTCGCAGCGCGATGCGCTCAGCCTGCCGTTCACGAAGCAGTCCTCATCAGAAGGATAACCGCCGAGTGAATCGCCCAAGAATACGTATGCGATGCCTTCGGCAGGCAGGTGCTTAGAGAGGTGGGGGCGCGTGAAGACATGCATGAATGCCCGATCGGGCTTCGAGCGAACATCTACAAGCACCTTGATTTCATGTCGCTTAAGCAGGTCGATAAACTCGTCCCTATGGCGTCCGCCGTAGCCTATCGTGAAGATCTCATGCATAGCCATCACTTCACCCGCCACTCAAAAGGCATGAGGCACTGCGCCCGATTGCTCAGCAACTCCAGCCCCTCCAGCGCATAACCCGCCATCGCCGCCGGGTTCTGCTCCGCCACCTGCACGCCGATCGGCTTGCCCTTGTCGCGCACCAGGACCGCCGGCGCCGCCTCGGGGAGCGACGCCAATTCCCGCGCCTTGTCCAGCGCCCGCCGCAAGCTGCCCAGCTCATCCACCAGGCCATGCTCCAGCGCCTGCGCTCCCGTCCAGACGCGCCCGCCGCCGATGGCGTCAATCTCATCGCGGGACTTGCCGCGGCTCTCCGCCACCCGATCCAGGAATCGCTCATAGATATGCTCGACGCTGCCGCGGACCATCTCGCGTTGCTCGTCGCTGAACTCGCTGTCCCCCGCGATCCAGTCGGCATTTTCGCCGCGCAGGTAAGAGAAGGCGTTGAAGCGCAGCTTCTTCAGCATCTCGTTATTCACCAGTTTGCCCATCAATACGCCGATGGAGCCGGTGATCGTGCCGGCCTGCGCCACGATCCAGTGCGCCGGCGTCGCGATGTAATAGCCGCCCGATCCCGCTACGCCGCCCATATACACCACCAACGGCCTCGACTTGGCGAATTCGCTCAACGCGGACGCCATCGATTCCGACGCCGTCGCCGAGCCGCCGCCGCTGTCGATATACAGCACCAAGGCCCCGCATTGCGGATCCCGCATCAAGTTGCGCACTTGCTGGTTCAAGGTGATATCGCCCAGTCGTTCGGCCCCGACGAAGGGAATGGGAATCGGCATGTCGCTCGGCGGGGTCGCGCTTTCCCCATCGATGATCGCGCCGCCCGCATAAATCACGCCGACATATTTTCCGCTGAAGTCCCGCTCCGGCAGGTAGACCTGCCCATTGGCCTCTTCCCACATAGTGATCTTCCCCACGCCCAGATACTCCAGCAGTTGCTCCTCGTTCATCACCCCATCGACATAACCCGCCTCCAGCGCCGCATCGCTCATGTGCAGCGCGCCATCGATCATATACTTCACCTCGTCCGGCTTCATTTTCCGCGTCGCGGCGATGCCATCGACGATGGTGTTGTAAATCGAATCGAGCAGCCAGTTCGTCTGTTCAGCCCCTTCGGCTGAAGGCTCGCTGCGGGCCAGCGTATCGGCCGCACCCTTATAAGGCGAGATGGCGACCGAATCCCACTGTAAGCCGACCGCGCCCAAGCCCTCCTTGAGGAAGACCTGCTGGCTGAAAATGCCCGATGTCTCCAGCATCCCGCCGGGCGGCAACAGGATCTCGTCACAGGCGCTGGCGACAAAATACTCCTGCGTCCGATAGCCCGAACCATAGCTCAGCGCCCGCTTGCCTTTATCCCGCAAGCGCAATATCGCATCGCGCATCGTCTGCAAGTCAGCCGCGCTGGCGGAAAGGCCGCGGAAATATAGAATCACGCCGAGCGGACGCGGGTCCACAGCGATCCGCTCCAGCGCGCCCACGAATTCCATCAGGCTCATCGGCGGCGCGCCCAGGATCTGACGTTGGATCAGGTTGCGTTCGACGGGCGCCGGCGCGAAAGACGTCGGCACCTTGAACATGACATAGTCAATCGCCTTGACCCGCGCCCGCTGCATATTGAACAGGTTCGTGCTGAACTGCTGAATCATTCGCATGGTTTTGGACATGGTGCGCATACCCTTTGCTTAACCACAGAAGTACTTCTGAAAGGAAAGAGATTGCCAAAATAATAGAATCTTGTAGGGGCGAGCCACTGGGTCGCCCGCCTGCGCCACTCTGACCTCTACTCCCTGTGTACGTATTCTACCGCCCCAATGTCGCAAGCTTCGCCCTGCGGTCGCGCCGTGCCGATCTGGTCGGCGTCCGGACAATAGTCGCTGCTGGCGGCGTCGATTGCCGGACTGCCAGGCAATAGCGGATAGTACGCCGGCGAGCCGTCATCCGGCATAACCAGTTCACCAAGCAGCGGGTCGCCGCTTAGCTCTGCGTAACAGCTGCCGTCTTCGACGAGATTCAGCATATTGCTATCCAGCCTGCCGAAACAATCGCCGCCGCTGATGCTGTTGGCGATGATCGTGTGGGAGAGGCTGAGCTGAGCATTGTATTCTTTGTAAATGCCGCCGCCGTTGTCCGCCTGGTTGCCATGGAATGTGCTGTGGAGTATCGCCGTGGCGTCAACGCTGGCTTCGAACAAGCCGCCACCATCATCGCCAGCCGAGTTGCCGTCAAAGGCGCTGTTTGTGATAAGCAAAACCCCTCGCCGGTTGAAAATCGCCCCGCCGTTCTCTTCTGCCTCGTTGTTGAGGAATGCGCTGTTCTCGATGGCGATTAAGTCATCGGTTTCGTCCCGCGCAATATTGCTGTATATCGCGCCACCAGAACGGTCGGAAGCCCGGTTGCGCAAGAATACGCTGTCGGAGATATTGATCGTGCCATCCTCATTGAACAGGGCGCCGCCGTGATACTCGGACATGTTGCTCTTGAATTGGCTCTTGTCCTCGATAAGTAACCATCCATCGTGATTTAATATTGCGCCACCGCTGCCTTCAGCGCTATTCCATTCAAAATTGCTATTGATTACGTGGACGACTCCGCCTCGGTTGAAAATCGCGCCGCCACCATTTTGGCTTGAGTTATAGCGAAAGCTGGAATTGCGAATAGTCAGGCGGCCTTCATTGCCTATCGCGCCGCCGTCGCCAGCCGAATTGTCGCTGAAGTCGCAGTTCGTTACGTTTAGAACCCCGCCCAAGTTGCCGATTGCGCCTCCCCAGCCGCTCTTTGCTCTCGTGATGAACAAATCGTTGAGCGTTAATGCCGCGCCTGCGACGATGCCATAAATGTGGTAGCGGTTGTCGCCGTCTATTGTATTCGCTCCTCCTTCAATCGTGATTTCGGATTGCGCCAGTGGGAGCGCCGCGTCAAGCGTCACATCCGCCGTCAGCACTATCACATCCGCGCCATCGCCCGCAATGCAACCGCCGACCGTCTCATCCATATTCGCCGCCGTAATCGCCTCCGCCAGACTGCAAGTCTCATCAACAGTGATATCCGCGGCGTAGGTGGTTAAGCCCAACAATGCGACGGTCATTACTGAAATGGTCACAATATCAAAATTCTTCATGATATTTCCCATGATTTTGAATTATGCGTTCTCTGTGCCCTCTGCGCCTCTGTGGCGATAAACCTATATCCCATCCCCCAACCGCTGCATATGCGCGACCGTAGCCGCGATGCCCTCAGCCAACGGCGTCTCATAGGCAGTGCCAAAACTCTCCCGCAGCGCGCTGTCATCGAAGCCGGCCGGGAACGGCAGCGGCGCATCCGCCACATCGATCTCCGCCTCCGGCAAGACATCCTTGGCGAAGCCGACAAACTCTGAAACCGTCGCCGGTTTCCCGCCCAGATTGAAACCATAAGCGCCGTCCAGCGACCGCTCGGCCGCCAGGATGAACTGCCGCGCCACATCCGCCGCGAGTTGAAATTGCATCGTCCCGCTGAAGCCGATATTGAAGGCCTGCCCCTTGACCGCTGCCGCCAGCGCCTTGGTCGGCTCGCTCGTCATGCCTTGATTACGCCCAACGCCATAGACCGTGTAGGGCCGCAGGCAGGTGCTGCTGATGCCGTCATCAATGTAGTAGACTTTCGCCACCTGCTCGGTACAAGCTTTGTAGGCGCCATAGAGTGTGCGCGGGTTCTGCGGCGCATCGTTGGCGATCAAGCCGGGCGGGAACTCGGAAGGCGGTCCGTAAACGCCGATGGATGAGGCGTAAGCGACGTGTTTGACGCCCTCCGCTTTCGCCGCCTCGAAGACGTTGACCGTGCCCGTGACGTTGACCGCGGCCCCCAAGCTGGGGTTGGCGCGGCAAAACGGCACCTGCAGCGCCGCCAGATGTATGACATGGCTGACATCGTGCTCGGCGAAAACCGCCTTGACCATCTCACTGTCGCGCAGGTCGCCCTGAACGAAGCTGATGCTCCCCTGTTCCTCCGCGCTCATCAGCCAGTCGATGCGCTGTCGGTCAGCGCTCGCGTCAAAATTGACCGCCCGCTTGCCGCTCTGCTGCAAGTGATAGAGCGTCCAGGCGCCGATGCAGCCCATGCCGCCCGTGACCAGGTAGGTATCCGCCATGTCTACGCCTCGACCATGCGATTGGCCAGCCTGCCCAGCCCTTGGACTTCGACGATGTACTCATCGCCGGGCTTCAGCCAGACGCGCGGATCCATGCCCAGTATGACGCCTTCTGGCGTGCCCGTGCTGATGACATCGCCCGCTTCTAACGTCATGATCTTGCTGGCGTAGGCGATGACCTCGGCGACGCTGAAAATCATGTCTGCCGTATTGCTGTCCTGCCGCAGCTCTCCGTTCAACCAGCCCTTGATCGCCAGGTTCTGCGGGTCGGGCACCTCGTCCGCCGTCACAACATAAGGTCCAAGCGGCAGAAACTTGTCGAGTGTCTTGCCCAGCAGCCACTGCCCGCTGCGCATCTGCAAATCTCGCTCGCTCAGGTCGTTCATATTGCAATAACCGAAGACCGCCTTCAACGCCTCATCGACCGAGACATTGCGTACTCTCGCGCCCATGACCACGCCCAACTCCGATTCATAATCCACCGTCGTCCAGTCGGCTTGAATCGGGATGTCCTCGTTAGGCGCGGCCAGACTGTTGTTGAATTTGCTGAAGAGCACCGGCTCCTCCGGCGGCGCCGCGCCCGACTCCGCCGCGTGTTTGCTGTAGTTCAGCCCCACGCAGATGATCTTGCCTGGATTCGGCACAACCGGCGCGTACGTCAATTCAGCTTCATCAAGATAGAGCGTTGCGTCATCCGCCGCGCCAACCAGAGCCCCCAACGCAGGCAGCGCCTCATTCCCTTGCGCATAAACCTCGCCGGCGCTTGAGGGACAGGCGACACCGGTCGCCGCTACCGCCGCCGCCACATCCAGTATCCCGCGCCCCGTCTTGATGCCCAGCTTGTTGCCATCGTCAGTTTGATAAGTCGTCAGAATCATGGTCGTCCTTTACATTCTTAATTGAATCGGCGCTAATTCTACCCTTACACGCCATTGCGCGGCAATTGCGGGGGAACCGTGGATTTTCAACCCTCCGCCTGCAATTGCTCCCGCTCCTCATCGAACACACTCTTGCGCTCTTCATCGAATTTCATCACCCGGAAATACTCGGCGTACCCGACGCCGACCAGCTTCCCGCCCTCGCGGTTGTGCTCCGTGATCCACTTCATCGCCCCGTTCTCGAAGTCCTCGCCCGCGCCGATCTGCGACACATGCGCGCCCAGTGCCGCCATCTTCAACTCGACCGTGCTGCTGATATCGACGAAATGGCTGGACTCCATCGTCAGATCCATGTAAAGCTCCCCGATCTTGTGCGGCTCATAACCTTCCGCCAGCAGCTCGGGGAAGACGGGACGCGTCTCGGCGCTGGGGAAGGCGGCATAAAGCGTCGCCTCGCCGGCCGCGCGATGGTCCGGGTGGTTGATGTACTGGCTGCGCACGAAGACCGTGGTCGGGTCCTGGCAGACGACACGGTAGGGCTTCGTCTCGCGGATGATCCGTGTCAAGTCCCGCCGCAAATCAAGCGACGCTTGCAGCGTACCGTCAGGGTAACCGAGAAAGCGCACATCGCTGACGCCCACGATGGCGGCCGCTCTCAGCTGCTCCTCCCGCCGCAGCGCTACCAGCTCGGCCCGGGTCATGGACGGGTCGTTGCTGCCTGAACCGCCATCGGTGATGATGACGTAGGTGACGGTCGCGCCCTCATCGCGGATCCAGCGCGCCACGCTGCCCGCCGCGCCGAATTCGATGTCGTCATGATGCGCCGCCGTCACCACGATGTGGTAAGGCTCGTCCCGCATTGGCGCCGGCTGGAGCCTGTCATAGTCAACTGGCATGTTGTGTCCTCAGTTGTTTTGATCGTGTTTGGGTCGCGAGGGGTACACAGCCCCCGTTGCAGACGCTGTGTCTCACGGTCGGGCGCATGATACAATAAGCTGCGCGCGGGTGGTAGATATTACAGTCGCCCGAAAGGAGACAACCATGAAAGAGACAACGAAAAACACCACGCGAGACCTAACTGATATCGCCAGCTTGGCGAGACCGTTGAGGAGGTAGTCGAGGCGCTTCAGGATTCAGGGGTCTTTGAGGCGATCTTTGGCGAGCCGAGCGACGAAGAGATAGCGGCGATCATAGAAGAGGCGCTGGCGGAATTCGACGCCAGCTTGTACCAGCCGGGTCAAGACGACGCTGATGAAGATGATGACGGCAAGCCCTATCGAACACCTACCCGGAAAGATATTCTGCAAGGCATCAAGCATGGCTATTTGCAGGCGCTGGCTGGAGAAGTCCTTACGTTAGAGGAATTGATTGAAGAATTAAGAACCAGTTAGCCAGTTTCTAAGATGCCCCTCAAAGCAAATAGTTCCAAGAAAACAATGTGAAAGTATGATGGAGTAAAAAGAGACACAAAAAATCGAAAACATTGTAAGCCTTGTCCGCTACTGAAAATCATACGCAGAAATGACTAACCCAGTACTGAAGCAATACAATGTTAGAGAGTCGATCTTGCGAAAAGCAACAAATTATTGCGAAATCCGCCGAGTTCAGCTCCCCCTTACCAAGTAAGCTAGAGACGGGGAGCGCTTCTAGCGGGGGCGCTTTTCTCACGACTAAGTTGGAATTGCTTCCCCTTTGGCGTCATGTGATTTGCCGCTAGCATGAAACGATGCCGCTTGTTAGCGAGACCAGGTCATGATTAGCTTGATCGCCACAGTGCTTAACGAAGGCGATAGTATCCGCCGCCTCTTCGACTCGATCGTGGCGCAGACGCGGCCGCCGGACGAGGTCGTCATTGTTGATGGCGGCAGTATTGATGATACCGTCTCCGTTATGCGCAGTTATGCGGATAGGCTGCCACTGAAGCTGCTGGTCGAGGAAGACTGCAACATCAGCCAGGGGCGGAACCGCGCAATCACAGAAGCCAGGGGCGACATTATCGCGGTGACCGACGCTGGCGTCCGCTTACGCGACGATTGGCTGGAGAAAATCACCGACCCGCTGCTCGCGAATCCACAGTTGATTGTGGTGGGCGGCTTCTTCCGCGCGGATCCGCAAAGTCCATTCGAGATCGCACTCGGCGCGGCCACGCTGCCGTTAGAAAGGGAGATTGATGCGGCCAAGTTTCTGCCGAGCAGTCGCAGTATCGCCTTTCGGAGAGAGGTGGCGCTCCAAGTTGAGTTATATCCCGAATGGCTGGATTTCTGTGAAGATTTGGTTTTTGATCTGCGCTTGCGCCGCGCTGCCGGAACCTTCGCATTTGAGCCGACTGCCTTGGTCCATTTTCGGCCGCGAAGCACGCTGCGCAAATACTTCCGTCAGTACTTTCTCTACGCCCGCGGTGATGGCAAGGCTGATCTCTGGCTCAGGCGGCACATCATCCGATACTTCACCTACCTCATTCTGCTGCCGGCTATACTGCTCGCCGGCGCATCGATTCATCCGCTGCTATGGGCGTTCTGCCTCGCAGGCGGAATCGTCTATTTGTGGCGGCCATATCGCCGTTTGTCGACGGTCATCAAGCGCGCCGACAGCGAGTCGATCGGGATCTGGCTCTACGGGATTGTCATGATCCCCTGGCTCCGTGTCCTTGGCGATATCGCGAAAATGATCGGCTATCCGCTGGGCCGGCTCTGGCGGTTCAAGCATCGTCTGCCCTCCTGGCGCGCCGATTGACGGTAGTCTGTCCGGCCGGCCGCATCCGCGTTGATAGGCGCCTGGCATTGGAGTATACTGTTCGGCGATTGTTGGCTATCTAATATAGGTTTATGGCGAAACGCACCGAGGGAAGCGAATGGGTCAGCCTGCGTCATGCCGCCGAAATCCTCGGTGTGCATCCGGCAACCGTTCGTAACTGGGCGGATAGCGGCAAGCTGCCCTTTCGCCGCACCGCCGGCAAACATCGCCGCTTCAACGTCAATGACCTGAGCGACTACGTTCGTACGCAAGCCGATCTCGAACCGGTAGAACTGCAGATCATCATGCAGAACGCGCTCGGGCAAACGCGTATGCAAGTGGGCACAGAGCGCCTGGAATCGGCGCCATGGTATGCTGCCATGAGCGACGAGAGCAAGCAGCACTTGCGCGAGCAGGGCAGGCGCGTTTTGGAAGCGATACGCAAATTCGTCGTTGCCGGAGCGCCGGACGAAGGCTTGGCAAGCGCTATCAATCTCGGCAAGGATTATGCCAGACATCTGATCGCCGATGGCTTGACGCTTCCACAAGCGATGCGCGGCTTCTATTACTTCAGCGACTTCGTATTGAATTCGATACTGACCTGGTCCGAATTGAGGCAGCCGAGCAGTTCGTCGGAATGGTCGACCCTCTTGCGCCAAGTCAACACCTTCATGCACGCGATGCAGCTTTCCATCGTCGAATACTATGAAGAGGACTGAAGCCGACGCTGACGATCTCTTGATCGCGTTGAGCCTTTCTCCCCACATCGGCGCTGTGACGCTCCGCAACTTGCGGCGCCACTTCGATCAAGACCTCGCCGCCGTCTTTGCCGCCCCGCGGGACGAACTTCTGCGCGTGCACGGCGTGGGCGAGGCGATAGCGCGCGACATAAAAGCCGTCGATCTTGACCGGGTCGCCAAGCAGATAGCGAGTTGGCGGGGGCATGGCATCGCCATACTTACGCTGGATGATCGGGATTATCCGGAGTCGCTGCGAGAAATCGATGGCGCGCCGCCGGTTCTCTTCGCGCGCGGGAAGCCGTTCTCGGAACTCTGGACCAAAACAGTCGCCATCGTAGGCACGCGGCACCCAACGCAAGAAGCGCGCTTTTTGACCTTGCAACTGGCCTCAAAGCTGGCGCGCTATGGTTACACTGTCGTCAGCGGCCTGGCGCTCGGCATTGATACTGCCGCGCATACCGGCGCGCTGGCGGAAAATGGCAGGACAATCGCTGTGCCGGGCAGCGGCGTGCTGAACATTTATCCGGAAGCGAACCGACAGCTGGCGGAGCGTGTCCAGGCCAGCGGCGCGCTTCTCAGCGAACTGCATCCGCATTGGGGCGCCAACGCCCAGCGGCTCGTCGCGCGCAACCGCATCATCAGCGGCTTGAGCCAGGCCGTCATCCTGGTCGAATCCCAGGAGGAGGGAGGCGCGATGTATACGGCGCGCTTCGCCCGCGAGCAGGGGCGCCCGGTCTACATATTTGATCTGCCCGCCAGTGGCAATCAGGCGCTGAAAAAGAACGACGCAATCGTACTGAAGCATGATGATCCGCTCGACTTCCTGCTTGGCTAGAGCGCCCTCGGCAATCTTTCTGAAAAATATGCGATAGAACATTTGCCACAGAAACAAATGTTCGTGTATAATGGGAACAAGGCGATCAGCGCCGGACACAGTTGGGATTGCGAGTGAGAATAAGAGGACAAACTGATGAAGGAATTCCATAGACTGTCGCAGCGACAGCAGAATATGTTGCGTTTCATGCAACGTTATACGCAGGAACGCGGCTTCCCGCCCAGCATTCGCGAGATCGGCGAAGAATGCGATATCGGCTCGACTTCGGTCGTGAACTACAACCTGAACAGATTGGTGGACGCCGGTTATATCGAGCGCTCGGGCAAGGTCTCGCGGGGCTTGCGCATTATCCGCGCCATCCCGGGATTCAGCCCCGCCCGGCCTGTGATCGGCGCTGCCGGCCAGCATCGGGTGGCGCTGGTGGGTCGGATCGCCGCCGGCGAGCCCATTTCCCTGCCGGAAGATATCGGCCATCACATCGAAGAGGACGACTATATCACCGTGCCGCCGCGCCTGCTTGGCGGCTATGACGCCAGTGAGGCTTTCGCCTTGACCGTGAGCGGCGATTCCATGATTGATGCCATGATCAAGGATGGCGATATCGTCATTTTGCGGCGGCAGAATACGGCGGAAAACGGCGAGATGGTGGCGGCCTGGCTTCCCGAAGACAACGAAACGACGCTCAAGAGTTTCTTTCGCGAAGACGACAGAATCCGCCTGCAGCCCGCCAACCGCGACTACGAGCCAATATTCGTGCATCCGGCCAATTGCGAGATCAAAGGCAAGCTGCTGTCCGTGATGCGCAGCTTTTAGCGAACTCGTAGATTCGGTATAGGCGGGGTCTAGCGGTTTAATTCGGCCACGGCGCTGGCGCAGAGCCGCTCGCCGCCGGCCGCCAGCCATTGATCCAGCGTTTCGCTCCGCCCCTTCCTGGCGACTGCATCACTGTAAATGCCGACGCCCCAGCGATAGTATTTCCGCGTCTCCGCCGACCAGCGCTCGCGCGGCTGATTGATCACCGATGGGCCGCCATTGTAGCAAGCCAGCGTCAAGCCGATAACGCCATCGGAGGCGGCTCGGCAATGCCTGAGAAAGGCGCTTCCCCGCATCGCATTGGTCTCTGGGTCGAGCATGTCCTCGCCATCGGCAAAGTGAAAGGGCATGACCTGAAACAGACCGCGCGCGCCGGCGTTGCTGATGACCGACGGATGACCGCAAGATTCAATCTGCATCACGGTCGCAAGCAGATGCGCATCAACCTCGTGTTCTTCCGCCCATCTGCCGATGTCTCTGGACCAGTGACGCACGGAGGGTGAAAAAAATGCGGCAATCTCCGCGTCAGTCGAGCCGCTGATGAGATCTATGGCGGTTGCGGTTCCGCGCTGCAGCAGACCGGCGACATCACCCCAAAACACGGTTGAAGCGAGCAAGAGCGCGAAGGCAATCGGCAGCCAGATCGGCACATAGTAGACCTCGCCGCGTTTGATCAGTTTGTGTCCGCCGCGGATCTGTGTTCGGCTGAAGCGAAGGAAACGGAGAACCCTGGCTAGAAAGCGGCGCAGAATTGAACCGCTTCTGCTCAGAAGATGCCATGCTCGCGCAAGATTCTCGCTGCGCCTCAGCTTCCCTATGTCTATGCCTAATCTGGTCAAGTCGTTTGATTCCGGCCTGATTAGAAGCCCATGCGCTTTTCTGCTACACTTCCAAGGATTGGCAAGGTGGCGGGTTCGCCCAAACCATGAAACACGTAACTAGAATGCTTACACACATACCATACGCGAATCCGCGGTTTTGGGTAGCGAAGGCGGCGGCAAGTTTCAGCGAAGTTGCCATGATCCAGGAACTTAGGCAGAGGCGCAAAGGCGATGAATAAACTGCCCTTCCGCGAACGTCTGAAATCGGGCGCGCCAATCTTGGCTGACGGCGCTATGGGCACGATGCTGCATCATGAATCTCAAGCGCGGGCCGACGCCTGTTTCGACGCGATGAATGTCGAAGATCCCCACGTCGTGCTTTCGATACACAAGGCCTACGTTGCCGCGGGCGCCGAGATAATCGAGACCAATACCTTCGGCGCGAATAGCTTCAAGCTGGCGGGCGTCGGGCGGGAGCCTCATGTCGAACTCTACAATCGGCGCGGGGTGGAGTTGGCTCGGCTCGCCGTCGCCGAAAGCGACCGGGAAGATATCTATGTCGCCGGCTCCGTTGGCCCCTTGGGCGTCGGCATCTATCCGTTCGGGCGCTTGACACAGGAGGAAGCGGAAGGCGCCTTTGCCGAGCAGTTGTTCGCTCTCGCCAGCAGCGGTGTTGATCTCGTCGTCTTTGAAACGTTCAGCGAGCACCGCGAATTGCTTCTCGCAATCAAGGTGTTGAAGGACATTAGCCCGGATATGCCGGTCCTGGCGCAAGCGACCTTTTATCATGAGAATCTCAGCTACGCCGGTCATCCACCGGCGCGCGTCGCGAACGATCTCCATAAAGCCGGCGCTGATGTCATCGGCGTCAACTGCGGCAGCGGACCCGCCGGCATTGCCGAAGTGCTGCGGCAGATGTGTTTCGCCGTGCCTGATGCGGTATTCTCGGCTATGCCCAACGCCGGTTTCCCCGAGGTCGTCGGCGGGCGCATCCTGTTTCCCGCCACTGCGGAGTACTTCGCTGATTGCGCGACGACCTTTGTAAACATCGGCGCCACGGTGATCGGCGGCTGCTGTGGCACCACGCCAGAACATATTGCCGCCATGCGCGCTGCCCTGGACCAGCCGTCAGCGGACTTCGTCGACTTGCACATCGGCGAAATCGACATAGAGCATGAAGCTCATGAGCCGCACGCCCCGACCGAACTGTCCGAACGCCTCAGCAGCGGCCAGTTCACGGTGACGGTCGAGATGGCGCCCCTGCGCAGTTACCGTACGGACACGCTATTGCAAGAAGCGCGCCGGCTGCGAACGGCCGGGGCAGACCTGATCAACGTCGCCGATACGCCGGCCGCGCGCATGAAGATGAGCGCATGGGCGGTCGCTCATCTGCTGCAATCGCAGCTCGGCATTGAAACGGTTCTGCACTTCCCCACGCGTGGGCGCAATATGCTGCGGGTGCAGGGCGACCTGCTGGCCTCACATGCCTTGGGCCTGCGCAATCTCTTCGTCGTCATGGGCGATCCCACCAAGATAGGCGATTTTCCCGATGCCAGCGATGTCAACGATGTCGCGCCCTCCCGTCTGATCGGCGTCATCAAACAGGGGATGAACCAGGGCGTCGATATGGCCGGGCACAGCATCGGCATGCCCAGCAGCTTCACCGTCGGCTGCGCGCTGAACATGGGTGCCGAAGATCTCGACCGCGAGATTCGCATCCTGCTCAACAAGATCCGCGCCGGCGCCGACTTCGCCTTGGGTCAGGCGATCTTCGAGCCGGAGCGTATCCTTTGCTTCCATGAGCGCTACGAGGCTTTGACCGGGCAAACCTTCGATTTGCCGGTGCTCATGGCGGTAATGCCGCTGCATAGCCATCGGCAGGCGCGCTTTTTGAACAATGAAGTGCCGGGCATTTCGATTCCCGAAGGCATTATGAAGCGAATTGCCTCGGCCGCGAATGCTCCGGATACTGGAATGCGCATCGCGCATGAATTGGTCGATCAGATGTCCGGCTTGATTCAAGGCGCTTACATCATCCCCGGCGGCGATTATGATATGGCGGCGGAAGTGGTGGCCTACTTGAAGCGAGGAGAGAGTCCATGACGGCCGTCGGCGGCATTGACCTGAAGGTAGCCCTCATCGACAGTGATTATTACACCGAGAAAGCCATTCATGCATATCTCGCTTGGGACCGCCGCACTCGCGCTCTAACCGAATACTCCAGCCTGGAGGCATTCTGGCAGTCGCTTGACGGCGTCACAGCCTCAGCTTATCCCGATGTCATCATTTTCGATGTCAACAATGTCGGTGAGCGCGGGGATATCCGCCAGTTGATCCAGCGTCTGGTTGATACAGTCTCGGGCGCGGCCGTCGTTTGCCTGTCGTATGTTGACGACCTCGACCTGTTCTACGCCGCCGCAGAAGGGGGCGCCCGCGCCTTCCTTCATAAACAGGATGTTCGTTTTCACATTGCCTCAGCTGTTTGCTTCGCCAGCCAACTGCGCCAAGATGAGCTTCTCTACAGCGGGAGAATGGATGCTGCGCGCCGCATGCTCAATCACCCGCGCGCCACGAGACCGCTGGCCATCGCACTCCCGAAGCCCGTGCAATATGTCGGTTTGAAAGACGCGGACCATAAGGGCAGTGGGGCCACTATCCGCCGAGTGATCGAACTCTATGCCATCGAAGGTATGCCGGCAGCGTTAATCGCCGATGAGTTGCGCTTGGCCGAGAGCACCGTTCGCGACTATATCAAGACCGCTTACGGCGCGCTCGGCTTACGCGAATATGACGATACATTCCTCGCCAATTTGAGCCAGCGAGAGCGCGCGTTTATGAAGCTCACCGCTTTGGAGGAGCCGCGCCGCTAATCCGCTCTCAGGATATCTGCGAGTCGGTCTCCGAACGGTCTTCCTGCTCTTGCCGCATCCGCTTGGCGCGCACCGCTTTCATCGCCTGCGTCCGCGTCAGCAGCACCGTTTGGTCGCTTTCCTGCTCAAGGTCTTCCGGCACGTGGACATGCTCATCTTCCAGGTAGGATTTGATGGCGCCGCTGAAGGACTTTACCGGCGCGTCGTCCCCGTACTGGTGCCGCAGGTCAAGCAGATTCAACATCAGCCAAAGGAAGAGATCGCCCTCGGTTCGAGCCGTCTTCTTGCCTTTGACCAACTCCATCACCTTGTACTTGCGGATCAGGTCGATGGCGGGCTTGTAGACCGTGTGATACCAATCGGCTGTGGCTTCTTCGGTCGTCAGCGCATGCCCCTCGAGCTTTTCCATCACGCGCTCGTGCAGGAAGATATGCCCCATCAATTCATGATAGCGGGTCGGCACCGTCAATTCGATCGATTCATGATCGGGCACGGCGCGCGACAAGCCGGTCTCGTCCAGGAAGTTGGCGTAGGCTTCCGCCGATTCCATCTCCTGTTCGCTCATATTGGGGCGCAGCGGCACCGTTGTTGGCAATTCGACGACATGCGCCAGGATCGATTTGGCATCCAGTTCCCGCGCCACCGACACGCGATGATTGCCATCGCGCACGAAATAGGCATCGCCGACCTTGTACAATTCGATTGGCGGCGGACCCTCCATACTGTTTGCCAGGGCATAGACCCGGCTCCAGCGGTCCTTCATATTGGCTTTCTTCGGCAGAAACTCGGCAGTGAAATCCTTGTAGCGCCCCACGCTGCCGACTATATGATCCAGCGGAACATCTGCGACGCCGCGGTACAACTCCTCGTGCAAATGCAGCCGGCTGCGAATCTCGTCAAAATTCAGCAATTCATTATGCCGGCCGATGAGATGATTAAGCATCTCCTGCCAGAACACCTTGTTCTGGATGGACTGAAACTTGTGCTTGCCTTGTTCGTAGTGGCTGCGGAAGTTACTGTAGTTTGCCATTGTTGGTTCTCTTCGCCTTTACACTTTGGCCGTCTTGCCCGGCTGCAAATCCGGCCGGATAGATCGGCCATCGCGCAGTGAGCTAAACTTGGCATTCGCCTTCTCAATAGCGGCCATTTTGTAAGTCGGTCAACTCTATCTATTGCGGCGATCACGTATTGGCAAAACTCTTGCGTCTGCTCACACTATAACATATCAGGCGCCGCGCGCGGTAAAATTGCCGCTGGGCGGGGCATTTGGCGATCACGACGGCGGATACCATGTCAATCGCTGATCCACGCCGTCAAGGGTTTGACGCCAGCTCACGCCAGGTTCTTACCCGGATTCGCGGCGGTTTTATATGCTTCTTATACGAGACAGAAAGCGTTGATGGACGAGGCCACGCAGCGACATCTGAACGCGATAAATCGCGAGTTTTATCGAAGCGCCGCCGCCGATTTCGCTGCGACGCGCCAGCAGGCTTGGCCTGGCTGGGAGCGAATGCTGGCCTCGCTTGACGTGCCGGTCGCCTCTGCCCTGGATATCGGCTGCGGCAATGGGCGATTGCCGCGCTTCCTTGCCGGGCGGCAAGGGGGGAGCTTCGCCTACTGTGGCATTGACAATTGCGCCGAGTTGCTCGCCATCGCCCAGCGCCAGCTCGATGACTTGCCGAATTTACGATTAAAGCTGATCGAACGGGATGTGATACTCGACGGACTGGCTGGACCGCCGGCGCAGCTTGTGACACTCTTTGGGCTGCTGCATCATGTGCCGGGCGCGCGCCAGCGACGTGATCTGCTGCGATCGGCCGCGCGTTTTGTCCTGCCTGGCGGCACCCTCGTCTTTGCCGCCTGGCGCTTCTATGAGCAAGAACGCTTTCGGCGGCGCATCCTGCCCTGGGATGCGGGAATCGCAGTGGAGAAACACGATTACTTGCTGGATTGGCGGCGGGGAACCCGCGCCCTGCGTTATTGCCATTACATTGATGACAGCGAGCACGAGCAACTGATTGAGGCGTCCGGACTGTGCGCCATCGACGATTACCGCGCCGACGGCGCCGACGGCGACCTTAACCGCTATACCGTCTTGAGGAAGAACAAAGCGGAGCGAGCCTAAACCCGCCCCGCTTGCTGGACTTGGCTAACCGCAGTTGCCCCTCTGCAAAATGTAGGGCGCGGTCGCGTATTGATTGTCGTTTTCGTTGGTCTCCGCGATTTCGTTGTTTACATCGACAATCAGATTGATATGGTGCAATTCCTCGTAGTACTGGACCTGCGTGAGATGGCCCGTGAAAGTACGGGTCTCCCCAGCCGCCAAGGCTGTTATGCCAATCCCCGTTGTCACTCGTCCAGCGCCATCTGCTCTACTATCCCTGACCTCTACTAAGGCGCCTCTGGAGGCGGGGGCATTGCCATCGTTGACGACAGTCACCTGGATCTCATAGGCTTCGTTGCAGGTGGCCGGATGAGGGTCGATTTGGACGTGAGTAATTCGCAGGTTTGCTCCGGTGCTTGGCACGGGTATGGCTGTCGGTTGCGGGATGGCGGTCGGCGGCAGCGGCGGCGGATTGATCCGCGGCAGAGCGCTGAGGTCGCCCTCCGCCCGCACGATGTTGGGATGGATGAATCCCCTCCGGCCGCTGTCCAATTCAATGTAGAACCAGCCCGTTCCAAAGCTGCTAATGCCTTTGATCTTGGCTGTATCCCCTTCGTGCAATCCGCCCACGATGCGATAGAAGGTCGAATCACCATCGCGGACATTGCTGTTCACCAGCGCGGTGACATGCGGCGAGCTATCGGGGGTTGCGGTCGGCTCCGGAACATCGGTGGGCGGGACGACCTCGACCACTTGCTGCTCCGCAACGAATTCCGGCGGGTTGTTCTCGACGCGTACCGGGCTGACGCGGAAGTAACTCGGCTCATCCGCATCGGTGTTGATCGTAAGGCGCAGTTCATACAAGCCGTCGCGCAGCGGCACCGTATTCCAGGAACCCAGGATATCATCTGTTACCGGCGCAATCCGCGGCAAGGTCGCCGGGAACCATTGGTCCGCGTCATCGCTGTCTTCGGACATCATATCGAGAACGAGCGGTCGAAACTCAACGAAGAAATTGCGCATTCCCGCCAATGTGACCGTTCCGCGAATATCGACGCTGTCGCGCACCACATATACCGGCGGCGGGAAGCTAATGTTCGCCTCCGGATTTACCATCTCCATATCTTTCGGCTCGATAGCGCCGGCATTGTCTTGGCCAATCGCAAGCGGCAGCAATATCAATAATACAAAGACGAGATATACGAGGATTGGACTCCGTTTCATTTTCTGCCTCCTGAAGCGCGTGACGCATTGCCTGATTCGTGTGAAATCTGTCTACTTATGATAAGGCAAAATGCTCTAGCGCGCTTCCCCTATTCTCTCGGTCTTATAATCCGCTGTCTGGATCTGCCGCATGAACAACGAAAAGTACACTACCTAATACACGGTCTTTCCAGTAGGCTCTGTCGATACATGGCTACAGTCGCCTGGACTCCAGTGTTTTGCTGAAGATCGATTGTCGGTGCCGACTATGAACACTCCCGCCATTGTCCGTGTGCGCGACCTGTACAAGACCTACAGCGAAGGCGATACTGCCTTGCAGGTATTCGACGGCATCAGCCTGGATATCTATGAAGGCGAGTTCTTCGCTCTTATCGGCGCCAGCGGCAGCGGCAAAAGCACACTGCTCAACCTGCTCAGCGGCATAGACAATCCCGACAGCGGCAAGATCGTCATTGACGGTACCGAGATCACCTCGCTTGAT
Organism: Chloroflexota bacterium; assembly: GCA_026706395.1. The sequence continues at coordinate 18,853 of JAPOYU010000120.1, forward strand.
GACCGACAACAGACGCTGTATCGCCGCGATCAGATCGGCATTGTCTTTCAGTTCTTCAATTTGATTCCCACTCTGACAGTCTTGGAGAATATCAGTTTGCCCAGGGAGCTGGGCGGTTCGCGGCAGAATGAGACCGAAGCGCGCGTCCGCGTTTTGCTCGAGCAGGTCGGTTTGGCTGACCGAGCTGATGCCTTTCCCGACAAGCTGAGCGGCGGCGAACAGCAGCGCGTCGCCATCGCCCGCGCGCTCTTGCACGAACCGAAACTCGTCTTCGCCGACGAACCCACCGGCAACCTGGATGACGAGACCGGCGCCCAAGTGCTGGAAATCTTGCTCCGCTTGACCTGTCGCGCCGGCCGGACACTGGTTATGGCCACGCATAGTATGGAAATCGTCAGATTCGCCGACCGCGTCTGCCGCATTCACGATGGGCATCTGCAAGTCGATCCCGCCTGACTCCCAGTATCCTGCAGCGTGCCAGTTCGCACAGATCTTGCTCTGGCTCCTGTGCTGCCCTCAGTGCCCGCCATCGGATGAATTTGACAGGCTCGCGCTTCACCACGCTGGGACTTTGGCGCAATTCACGGTAAAATGTGAGCGGGGCAGGGCGATCGCTCGAAGAGGATTCTGCTTTCCACATACCGAATGGAATTGTGGAAAACGGTCGTGCCAGCATGACTCTTACAGGTGAAAGGCAGACGCCAATGACCGACCAGGTACGAGAAAGCAAAGTAAAGTCAATCCTCTCCGAACTGCGCGATATAAACAAGGACCGCCGGCGCACCGCTGTCATGAAACTGGGTATGGTCGGTGGCGACCAGGCGGTCCGCACCCTCATCAGCCTTGTGGACAACAGCCAGGAAGATCTCATTGTGCGCGGCCGGGCGGCGCTCATGCTCGGCAAATTAAAAGACGATCGCGCCGTCCCTCATTTGATACGCGCTCTTGAAGCGCCCGGATTCCTCACCCCATACCATGCAGCGCTGGCTCTCGGGAAAATCGGCGATCCGCGCGCTGTCGACGCCTTGCTTGACTTTGCCGGCAGCAGCCGCGATAGAACGCGTGAAGCCGCGATTCAAGCGCTGCAGGACTTGGGCTATGAGGCGGATGCGACAGCCTTTGTCGATCCCAGGCCACCGATTTAGGCCATCAAACCGTGTTTATCGTAAGACATCAGAATCGGGACTTTGGCTCCCGCATTTGTTTTTTTAGCGATAGAGGCTCTTTCTTGGAGGCGCCGTTTACTGCGCCAGCGCTGCGCTTTGGTATTGTCCCCGCAAACGCATGCAGGAGCGAATCCCATGCACGACATCGTCATAGTTGACGCCATACGTACTCCCTTGGGCAAACGTGGGGGCTGGCTGCGCGAAGTGCATCCGGTCAAGCTCGGCTCCCATGTGGCTAAAGCCTTGCTGGAGCGCAACTCGCTCGATAGTCAAACCATTGACCACGTGATATACGGCTGCGTAAGCCAGGTCGCCGAGCAGACGATGAACATCGCCCGGAATGTCGTCCTCGACGCCGAACTGCCTATCGAGGCGCCAGCGACCACTGTCGACTTTCAGTGCGGCAGCAGCCAGCAGGCGATTCATCTGGCGGCCGCCATGATCGCTGCGGCGCAAGCGGAACTGATCATCGCCGGCGGCGTGGAGAGCATGACGCGTGTGCCGATGGGTTCCAGCCTCGGCGACAGCGGAGCGCTACCCTTCACTGACAATATCATGGAAGCCTACAACATGATCCCGCAAGGTATCGCCTCGGATGAGATCGCGGCGGAATGGGGAATTACGCGGGCCGCCATGGATGAGCTTGGCTTGCAGAGCCATCGCCGCGCCTGGCAAGCGACCGAAGCCGGCGTCTTGCGACGGGAAATCGCGCCGGTTCAAGGTGTTGATGACGACGGCAATCTGTTCATGGTAGAGCGCGATCAAGGGATTCGCGCAAACAGTACGCTGGAGAAAATGGCCGCGCTGGAGCCGGTATTCACGCCGGGCGGTGTGACCACGGCTGGCAACAGCAGCCAAATCAGCGATGGCGCCGCCGCCCTGCTGATCACCTCCGCCCGAAAAGCGCGTGAACTCGGCTTGTCGGCCCGGGCGCGCATCGTCGAAGTTGCCACTGTCGGCAGCGATCCGCATCTTATGCTGACCGGTCCTATCGCCGCGACGGAAAAAGTCTTGCTCCGCGCCGGTCTCGCTATGGAAGATATGGACGTCTTCGAGGTCAACGAGGCATTTGCCTCCGTCCCGCGAATATGGGAAAAAGATACCGGCGGCGATCTGGACAAAGTCAACATCCATGGCGGGGCGATAGCGCTTGGTCATCCGCTGGGCGGCTCCGGCGCGCGCCTGATGACCGCGCTGATCAACGCGCTTGAAACGACCGACTCGCGCTACGGCTTGCAGACGATGTGCTGCGGCGGCGGCATGGCGACCGCGACCGTCATTGAACGGCTTGACCGCAGGATTAACAGGTTCTAACTCAAACGGATTATCCGCCTCTCGCGGTAGGTCGAACACCGAGCGGCAGCGGTGTGCCCGCGGATGTGGCGCCGGCTTGGCCCGCCGCAGCAGGATTTAGCGCGCCGCAGGTTTGAGCCGCCTCCTGCTGCTTCGTTGTCAACAATCCGCGGCTCACCAGGCTGTAGCTTGGCTGGAGCGCCAAGGCGGCGGCGTACTGCTCATGCGCCTGGCAGGCGTCCCCCTGCAGCAGAAGCGCATCGGCAAAGTAGCGCAGCGCATCCTGCAATTCGCTTTGTACCTGTCCATTCATATAATTCGGATTATGCTGGTATACGATCTCGCTGAAGCGCCGTACCGCCTCCGCGGGGTTGGTGGCCTTGCTTCGCTGACCTATCAGAAAGGTATCGGCGATATAGCGCTCATAGTTCAGTTCGCCGATATCGCCATATACTTCCGCCCGCTCCGTCAAGACGATCGCTTCGGACAATTTGAAGCTGCGGTAAAGCGTAAGCGCTTGCGCCGTGAGGGCGTCCAGCAGCATTCGGCGCACGCGCTCGCGTTGGAAATCCTCGTCGATGCTGACGATCGCCTCAAGCGTTTGTATCGCCGCGCTGTAATTCCGCGCTGCATGATCCGCCACCGCTTCCGCCAGCAAGGCGTCGAGATCGTAATCCCAAAGGACTTCAGTGCTTACTTCCGAAGTCGGCAGCTCACCCACTTGAGCGGGGACCGTTTCTGTCATGATCGGCACGGCAGTCTTCGGCGGGATAGACGTCGCGCTGGGCTGTGCCTGCAAGTGGGCTGCGGTGGCCGTCGGCGCCAATGTGAGCAGGCAGCTTGGAACCGGCATCAAGCGTCGCAGCCAGTCAATGCGCGACCTCGCCAGGTCCAAGTTTCCGTCAGCCAGATTCTGCTCCAATAGGTCGCATTGTCCCTGCAGTTCCGCATCAGCCGCGTCTGTGGCCTTCGCGCGCGCAGTCCCCACGCCAGAAGTCCAGCCGGCATAGGCGGCGATCACTACAACAGCCAGCGCCGCGAGCAGACAGAAGAAAGCCACGAGGGCCCATAACAGACAGCTCGTCTGTCTCCGCCCCTTGTCGGGGTAGCCGTAATTCGTCACTCGCGCGTTTTCCGGTTTCAATTCCGCTCCCGTATCACGGTCCTCGTGATGCCTGCTGTGGCGGAAAGTCCATGATCGAGTCTCGGTCGGGCGGCGCGCATTATAGTTCAGCGAGTCCGCGCTCGCCAGCCAACCATGCCAACATAATGATAAACTCCCTTGTTGCGAAGGGCACGGGTCACCTTTCGCATGAAGTCAATGAACTGTCGGGCCAGCAACACAAGCGATCGCGCCGAGCATCCGCTTGACGATACGCCGCCGCCCATGTTACACTCCCCGGCATGATTTCGCTTTGCAGCGCCGCTATGCCGATGCCCGCCGTCCGCGACGACAGACGGGGTTTGCGGCTTGCCTAGACTGCAACGAGTGAACAACCGGCGCCGTCTGTCAGCGACAGGCGGTTTTTTGTTATTTGCTCGGCTTATGTCGCCGGTCGCGGAATCTCAATGGATAAGCAGGAGCGAGTCTTATGTCAGCACAATATATCCACGTATCGGTGGCCTGGCCCTATGCCAATGGAGACCTGCACATCGGTCATCTCGCCGGCGCCTACCTGCCGGCCGATATCTTCGCTCGTTATCATCGCTTGCGCGGGGACCATGTGCTGATGGTCAGCGGCTCGGATAGCCACGGCACGCCCATCACGGTCGAGGCGGACAAGCGCGGTGTTTCGCCGCTCGAAGTCTTCGAGCATTATCACGAACGTTTCTTGAAAACGCAGCGGAAAGTCGGCGTCAGCTATGACCTCTTCACCCATACCGACACCGAGAACCACCATCAGGTCGCGCGGGACATCTTCACGCGGCTGCTCGAGCGCGGCTATCTCTACAAAGAGGAGCAGACCCTGCTCTACAGCGAAAGCGAAAAGCGCTTCCTGCCCGATCGCTATGTCGAGGGCACCTGCTATATCTGCAAATATCCCTACGCCCGCGGCGACCAGTGCGAAAACTGCGGTAATCTGATGGACGCCATCCAGCTCATCGACCCTCACAGCCGCAACAATCCCGACGAGAAACTCATCAAGCGCGAATCCGAGCATTACTTCCTCGATCTCGCCAAGTTCACCGAGCAGATCCTCGAATATCTCGCGGCGCATGAACATCATTGGCGCCCGAATGTCAGCCGCTTCAGCCAGAATTTCGTCAAGGATGGCTTGCGCGGCCGTCCCATCACGCGCGATATCGATTGGGGCGTGCGCGTGCCGCTGGAAGGCTGGGAGGACAAGCGCCTCTACGTCTGGTTCGATGCCGTCATGGGCTACTTCACCGCCAGCATCGAATGGGCGCGCAACATCGGAAAACCGGACGAATGGAAAAAGTGGTGGTACAACCCCGATGCCAAAATCTACAACTTCATCGGCAAAGACAATATCCCCTTCCACACCATTATCTGGCAGGCCGAGCTGCTGGGCATAGACGGCATCTACAACGAGGATGACCCGGTTTACGGCGATATCCCGCTGCAACTGCCCTACGATGTGCCCGCCAACGAATTCATGAATATCGAAGGCCAGCAATTCTCCACCTCGCGCAATTGGGCCGTTTGGCTGCCCGACTTGCTCGAACGCTATCAAGCCGATGCACTGCGCTTCTACGTCGCCCGCACCATGCCGGAACGGCAGGACAGCGACTTCTCCTGGGAAGGCTTCCTCGCTCGCGTCAACAACGAACTGCTGGCGGCTTGGGGCAATCTGGTCAATCGCATGCTCGGTTTCGCCTTCAAACGCTTTGATGGCCGCGTGCCCAGCTACGACCAACTCACAGCGGCGGACGAAGCCATCATCGCCGCCACCGAAGCCGGCTTGGACACGGTCGGCCAACTGCTTGAGCAAGTCCGGCTCAAAGACGCGCTGGAAGAGACGCTATCGCTGGCCCGCGATGTCAACGGCTGGCTCAACGAGCGCCAACCCTGGAAGACGCTCAAGCCCGACCCGGCTGACGCGGCCCGCTCAGTCTATACGGCGCTGCGCTGCATCGATAACCTCAAGATCCTCTTCGCGCCCTTCACACCCTTCAGCTCACAGCAGGTCCACGAGATGCTCGGCTACGACGGCCGGCTCTTTGGCGAGCTCAAGATCGAGACCTATAGCGAGGAGACGCGCGATCACCTGGCGCTGGTCTACGATGGCAGCGAGGCGATGGGGGAGTGGAAAGCAAGCGAGCTGGCGGCGGGTCAGAAGCTGCGGGAGCCCTCGCCGTTATTCGTCAAGCTGGATCCGGAGATCGTCGAGCAGGAGCGTCAGTACTTGGGGCGGGAGCGTGCCGAGGGTGAGATTGAGTAGACGAAACATGTCGCAACAGTGTTTCGGCGGCCACTGGCGAGAAAAATGTTTTTTGGCCATCTGGCCATCTGGCGCGGTTCGCTGCTATCGGGATTGGTAAGGCGCACTTTGAAGCGATGGTATCACAGTTTGAGTCATGGTGTAAAGAACGAATGTTCGATATTTTTGGATTGGGGATCGGAATCGTCGAGCAGGAGCGTCAGGTTCTGGGGCGGGAGCGGGTGGCGGATCCGAACCAGGACGAGCAGGTTAATAACTTCGGCGATATCAATCTCTGTGCCCTCTGTGTCTCGGTGATGAATTGTCAACCAGTTTCCCCCCACCCCCACCCCCATGCTATACTCCCCCACATGCCCTGGCTCACATCCCACGTCAACACCCAAGTCTCCCTCCCCGGCAACTGACCCGATGGACCCGCGCTGGCATGAGGTCGCCGATGTCCTGACGCGCTATTCGACGGCGGTGCAGCAGGGCGAGCGCGTCATGATCGCCATGGTCGAGGTGGAGACTTTCCCCCTGGCGCATGCGGTCTACGAAGCCTGCATCAAGGCGGGCGCCTTCCCTCAAGTGCAATTTCTCTCGGAGACGCTGCGACATTCGCTGCTAAAGCATGGCAATGAGAAGCAACGCAGTTGGGTGCCTGCCATTGAGTCGTACGGGATGCACTGGGCTGATGTCTACTTTGGCTTGCGCGGCGCAAGCAACCCCTACCTGATGCATGATATTCCGGCGCCTATTTTGGCAACCAATCAGGCAGCCCAAGGCAAAGTCTCGACGCTGCGCTGGCAGAAGACCCGCTGGTGCCTCGTTCGCCTGCCCAACGCATCCCTCGCCCAACAGGCGCATACCGACCTGCGGACGCTGGAAGAGATGTTCTTCGCCGCCTGCCTGCTGGATTATGAAGCGGCTTCCGCTGAGTGGCATGAACAAGCGCGGCGCTTGGGGGGCACCGAGCGCGTGCGCATCGTCGCCGGCGCCGAAACTGATCTTGAGTTCTCCGTCGCCGGGCGGAAGTGGCTCGTCTTCGATGGCAGAATCAATATGCCCGATGGCGAAATCTACACCGCGCCGGTCAACGACACGCTGAACGGCCGCATCCACTTCGACCTGCCCGGCGTCTTTGGCGGGAAGCTGCTTCATGACATCCGGCTGGAATGGCGCGCCGGCCAGCTTGTCCATGCCAGCGCAGCGACTAACGAAGACTACCTCTGGCGCATCTTGAAGACCGACTCCGGCGCTAGCCGACTGGGCGAATTCGCCTTCGGCTTGAATCCGCACATCAATCGCTTTTGTATGGACATACTCTATGACGAGAAAATCGGCGGCACGATTCATCTGGCCTTGGGAAGAGCTTACCCGGAATGTGGCGGTGAAAATCAGTCCAGCATACACTGGGACTTAGTGAAGGATTTGCGCGGAGGTGGCACGGTCTACGTCGATGACGCGCCCGTGTTGCAAGACGGCCGCCTGCTGATTTGAGATGAACAAAACTGGATTTGGCGTCATCGGAACAGGCATCGTCGGCGGCGCTTGGCATGCCCATGTCTATCACCATCTGCCTCAAGCGGAGCTTGTCGCCCTCTGCGATCTGAATGAAGCGCGAGCGCGCGAAATTGCCGAGCGCTACAATGTGCCTCATGTCTATACTGATTACCGTGGTCTGCTGGCTCGCCCGGATATTGCCGCCGTCTCCATCGCTACGCCCGATTTCGCCCATCGCGAGATCGCTGTCGCCGCCGCAGAAGCCGGGGTGCATATCCTCGTCGAGAAGCCGCTCGCTACAACAGTCGAAGACGCGGAAGCGATTTTGCGCGCGGTTGACCAAGCCGGCGTCAAGCTCATGGTCGACTTCCACAATCGCGTCAACCCGGCATTTGTGACGACGCGCCAAGCGGTTCTCGATGGCGAGCTCGGCGAGCTGAAGTACATCTACGCCCGCCTCAGCAATACGACCTTCGTGCCGACGCAGATGCTGCCTTGGGCCGGCCGAAGTTCAGCCCTTTGGTTTCTCGCCAGCCACACCCTCGATATGTCCTGCTGGCTGCTGCGGGACAAACCAAGGCGCGTCTATGCTGTCAGCCGCTCGGGAGTGCTCCAGGGCAAGGGCGTCGACACGGCCGACTTCCACATCGCCATCGTCGAATTCGAGCGCGGCGCGGTCGTCACTTTGGAAAACAGTTGGATCCTGCCCGAGACCGAACCCAACATCTTCAACCTCAAAATGGAAATCCTGGGCAGCGAAGGCGCAATGTACATCAACACTTCCGATAACCGAACAGTAGAAAAATACACTCGCGACGCTGTCAGCCTGCCCGATACGCTTGGCTTCACCCTCGACGCCGAATCGACCCGGCTAAGCGGTTTCGTGCTCGAAGCCATCGCCCGCTTTGTTGATGCCGTGGTCGATGACCTACCGGTGCTGGCGACAGGAGCCGAGGCCGCGCTGGTCACCCGCGTCTTGACCGCCATCGAACAGTCGGCTCAATCCGGCCAGCCCGTCGAACTGAAAACATGACTGACGACCTACTGCTGCTGGGCATCGATATCGGCACTTCCAGTTCGAAAGGGGTGCTGGTCAGCCTCGACGGGCGCATCATCGCCGAACACACCGTCCCTCACAGCTTCGATATTCCCCAGCCCGGCTGGGCGGAACAAGACGCCGACGCCGTCTGGTGGCATGATTTCTGCGCGATCTCGCGCGTTCTGATAGATAGAGCGGATATCGACCCAAAGCGCATCGCCGGCGTCGCCTGCAGCGCCATCGCCCCCACGATGCTGCCTCTCGACGAAAACTACCGCCCCCTGCGTCCGGCCATCCTCTACGGCATCGACACCCGCGCCGGCGCCGAAATCGCCGACTTGACCGGCGCCCTCGGCGAAGAGGCCATCTTCCAACGCACCGGCCATACGCTCTCGGCGCAATCAGTTGGTCCCAAAGCGCTCTGGTATCGCCGCAATCAACCCGAGCTGTTCAGCCGAACGCGCAAGATCGTCACCGCCGCGACCTACCTGGTCTTCCGCTTGACAGGCCGCTTCGTAGTCGATAATTACGTCGCGCCCTACTTCACGCCCTTTTTTGATGTGCGCCAACTGGCCTGGCATAAAGATTGGGTCGAGCAGATCTGCCCGCTGGAATGGCTGCCCGAGACGGGCTGGTCGAACGAGAGGGCGGGGCTGGTAACCGCGGAAGCGTCCGTTGAAACGGGTATCCCGGCGGGCACGCCGGTCGCCGTCGGTACCGCCGATGCCCTGGCGGAAGCCGTCGCCGCCGGCGCCACCGCCAATGGCGACTTGATGGTCATGTATGGCACGACGCTCTTCCTCATCCAGACGACAGCGAAATATCGCCCGCATCGCGATCTCTGGGCTTCGGTGCATCTGCAGCCGGGCGCGGCGATTCTCGCGGCGGGCATGTCAACCACCGGCGCCTTGCTGGCCTGGTTCCGCGATCAGCTGGGCGCGGAGGAACGGGCGCTGGCGAAACAGACGGGCGGGAACGCCTTTGCCATCCTGGCGGAGCGCGCCGCGCTGACGCCGCCGGGCGCGGACGGTTTGATCACGCTGCCTTACTTCAGCGGCGAGCGTACCCCCATCAACGATGTCAACGCCAAAGGCCTCTTCTTGGGCATGACCCTCAGCCACACTCGCGCCCACCTCTACCGCAGTTGTCTTGAGGGCATCGCCTGCGGTCTGCGCCACAACATCGAAACAATGACGGAAATAGATGCCCAACCGCGCCGCCTGGTCGCCATCGGCGGCGGGGCGCAGGACGCGCTCTCTCTGCAAATCTGCAGCGATGTGACCGGCCTGCCGCAAGATCTGCCGAAGCAGACTATCGGCGCCGCTTATGGCAATGCCTATATTGCCGGGATGGCGGCCGGCATCTTCAGCGACTTCTCGCCGCTTGCCGAAAGCTGGGTTAAAATCGACCGTCGCATAGAGCCGGATCCGGCGAACTCGGCCGTCTACGATGAACTGTATACGACCTATCGCGACTTGTACCGCGATACCCGCCGTCACATGGCGCGGCTGTCGCGTCTCACTTGAATGACAAAACATGTTCTTGTAGGCTTTACGTTTGGCGCTTACGGTTAAGCATTGAAAGGAAACCGAAATGGCATCTAAGAGCGCGGAAAAAAAGGATGCCGACAACCTGGCTGCCGTGCTGGCAAAGATCCCTCAGATGTTCGGCGCCGAAACCTCCATCGGCATGCGCTTCCATGAAATCATCATGGAGACCGCGCCGGAGCTCAAGCCGCGACTGTGGTACGGCATGCCCGGCTACGCCCGCAGTCGTAGCGCGCCCGTGCTCGTCTTCATCCGCATGGATGATTACGTGACCTTCGGCACCACTGAGAAAGCGAACATCGTCCTGGAAGAAGGCGCTTCCGATCAACTCATTCCCAATGCCTGGTTCCTTACCACCGAGTTGGACGAAGCGACCGAAGCTCGAATCGCGGAAATCGTCCGGACGGCGGTGGGTTGACTAGCTCGGCGCGAGGACAGCAATTGAGACGACAGCCGACATCGTATGTGCCGGCTGTCGGGATAAGCGCGTCGCCTACTGCGGTGACTCGCCGATTCGTATATCGCTTACGATTTGTAGGGACGACGAATCGTCCGCATGAGCAATCGTAACCGTCCGCGGCAGATACTCGGTCGCGGTCAGCATAAACGTGTCATAAAAGATTGGCTGCCCCCATTCCATAGACGCGATGGGGCTGTCGATTGCGCCCTCGAGATTCAGGTAATCGAGGTAAGGAAGCTTCTCCTCGTCATCGAAGATCTGGCTGTCATAAAAGTCGAATTCGATTTGATAATCGCCACGTAGAATCGCCGGTTGGTTGTAGGTAGGGTCGTACGCGATCTGGCGCAAGTTGGACATGGATTCGCTGATGTATCGTCTGTCATGTATGCCGGTTTTGTCGTGATCGATTGCAGGATGCCAGGACTTAGCCCAGACGTGGCAGTCAGTGTCGCAGGCGACGAGACCCAGCAGTTCCATCTGATATGGGAATACCGTGATCGCTCTTGCGTCCTTTGCGCCGAGATAGACCGCGCAGTTCTGTCGCAACGGAGGCTTGCAAGACTCTGTCTCATGCCAGTCGTCAATCGGTTTCGATGCGCTGTTGACGAATATCAGGTGGCGGTCGCCAGGTGTGGCAAGCGCGTTGGGAAATGTCTCTCGCGTGTCGCTATCGTATAACATCCAACCCTCGCCACTGCCATAGCGGACATAGCGCCCGCTGTCAGAAAGATCAAGAAGCCTCGCACCGTTGACGTCGCCAGCGGTAGCGACTTGCTCCGGCTCAGTGTCTTCATACAAATCCCAGCGCCGGAGGCCCGAACCATCCTGCCAGGCGATGGTGCTGTTATCCGCGCTCCATTGGACGACCGCTGGCCCCTCGTCTTCAGTTTGAAGGTTCGCGCTCGCTATCAAGTCCATCTGCATGCCGACTCCCCATTTCAGAAAATCGCCTGGCCCTTTGTTGCGAAACAGGTAGATAGCAAGGTGGGATTTATCCCATACAGCGACCATGTGACTGTCATGGCTGAACCGCAAGTCGTGACCCGGCACCTTAACCGTTTGTTCAAAGTGTTGAGGCGTATATCCCAGGGGCCAGACATAATAGAAGCCTAAGGTCTCGCCGTCCACTCGCACCGCAACATGTGCGTCATCGGGAGAGATGAACAGCGCTGTTTCCGCATCAACCGCGGTTACGCTGCGGTCCGGATTTACCTGGTAACGTGTACTGTTTTCTGTCGTGATCAATAGATATCGCATCAAGGGATAGCGAACCACGCCTTCTATTGCAGGCGCGATGGGCGCATCACGACCGCCCGCTTCGAGCAGTTTGGCGACGAATTCTTCTTCGGATAGGGAATCTGGCGCATCCCAGCCCAGGGCGAAGCCTCCGGTAGCGCCGTCTCGGTTGGTTATCTGACCGTCCCAAACATAGAAGTGCGCTGAGCCATAATGATAGTCTGTATACGTTTCAAACAGATTCCGGCTGAATCCAAAGTAACCCGTAGACCCGGCGCGCCATTTTTGTCCCCTGCCATTGAACAGGCAGCCAGTGTCATATCCGCGAACGTTGTTGCCTGTCTCCAAGCCAACATTGTATCGGGAGATTGTAAGCAGTTTCGGTCCTTCGCCTTTGTAGTACTCTTCTACATGTATAACCGCGCTGTATCCCCGTTCGTCGGCGTCAATCACAGTTGCGCGCACCAGAAGTTCCATCTCAGACAGATCTTTCATGTTGAAGGGAGAATACTCGCGACACGTGTGCGCTCGCACGGGAGCAAGCGTGGAAAACACTAAAACGAAACCAATCAATGCTATCAACCTTGATCTCATGTCGGGATTCCTTTCGTTTATTTGATCAGTCCTAGTCTAAGTCTGGAAAATGGACGCTTCCCAACACGTTGCATTTGCGAAGGAACAGCGTAGGTTGCCGTATATTTCTCGAAGGACTTCCGCCGGTTTCGCTGTCAGCTTAAACCCGCAATAGACATCCCCCCGCTTCTCCAGCAGAATAGGCGGCGTTTTGCGCTGTCCAGGAGCCCCCATGCCCTACGAACCCAATCTCTACGACTCGCATATGCACACGCCCCTCTGCAAGCACGCCCGCGGCGAGCCGGCCGCCTACGCCGCCCAAGCCGAGCGAGTAGGCCTGCGCGGCATCACCTTCACCTGCCACAGTCCTATGCCGGCGGGTTGGGATCCCGCTCTGCGCATGTCGATCGCGCAACTGCCGCAATACGTGGACATGATCGAAGCGGCTCGCGACGAATTCGCCGGCCGCGTCGATGTGCGCCTGGGTATGGAAAGCGATTATTTTCCCGGCCTGGAAGACTGGATCGAGCGTCTGCATCGCCAAGCCGAGTTCAGCTATATCCTCGGCTCGGTGCACGCCTTAACCAAGGAATACAAAGCCAAGTACTTCAACGGCTCGACGCGTCTCGCCTATGAGCGCAGCTACTTCGAGAATCTGGCGGTTGCGGCCGAGACCGGCCTCTACGATTGCCTGAGCCATCCGGATGTCGTCAAGATCGCCCATCCCAAACAGTACGATGTCGCCGACCACCTCGATACCATCCGGCGCGTCCTCGACCGCATCGCTGAGACGGGCATCGCCATGGAATTGAATACCAGCGGCCTCAACAAAGCCTATGCCGAGATGAACCCCGGCGAGGTGATGCTGCGAGAGATGGCGCTGCGCGGGATTCCCGTCGTCTTGGGCTCCGATTCGCACGATGCCCATCGCGTCGGCGCCGACTTCGATAAAGCCCTGCAAATGCTGCAGAACGCCGGCTACGAGAGCCTGAGTTACTTCATCGACCGCGAACGTCGCGAACTGCGCATCAGCGATGTCTTCCTCGCCCAGTTGCAGCCGCGTCTGGTTTAGGCTGTTCGGCGATCAGTTATTGCTGTACCAGTCGTCGCGGTTAAGCGGCAGGTCGCCGGCCGCGCCTCTGCCATCGCGCGTCTTGTATAGCAGCGCCTGATGGATGGAGTTGTAGCCGGATTCAAAGACCCAGCGCGCTCCCGCCAGATAAATCCGCCAGCGCCGATAGCCGACCGGACCCAGCATATCCAGGATCTCGTCCGCATGCGCCTCGTATCGCGCCAGCCAGTTCTTCAGCGTCAGCGCATAGTGCTCGCGCAGGCTCTCGACATCGCGCACCTCGAAGCCGGCCTTCGCCGCCACATCCAGCACATAGGCGATATGCTGGCTGTCGCCATCGGGGAAGATATACTGCTGCACAAATGAGTCCCTGGCTTGATACTGCGGCACCTTCGGCGCTTGGAACAAGGTGATGCCGTGATTGAGAAAGACCCCGCCCGGCTGCAGCAAACGAAAAGCCTTCTCGAAATAGATGCCCAGGTTTTCCCGCCCAACATGCTCGACCATGCCCACGCTGACGATCTTGTCGAAAAGCCTGCTCTCGTCGACATTGCGGTAATCCAGCAGCTCCGCCCGGCAGCGGTCGGACAATCCCGCCGCTTCTATGCGCTCGTTCGCCAGTTCCAGTTGCTTTTCCGCCAGCGTAATGCCCAGCGCCTCAACCCCGTAATGCTCCGCCGCATGCATAATCAGCGCGCCCCAGCCGCAGCCGATATCCAGCAGGCGATCGCCCGGCTCCAGGCGCAGCTTGCGGCAGATATAATCCAGCTTGCGGCTCTGCGCCGCGTCGATGCTTTCTTCCGGATCTTCGAAATAAGCGCAGGAATAAACCATCTTCTCATCGAGCCACAGTTGATAAAATTCGTTGGAAACATCGTAGTGGTACTGGATCGCCTGCATGTCGCGCTTGACCGAGTGCTTTTCTCCCGATATGCGCGCAATCTGGCTGTTGCCCCCGGGATCGCGCGAGGGCAGGCGCAGCAGCTTGGGCGCGAATCGCAAGGTGTCGCTCAGGCTCCAGCCTTCCCACAAGAAGCGCGCCAGATCAATAGCCGCGTACAGTTCGCCTTCGATCTCGAAGTCGCCAAACATATACGCTTCGCCCAGCTTCCGCTCCGTCGGCGGGAAGAACATCCGGCGCAGCGCCGACGGACCATTCAGCACAATCGTAAAGCGATGCTCGGCCCTTCCCTCCGGTTCCCATACCGTGCCGTCCCACAAGCGAATGGCGAAGTCGTGACCCGGATAATCGGCAAACACCGCGCTGAGCAGATCCAGCGTATTCGCCACATGACTGTCTCGTGCCATGACTTGTGCATCAACCATTGCTGGCCTCCTTCTTCCACTCTGCCGGTGCATGGCGTCGGCTGGGAAGGGGCAATTTCCTCTTCAACTAAATGTGCGCGCCATTATACCAATATCAGCAACGATGTGCGAAACCTAGCGTATACTGCCATACACCGAGCCGTCCCGCCCAACCGCCTGGCGATTATGAACACCGTAGGCTATCAAACCGACGAACCACGATTGCTCGTCGTCGCGGAGAATCTCCTGAGCCGCGCCGGCTTGACCGCCCTGCTTGAAGAGCGCGGCTTCCGCGTACTGGCGCAAGTCGATGGCGCCCGGCTTCAGGGGTCCGTCGACCAATACGAGCCGGATGAGCTTGTCGTCGACTTTGGCTGGGATCAGCAGCTCATGCGCCGGCGACTGTTCGAGCTGGAAGCGGATCTGCCCGTTCTGGCGCTGGTCTCGCCGGACGAAGACGCTGAGCTTTCACCGCTGGTGACTGCCTTGCGCCCCTTCCCGCAGTTCGCCTTGCTGCTCCGCGATTGCGACTCCGATGTTATCGTCGCCGCGCTCGAAGCGCTCGCCTCCGGCCTTAGCGTCATCGATCCGCGACTGGCGACTCTTCTCTCCCCACTTGGCCGAAGTCCGCAGGATCCGCCGCTCAGCCCCTTGACCGCCCGCGAAAAAGAAGTGCTGCAGCTTCTGGCGCGCGGACTGACCAACCGGGCCATCGCCCTCGAGTTGGGCATCACCCAGCACACGGTCAAATTCCACGTCAACGCGATCATGAGCAAACTGGGCGCGCAAAGCCGCACTGAAGCCGTCGTCCGCGCCACGCAGCTCGGCATGATCCTGCTCTAATCGGCGGGCATGCCGAATCCGCGCGACTTGTGGCAAGATAGGCACAGCGGGTTATTGACCGCCAGGACTCACACATGAAAGTGCTTGTCACCGGGGCGACCGGCTTCGTCGGCTCACATCTCGTCCGCCTGCTCCGCCAGGCCGGTTACGCCGTCCGGATTCTCTACCGCTCCGAGCGCAAGCTGAGCCGGCTTGCCGATCTCGACCTTGAAACCGTCAAAGGCGCGCTCGCCGATGTCGCCGCGCTTGAACGCGCCTGCGCCGGCTGCGACCTGGTGATTCATACCGCCGCAAAAGCTGACTACTGGAAGGACGACGACCGTGAAGCGCTCTGGCGGATCAACGTCGAAGGCACGCGCAACTTGCTCTCTGCCGCCGATTCCGCCGCGGTAGCCCGGGTGATTTTCACCAGCAGCGCCTCGACCATCGGCATTCGCCCCGGCCGCGAATACGCTGACGAAAGCGATGCCTTCAACCTGCCGCCCGAGCGCTTCTATTACGCCTACACCAAGGCGAAAGCGGAAGAGATTGTCGCCGAGTTCGCCGCCGATGGCCTGGATATCGTAACGCTCAACCCTGCTGTCATCATCGGGCCGGGCGATCTGAACGCCATCTCCGGCAGCTTCGTCATCGAGACGGCCCGCTTCCAGTGGCTGGTGCCGATGTCTTCCGGCGGCATTTCAGTCATCGATGTCCGCGATGTCGCCCGCGCCCATCTCAAGGCCATCGAGCGCGGCAGAAGCGGCGAACGCTACATTCTCACTGCCGCCAACTTGACATACCGCGAGTGGTTTCGCTTGATCGCCGCCGCCTGCAAGGTGCGTCCACCAGTGTTCTCGACCCCGGATCCCCTGCTGGAGCCGACAGCGCAATTCATCGAGCTGCTGCGCCGCTTCGGTATCCAGACGCCGATGGACGCGGACCAGACTCGGCTCGGCCGGGCGCATGTTTACTTCGACCCCAGCAAAGCCCACCGCGAGCTGGGTGCGCCAAAGATCGACATCGAGACCAGCCTGCGCGACACTTTCCAGTGGTATGAGCAGCACGGCTATATCAAGCGAAGCCTGCTCACGCGACTCATCAGCTTGATTTAGCCTTGCTCGCCCGTCTGACCAAATCCTCAAATATCGGCAGCGCCCGCTCCATCATACGCTCCGGATGAAACTGCACCGCGATAATCCGCCCGTCGGCCGATTCAATCGCCTCGATCACGCCATCGGCCGCCCGCGCCGAGATTTGCAGGCCCGCGCCCAGATCCGCAATCGCCTGAATATGATGCGTATTCGTCATCATCCGCTTCATGCCCATGATCCGGCGCAATTGACTGCCGGGCCCAATCGCAATCGGATGCGCCCTCCCGCCGCGCTCGGCGCTATGGACATCAGTCCCGGCCTCGACCTGCGCATCGCCATAGATCCTGCCGCCCGCAAGCGCGTTGGCGAACTGCATGCCATAGCAGATGCCGAGGAAGGGGCGGTCCGCCATAGCGCGATAGATCAACTCGTCGCTGCGGTCGCGCCGCTCATCGACCGCCGGCAAGTCTTCCGGCAGCGCGCCGATCAAGCCGCGGGTGATGCCCGGGCCGCCGGTGATGATCAAGCCGTCAAGCACGGCGGCGATCGCCCGCGCGGTATCTTCCTGTTCAATCAGCGGGACGATGATGGGGATGCCGCCGGCCGCTTCCACCGCTTGCGCATAGCGCAGATCTAGCGTCTGCCGCTCGCCGTCGAGCCCGGTTGTGATGCCGATGCGCGGTCCGCTCATGGCCGTCAGCTAGTGGGGCCGGTAGGGCAGGTCCGACATGTCGCCGACGAACTCGGGCAGTTTGCCTCCCCCCAGCATTTGTCGGATCGCGTGCGCCTCGCCCAAGTGGAACCAGTAATGGTATATCACGCGCTGCAGCATGGTCCCGTTGGATTCCGCCACCGGCTCGCCCTTCCAACGGGGATGCTCCTGCAGCGTCTCGCTCGTCAGCATGTCGAGAAACATATCCGCGTTCCTGGTAATTTCATGCCAGGCCGCCCACATGTCATCCAGCTTCGGCGTCGATGGCGGGCTGCCGGGCGCGCAGACCTTGCGCAAATCCGGCTGAACCACCTTGCCCTGCGCCAGGAATACAAAGACATTGTTCTCGTGGGTCGCCATGTGTCCGATGATCCAACTGATGCAATTCATCCGCCCATGACGCACATAGGCATCTTGCAGACTGATGCCATCCAGGCAGCGCAAGAACTCCCGCCGCGTAAACCGCAACTGCTCAACCAGTGGATGCGCCATAGTTCACTCCAGGTATTTTCAGTCAGGTCCTCTTACGACGATGACAGTCTCCTGCTCCGCCGCCGCAAGCTAGCAACAGTTGCCTTCCCGCAGCCGCGGCGCCAGGGAAATCTCGCCGAGGGAAACCAGTTGAGGTCCGGGGCTGACCGGTTCACAGCAGATGTCGCCATCGGCATAATCCGTGACGCAAACGCCCGTCTCCGGCAGGCTCAGCTGCACATCGCGGGCCCCCGCCCAATCGCCGCAAAGCGCCGCGGCAATCGAGCGCGCCTGCTCATAGCCGGTCGCCATCAAGAAGGTCGGCGCCCGCCCGTAGCTCTTCATGCCGATGATGTAGAAATCTCGCTCGGGCTGCCGCAGTTCCGCCTCGCCATGTGGCCGCACGGTTCCGCAGCTGTGCAGATTGGGGTCGATCAGCGGCGCCAGGCTGCGCGCCGCTTCCACGGCCGGGTCCAGATCCAGGCGCAATTCACGCAGCATGGCCAGGTCCGGTCGAGCGCCCGTGCAGACGATGACTTCGTCGGCGTAGACGCCCCTTTCAAAGCCATTCATATCACCGATGACCCGCAGCCCGTCACCCGCCGTCTCAACTCGCTCGATGCGGAAAGGCGCCGCAATCTCCAAGGCGCCGGCTTCGATCGCCGCCTTGATCCGAATGCCCAGCAATCCGCGCGCCGGCAAGGCATCGTCGTCTCCGCCGCCGTAAACCTTTCGCAGGTTATCGCCGCGCATGGCCCAGATGACTTCCGCGGCCCGGCCGTCTTCCCGCAAACTGATCAGGTCGAGCAGAACATTAATCGCCGAGTGGCCGCTGCCGACCACCATAACGCGTTTCCCGGCGTATCGGCGTCGTTCGCGCCCGGCGACATCGGGAATCCCGTAGGTCAGTCGTCCGCGCAAGCTCGCTTCGCCGATGGCCGGCCTGCCGCCCGCGCCCAGCGGATTCGGCTTATGCCAGGCGCCCGAGGCGTCGATCACGGCGCGGGCCTCAACCAGCGCTTCGTCGCCACCTGTCGTCAGCGTATGCAATTGAAATGGCGTCGAATCCCTTCCGCGGTCTTTGACTTTGTCAAGGCCGCGCCGACCCACGCTGATCACGCGGGTTCCGGTCCGTATCACCTTGCGCATGGCCGGCAGCTCGGCCAAGGGACGCAGGTAGCGTTCGTAGAGTTCCGCGCCAGTGGGCAGCTCATCGGCGAGCGGCATCAACCAGCCGGCGCCCTCAAGCAGCCGGAGGGAGGCGCTGTCTACATTGAACTGCCAGGGCGAAAACAGGCGCACATGAGCCCAGTCCAGCACGCTGGCGCCGACCGTCTCGCCCGCTTCAAAGAGCAGCACGTCCTGACGCCGCTCCAGCAGATGGGCCGCTGCCGCCAGCCCGACCGGTCCCCCGCCAATTATCGCCACCGGCAACTGCGTCATCGTCTCAGTCCCTTCCTGTTACGCTTGCGCTTCGCGAATAATAACACTGATGTTTTGAGTTGCTCGAAGTCTTACTTCGCGTCCAGCATAATCTGCCGGGCTCGTCGGAAATTCTATTAAGAGCGCCGGTAAATGACCCTGCGACAGTGATCGCCGCCGGCCACAGGTCTCGGCAAGAGAAGCCGGAAGTGTTTTGCCATTGTCTGTGTCCGGTCGAGGTCATGTCACTACGATGCAAAAAAACGCAAAAAGACGCAAAAGTACCACAAAAGGATCTCAGCGGGATACATAAAGAGTACATAGAGGATACATTTTTGATATTAACAAGCAGCATAATTGCCAGTCTCTATCGATACAGTATGGATACAGGGGGATTTTTGGCGAGGGAAATCGGATTTTTGGCTAAGAATGTTGGAATAGGGGTTGGGAAGGGCATGTTTTCGGCTTAGATGTTGGTTGGTCGATTTTGTATTCATAGTGACAGGGTAGCATAAATGCGGCGGCAATAGGTGAACATTTGTTCTCGTATTGGAAAATTCAAACTATTTGAATTCACGACAGAGGCGCAGAAGCATGCGCAAGCAAGTCATGGAAAATAAACCACCGAGTACACCGAGAGAAAAGAGGGCACCGAGTAAAGCTGTTTAGAAATAATATGGCAAGAAGAGTTCGCGGCATAAATTGCGTGAGTATCGAAACAATATCAAAGTCTCTGTATCCTCAAAATTACTCTGTGTCCTCGGTGGCAAACATAGAGTCATTGAGACAGGATTTGCATGAGTTACTTGGTTTTACTGAGGCGGGCGGGCCAAGGGTCGCCCCTACGAATTCCATTTTGGGGAGGCGGGGATAAGTCAGTAGCCCAGTTTCAAGGCTACTTCGTCGAGGCTGTCGGTTGGTCCGATCATTGTCAATTCATCGCCCAGGTGCAGATTTGTATAGCCATGGGGCACAATGGCATGGCCGCGCCGCACGATGGCCATCACAAGCACGTCGTCCGGCAAAACCAGTTCGCGCAGGTGCAGGCCATCCACGCTTGGATCGGTGATGGTCACTTGGGTCACATCGTGATCGGGATCATCCTCGAAGACCATGGCCGCCAGTTGCGGCGCCCGCACAAAATTATCCAGCAGATGCACCATCGCATTGGCCGGATCCAGCACATGCACGCCCAGCTCGCGGAACTCTTCCAGCAAGCTGTAGGTGTTGAGCCGGGCGATCTGCCGGGTGATGCCGAAGTCCTCGTAGAAGATCTGACAGAGCTTCAAACTCTCGGCGTCATCCGGCAGCATCGTCACCGCGACCTCGGTCTTCGGCTCGATGATCTTCTGTATTTCCGCCGCCGATACCTCAGGCAGCCAATGTTCATGCCGCAGGCCATCGCTGGCCGGGGCATTCGACACATGACTCTGATCCACATCCACCAGCTTCACGCGCCAGCCGTGGGCCAGCAAGCGCTCCGCCAGTTGACGCGACTGGTTCTCGATGCCGACGATGACGGCGTCGAGAACTTCGTCGTCCTGAATGTCTTTGGGCAAGTGGGACTCGCCCACCAGACGAATGGCGAATTTGAAGAAGGGCGGTCCGGCCAATTGGCTTATGACGATCA
Organism: Chloroflexota bacterium; assembly: GCA_026706395.1. The sequence continues at coordinate 39,581 of JAPOYU010000120.1, forward strand.
CCGCCACCATCAATGTCGAGAAGTCATTGCCCAGCTCCGGGAACTCATTGGCGACCTCTTTGGCCAGGCCCAAGCCGACGCCCGCCTGCGTGATATAAGCCATCCATGTCAGTCGATTGAATTGGGCCGGATCGCCCGCCACCGCGCCGCCAATATATCCGCCGATGAAAAGCGCCAGCAAGCGCGCCAGGAAAATGGCGACAGTGATCGGCAACAGGAGCATCACGATCCCGATATCGAGCGAACCGCCGATCAGCGTGAAAAAGATGACGAAAATCGGCATCTCCACCTGATGCAGCAGGTGCCGCAATTCGCTCCGGTATGGCGAGCGGTTGGTCAGCCAGAAGCTGGCGACCAGGCAGATCAGCAGCGGCTCAAAGAGCAACTTAACGGGCAGATTGTCATAGCTCCAGTCCCGCAGCTCGCCGGCGAAAAAGAAGACCAGATAACCGGCGGCCAGCAAGAGCGGAATCTTCAACCAGTCTTCCCAATGGTTGCGCAAGACCAGCCCCATTACTTGCGCGACCAATATGCCCAGCCCGATTGAAGCCAGGACCTCGAATGAAACCAGCAGGATGAAACCGACATTGAAGCTTCTGCCAGTGAGGAGGGTCGCCGCGATTGACGTGCTGAGCGCGAATAGCACAACGATCAGCACATCCTTGACCAGCGTCACGCCCAGCACTGTCTTGGTGAAGGGCCCGCGGGCGCGCATTTCACTGATGATGGCGATCGCCGATGACGGGGAACGCGCCGCCAAAATCGTGCCGCCGAGCAGGGCCGCCGCAATCCGACCGGCCGGCGACAGGTCGCGCATGAAGGGAATGTGATCGGCAAGCAGCAGAATGGCCGCCCCGCAAATAACGTAGACGGCGACGATCTGAGTCAAGGTGTTCCAGCCGATGCTTCGATAACGCCCGCGCAATTCGTCCAGCGCCATTTCGCTGCCGGCGGCGAAGGCGATGAAGGCCAGCGCCGTCTCGTCCAGGAAGCGCAAAGCCTCGACATTCAGGGTTTCGATGAATTGAAAGATGAAAGGACCGGCCAGGATCCCGGCAACCAGGTAGCCGGTGATCAGCGGCAGATGAAAGCGGGAGGCGAGCCGCCCAATTTGAAATGCCGCCAGCGCGATGAACAGGAAACTCGCCAGCGAAATCCCGACAAAGTTGATGTCCACTGGTCACCCTTGATGGTGCGTCACGAAACTTGCGCCCAAAAGGGCAGAGCGTATTCTAGCAACTGCAAGCTATCTGTACAGCCTATACAGATATTTGGCGGTGGTCTGCGAATTATTCGGTTGCAGGGGTGGCCAAGCGCTGCCTCTCCAAATTTGCTGCCAGCCGACCCATAAGGATAACCGTTTGCCGTATATCGGCTGGTGTTGTGCGCGGATTGTTAGTGACCATGCGCATGACCGGCCTTCCAAGCAGCTTGGTGGTCGAGGCAAAGGCGAAACCATTCGCTGACATGGCGTCGCTCAAGGCATCCGTCACTGCATCGGCGAGACCTTCGTCGCCATTGCTTGGTTTGTAGCGAAAAGTCACAATTGCCATTTGCGCCGGGGTGACGATCTCCCATTGCCCCGCATCTCGCAGTAGCGATTCTACCAATTCAGCGAGCTTGAATCCTCGCTCAATCGCACCCCGCATGGCGCCAAGTCCAAATACTTTTAGGCTCATCCAGAATTTGAGGGCGCGAAAATAGCGCGTCAACTGAATGCCTTGGTACATATAGTTCAGTTCTTCGCCGGCCTCTTTCTTGCTATGCGATTCGGCATCCGCGAGGAAATGCGCCGTATCTTTGAACGTATCGCCCAGCCAGTGACGGTCGCGTACCAACAGCGTACTGCACTCGACCGGTTGGAACATCCATTTATGCGCGTCCCAAGTCAAGGTATGCGCGCGTTCAATGCCGGCCAATTCCATTTTCCGGTGCTCGGTTAGGCAAGCGGACGCGCCATAAGCGCCATCGACATGCAGCCAAAGATGTTCCCGCTCGCATAGATCTGCCAAGGCTACTAGCGGGTCCACCGCACCTGTATTGGTTGTGCCCGCGGTCGCCGCAATACAGAATGGACGCTTGCCCGCCGCTCTGTCTTCCGCGATCGCCCCTTCGAGATCAGCCACCGGCAGCCGGAAGTCCTCATCGGCGTGGATTTCCCGCAGTTGTTCCGGCGCGAAACCGAGGATGCGCAACCCGCGGGAGATGACGAAGTGCGCCTGATCCGAGCAGTAGATGACGGCATCACGTATATCGCCGTTCAGCAGGACCTGCCGCGCCACCGCCAATCCGGTGAGATTCGCCACTGCGCCCCCGCTAACAAACAAGCCGCCGGCCTCTTCCGGCATGCCGACGAGCTGGCGCAGCCAACCGATGGTCGCCCTTTCGACTATCGCCGCGCCGGTCCCAAGCGGATACAAGGCGTTGAAAATGTTGTAGCCGGAAGCCAATGTATCCGCCATGGCGCCGACGAAGTTGCTGGAAGATGGAATGTAGGCGAAGAAGCGCGGATGATCCAGGTGGTCGATTGTGGACAGCACCTGTCGCTCAAACTGTTCCAATACGTCTTGCCATGACGACCCCTTTTCCGGCAGCGGCTCGCTTAGGATTTCATCAAACGTCACTTGATCCAGCGCTCTCGTCACCGGAAATTGGGCTTGCGCCCCGTTGTAATCCACCAGCATGTCGATGATGCGGTAGCCCATCTCGCGCATTTCTTCAGCGCTGAGCTTTATCTGGTCTCGGGGGCTCAAGCCGCGCATGTAAGATCCTTTCAATAAATGCATCACGTTCATGGCAAACGGGGAACAACAATGCCGTTAAGAAATCTGCGCGTACTTTAGCAAGTTATGGCTAACTGTACAAATAGGCGCTCTAATTGGACGCCGACCTGCCTGAGAGTTTCGCTTCCAGTTCCTTTGCCAGCCGTCCCAGCAAACTCACTGTCCCGCGCAGGTCTTCCGGCGTTGTGCGCGGATTGTTGCAGCACATCCGCAGCACGGTCTTCTCGCGCAATTGCGTGCCCGAGGCGAAGGCGTAGCCATCATCCAGCAGGGCGCCCACCAGGTCATGCGTGACTTGATTCGCCAGCGCCTCATCGCCGTCAGCCGGCCGGTAACGGAAAGTGACGATAGCCATCTGCGCCGGCGTCACAATCTCCCAGCAACCTGCTTCACGCAGCAGGGCCTCCGCCAGTTCCGCATTGTGAAAGCCGGCTTGGATCGCCTGGCTGATAGCATCCAAACCAAAGACCTTGAACGTCATCCACAGCTTCAGCGCGCGGAACTGCCGCGTCAATTGCAGACCTTGATACATGAAGTTTACTTCTTCGCCGGCTTGCTCGACATCCTTCAGATATTCACCTTGTTCCTTGAAGGTCTCGGCCAGCCAGCGCCGCTCGCGGACCAGCACGACTCCGCATTCGATGGGCTGAAACAGCCACTTGTGCGCATCCAGGGCCAGGGAATCGACCCGCTCCAAGCCGCGCAGCAGCCGCTTGCCTTGTTCGCAAAGCATAGCCGGCGCGCCATAAGCGCCATCCACATGCAGCCAGAGCTCCTCCGCCAGACAGAGGTCCGCCAGTTCTTCAAGCGGGTCCACCGCTCCGGTGTTGGTCGTGCCGGCGGTCGCAATCACACAGAAGGGCTTCAGTCCCGCGGCGCGGTCGGCCGCAATCGCCGCGCGCAAATCTGTCAGCGACAGCCGAAAATACGAGTCGCTAGGAATCTTTTTCAGCTGCTGCGGCGCAAAACCCAAGACGCGCATCCCGCGCGAGATCGCGAAGTGGATCTGATCCGAGCAGTAGGCGACTGCGCCGCGCATATCGCCCGCCAACCGCGCCTGCCGCGCCACAGCCAGACCGGTCAAATTCGCAACCGAGCCACCGCTGACGAAGCTGCCGCCGGCCGTCTGTGGCAAGCCGAAGATCTGGCGCAGCCAATCCACCGTCAGTCGCTCAACCTGGGCCGCGCCCGCGCCTTGCAGCCAAACCGCGTTGAAGATGTTGTAACCCGACGCCAGCGCATCCGCCATTACGCCGGCGAAATTGTTCGCCAGCGGAATGTAAGCGAAGAAGCGCGGATGATCGACGTGATTCGTCGGGGCGACCACCTGGCGCTCGAACTGCTCCAATACTTCGCCCCAGTGCAATCCCTCTTTCGGCAGCGGCTCATGCAGGATCGCCTCCAGCGCCTCGTGATCCAGCTCGCCGACGACCGATCTGTCCGCGCGCTCTTCGTAAAAATCGATGAGACGGTCAATGACGTCGTAACCGAAACGCCTCATCTCCTCTCGGCTGAATGCAAGCGCCTGTCTCTCGCCCATCAGGATCCTGTTCCAATCAGAATATGGCGTTGAAGGCGATCAGCAGCAGAACGCCCAGCGCGGCTTTATTTAGCAGGGGCTTGGAGAAGCGGTCGCCGATGCGCAGACCGATCGTCGTGCCCAGGTAGATCATCGGCGTCAGCGCCAGCGCCATCAATATGACATCGACGCTCATCGTCTGTGACAAGAATAGCAGCAGCAGAACCTGTACCGGCGCGTTCAGCAGGAAAAGCGTCAACGTGAAGGCGCGGGCCTGTTTCGCAGTCAAGTCGCGCGTGGTCATCCAAAGCACCAGCGGCGGACCGCCCATCGCCACCAGTCCCTGCAAAAGTCCGCTGAGAGAAAATGTCGCGATCGACGCGGCGATCGGCAGGTCTCGTACAGCCTTGCCGCGCGCGAATCCGCGTATGATCGCGCCCAGCAAGACGCCCAGCCCGACCAAGCGCTTCACATCTTCCAGGTCCATGCGCTCTAATGAAAGCAGCAGCAGAACGCCAATCGGCACAGTGAGATATCGCAGAGCGGCGGCCAGTTTGACATCGCCCCAAGGGATATGCGCCCGAAGCCGCCATGCCCCAAAGAGCACCTGAATGCCGATCGACAGCGTGGTCAGCGCCACCGCCCCCGACAAGCTGAAACCGGCTTCGACCAGAAGCGGCACCGCGAACATGCCCAGCGCGAAACCGATCGCGCCTTGCACAACGCTCCCCAAAAACATGATGATGCCCGCGGCTATCAGCATCGCGCCCTGCGCCGTTTTCGTCCTCAAGTGCAAAGCGCAGTGTCACACAGTCTCTCCCTTTAGACAAGTACCGGCGCCTCCGCGACAGCACGGGACTCGCCGGTTTAGCGCGCCTTTTTTCATTCTCTCGCGTATAAGAAGCAGAGCCGACACGCGGGGACCAAATGTCAGAAACATGTAAATTTTCTCGGCGGCTGCGGCAGGTTGCAGGTTTCGTTGCTAAAATCGAAGACATCCAAGATGAAAGGAGCTGGGTCAATCAGTCGTACTATGACTGCTTGGCGCAATAGATATGGACAATAGAGCCATCGCGGAATTGACGGTAGCTGAGCTGGAGGATCTGATTAAGCGCACGGTCAAAGATTCGGTCGCGGAGGTTATGCTGGAATTCGCTATGGAAGCCGATGTCGAAGCGCAAATGGTGTACGAAGCGGAAATAAACGATATGCTGCGTGGAGAAATGAAGGGCTATAGAGCGGTGGGCTCAAGCGCGCCGGTATCACGTCAGAACGTAGACGACTAGGTGGCTGTACAGCGATGCCACAGTTCAACAGTTGACGAGCGAAAAAGAGAGGACACATGCAAGTCTGGGACGCCATTCAGAGCAAACGCGCTATTCGCGAGTTTCGCGACGAGCCGCTGCAGCCGGCGCACATTGAGCGCATCCTCAATGCCGGGCGGCGCGCGCAGAGTTCAAAAAACAGTCAGCCATGGCATTTCATCGCCGTACAAGACAAGCAGCGTCTGGCGCGGTTGGCCGAGCTAGGCGCCGGCATGGGTCATGTCGGGGGCGCCGCCCTCTGCGTCGTCATCGTCGTGCCGATCGAGAATGAGCGGACGCTGTGGCACTTCTTCGATTCCGGCCAGAGCGCCGCCTACATGCAACTGACCGGGACGGAACTGGGCATCGGCTCCTGCCTCGGCACCATCTATCAACCTGACGAAGCTCGCGAACTGCTTGGCATCCCAGCGGACCATCAGACGCGCCTCGTCATCTCTTTCGGCTATCCGGCGGACATCAGGCAGACCGGTCAACCGCTGCGCGCTGGCGGGCGCCGCCTGTATGACGATGTCGTGCATTGGGAGACTTGGTGATTCGGCCGGTACCTGGGCCTTGCGCTATGTCAGATCATGATGTGAAGATCAAATCCGTGGATGGCGTCGCTTCTTCTGCCGCGGCCCGGCGTCCCCGCCGTTTGCGTCTGTCCTCGTCCATCAGGCGCATGGTTCGCGAAACGGCGCTGTCGCCGGACGACCTTATCTATCCGCTATTCGTCCGCCACGGTCAGGATCTGCAAAGCCCAATTGATTCAATGCCCGGGCAGTTTCAGTTGACCCTCGACCGTTTGCCCGCCGAAGCTAAAGCGATAGCCGCCCTCGGCCTTCCCGCGGTCATCCTCTTCGGCATCCCCGCTCACAAAGATGCCTGCGGCAGCGACAACTTCGACCCCGACGGCATCATCCCGCGGGCGATTCGCCTTATCAAGGAAGCGGCGCCCTCGCTTGTCGTCATCTCCGATATGTGCTTCTGCGAATACACCGACCACGGTCATTGCGGCCTGATCAACATGCCGGAGAGTCCCCATTTTGATCCCAACCTGCCGCTCGGCTACCTGCTCAACGATCCCACCCTTGAATTGCTCGCGCAGGCCTCAGTAATTCATGCCCGCGCCGGCGCCGATATCATCGCGCCCTCCGGCATGCTCGACGGGATGGTCGCCTCAATCCGTCAGGCTCTCGATGCCGATGCCATGTCGCATGTCGCCGTGATGAGCTACGCCGCCAAGGCTGCCAGCGTCTTCTATGGCCCCTTCCGCGATGCCGCCCATAGTTCACCCAGTTTCGGCGACCGCAAACAGTATCAGCTCGATCCGGCAAATCGCCGTGAAGCTTTGAGGGAACTCGAACTGGATGTCGAGGAAGGCGCTGACATTTTGCTCGTCAAACCGGCGCTGCCCGGGCTCGATATCCTGAATGAGGCGCGCCATCGCTTCGACCTGCCGCTCGCCGCCTACCAGGTCAGTGGCGAGTACGCCATGATCCACGCCGCCGCCCGTCAAGGCTGGCTTGATCTCGAAGGAGCCGCTCTTGAGAGTCTCACCAGCATCAAACGCGCCGGCGCCGATATGATCATCAGCTACTTCGCCAAAGACGCCGTTTCTTGGCTTGACTCGGCCTAGGGCAGGGACTATCTCCGTCCTGGCGACCGTTGAAAAGAAGCAAGCCGTTTTCGCCTTGCGGGTTCGCGTCCCTGTGCTAAGTTCTAAAGATTGCTCGCCTCTAATCTCAAGCAGGCCGTATGCATAAGCTTCGGCGCGCCCTGCGTCATCACCTGCCGTTTTTGATCATCATGCCGCTCATCATCATCGTGATGACCTGGCCCACGATTATCCGCGTTTTCGATCGCGAGGGCTTTTGGCTGGCGCAACACAATATCGATTCAAATATGCTCTTCTGGGATGCCTGGTATTTCGAACGTTTAATCACGGGCAGAGCCGACTACTTTTTCACTGACTTGCTTTTCTATCCAGAGGGCGTATCGCTCGCCTTCCACAATTTCAGTCTGCCGCACATGGCTACCATGGCTGCTCTGAAGACCATTTTCCCCTCGGCAAAGGCCTTCAACCTGACCTTTCTCCTGCTCACGTTTCTGAACGCGGCAGCCGGTTACAACTACCTAAACTATCTTTTTCGCGATAGATGGGTCGCGCTCTTTGGCGCAGTCGTCTTCGGCACAAGCGCTTTTGTAATGGACCGTCCCGCGCACAGCAACATCGCCTTCATCGCGACAATCCCTTTGTCGCTCTACTTCCTGCATCGCGGCTTGTTGGAAGGTAGCCTGCGATTTATGGCGATTGCCGGCGGATTGATTGGCGCGACCGCCTTCATCGGGATGTACACGCTTGTCTGCCTCTTGATAATGTTTGGATTCTATTTTGCTTACTTCGCGATGGTGAAGTGGCGTGAGCGCGCGTTTTGGCTGAACGGGGGCTTGCTGTTAATCGTCACGGCGGGCTTCCTTTTGCTTCGCTTCTATCCGATGCTAGCGGATCCGCAAGGGCTGTCCGGCGCCTTGTCCAAAAATGAAGGCAGAGAAATCGGCAAGGAATTGCTCGGCTACTTCATCAATTACCATCATCCTGTTATCCAGCCCCTTCTCGCCGCGCTCTTCCCTGGATTGCGCCCAATTGAGTTGGTAAATGGCGGCTGGCACAATGTCGTCTTTCTCGGCTATGTTCCCTTGCTCCTGGTCGCCTTGGCATTTGCCAGAAGCGAATCTCGCCGTCGGTTGCTGCCTTGGATGATTCTGGCGCTCCCGTTCCTGATCCTTCGCCTCGGCTCATCCCTCACATTCAACGCCGCGCACTACCCAGACATCATTTTGCCGAAATATTACCTGACGGAAGCGCTTCCCCATTTATTCAGGCCATTTTGGGCGACCGATAATTTCCACGCCGGGACGCTGTTCCCCTTCGCGGCGCTCGCCTGCTGCGGCCTGATGGCGCTAATGCGCTCAATCCCGGGCAAGCGCAAAGGATTTTTCATTCTGGTTTTGACGGGCCTGGTGGCATTCGATTACTATATTGAACCGAGCCCCTTCGTCCTCCCGAAAGGTCGGCTGGATTTCATCGAATGGCTGGGCCAACAAGAAGACCAGGAGTCGATTCGCCTCATCAACTTGCCGACCGGCGCACGCAACTCCAAAGTCTACGGGTTTTACCAAACCTACAACGGCTACCCCCATGCCGAAGGAAGGCCCACCCGCCATCCATCGAGCGCCTTCGACTACATGGAGAGTAACCTGCTGCTGCGAAACTGGCGCGGCAACAAGACCTACAACTGCCTGCCCGGCAACCAGTCCGATTTCATCGCCGCCCAGGCTCAACTGCTTGATGATGGCTTCACATATATCCTGCTGCATCATGACCTCATCAATCATTGGACGGTAGCGCCCAACTTCGTCAACATCCCAGCCGCATACAGCGACGAATACGTCAGCATCTTCCGCGTCGAAGACCTGGACGAAAGTTGCAACTTCACACCGACGCTATGGAATCAGGATGACATCCGGCTGTTCCAGACCGTCGAAGAGAAGGCAATAATTCCTCTACACCAGTTTTCGCTGCTCAGCATCTTTCCGGGCGCGTATTACGACAGCGTTGACGAGCGGTATTACTACGCCTTTCTGTATAGTCTGCGCGACTCTATACCCGTACACGAAGAGGATATTTATGGAGTGTCTTCGGGCACCGCCGACAGCCAAGACTCAAGTCCCCGGGCAGCGCTCACAAGCAATAGCGTCGTACTCTCAGTCTCCAACCCGGGGGCGACCGATCAGTACGTGATCGATAATTACAGCGCCTGGCTGGCGCGCCACTTCAATTCTTGCGGCCGCTTCATTGATACAGAAACTGTCGTCATCGAATACTTCCTGCGCCCGGGCTTCCCCTGTGAACTCGCGCTAGACGACGCGCCGATCGCCGTCCACTACGACAACGGCATTCAACTCGGCAACCTGCTCGCTGCTGTGAACGAGGACAAACTCGATCTCCACCTGCTCTGGAAACGCCTGCCACCCTCCGCCCACGCCTTCTCCGTCCAACTCTTCGACGCCGCCGGCAATAAGGCATACAACCAGGATTTCGTCTTCCACCACGACACTTTAGGTGATTACGAGATTGATCTGTCCACTTTGACGCCGGGGACCTACGACGTGAAGCTCATCGTCTACAACTACGACACCGGCGTCAGCCTGCCCGGCACTGTGTTAAGCAGCAGAACTCGTTTCGACCGCGAACTGGAGGTCACCCGGATTTCCATTGGCGCAGGGCGCGGACGTCCTTTCACATTCTTTGCGGCTGTGCTAGAGTGATTCCCAGGTAGATGCCGATTTCCGTCGTTCTCAATATGTCTCAATGCTTGAACTTTGTCACTCGCCCACTTCGCGATCATCTCCACTTTCTGATCATCGTCCCGCTGCTCATCATAGTGACGACCTGGCCCCTGGCGCAGAATATTCTCGATGTGCATTCCCTACATCGCCCTCCAGGCGACGCCGACGTGTTGATCGAGTTTTGGGACGCTTGGTACGGAAAACTGCTGCTGACGGGGAGAGCGGATTATTTTTACACCGAGCTGCTGTTTTATCCCGATGGTTTGTCACTTGCCTTCCATCATTTAGGTCTTCCGCATATTTTCATATTTGGCGGATTGCAGGCTGTCTTGCCGGCCGTCAACGCGTTCTTCCTCACGTATATGATTACGGTGTTTTCAAATGCCCTGGCCAGCTACATCTTTCTGCGGCAATTGTTCCCGGGCAAGTGGATTGCGCTGTTTGGCGCCGTCATTTTCAGCTTCAGTCCCTACTTTTTGCCTCACGCCCGTCATTTAGATCAAATAACCATTTGGACGATTCCGCTCACGCTCTATGCCTTCCATCGCGGTATTGTCGAGGGGCGCTGGAAATGGTTGGTCGCTGCCGGCTTCTTCGCGGGATTGACCGCCTTCATCATCATGTACAACCTTGTCTGTCTTTTCATAACGATGGCTCTTTACACACTATACCTGGCTTCAACGCGATGGCGGCAACATCGCTTCTGGTTCGGGGTGGCGCTGACGGTTTTGGTCGCAGCGTCAATTGGCAGCATACGCCTCTATCCAATGACCGCCGACCCGACCATTCTTGGCGAGGCTCTGGACAAGGGCGCCAACACGCCTAACAGCACCGACCTGCTGGTTTTTCTAGTCAACCCGCGTCACCCCTTCACACCGACGGTATTCGATACGCTGTTTCATCGCGCGCCGCCCAACGTACCTCCTAATGGCTATCTAGGTCTTTTGCCGCTTCTGCTAATTGTCGTCGGTCTTTTCCGTAGCGGCAATCGCCGCCTTATGGCGCCATGGCTGGCGCTCGCCTTCTTTTTCGCTGTTTTGCGTTTTGGCCACGTTCTTCAAATTGACGGACGGGTCTATTCGGATTTCCTGCTGCCAAAATATCACTTGGATATACTTGTCCCTTGGCTCACTAAAGCATTCTGGCAGTTAACATTTCCTCAAATCGGCATCCTTCTGCCGCTGGCTGTACTCTCATGCTACGGCTTGCAGGCAATCCTGGTCTATCTCCCGCGTAATTTGCGCGCCGCCGCCGTCCTCATCGTCATAACATTGGTGGCATTTGAATACTACCAACCTCCGATTCCGTCCTACCCGCGTTTTCAACCGCAGTATCAATGGATTGACTGGCTGGCTGCCGAACCTGACCAGGACTCCATCCGCCTGGTCAATCTGCCTATGGGGCGCAACCGGTCCAAACGATACCTCTACCATCAGAGCTTGCATGGATATCCTCAAGTGGAGGGACTGGCTTCCCGTACGCCTGGATCCGCCTACGATTACATTGAAGGGAATCTGTTGCTTAGCGTTTGGCGCGCTGGCAAGTCCATCAATTGCCTGGGGAGCAACATAGACGAATTTGCCACCGCCCACGCTGAACTAATGTCGGACGGTTTCACGCATATCGTCTTGCATCGCGGAACATTTACAGATCAACACTTGGCGTCAAGTTTTGTCGACATTCCAGCTTCTTACACAGACGAGCATGTCCAAATCTACCGGCTGATAGACTTGCGCGATACATGCGATGTCACTGCCTCGTTGAGCGAAACCTTTGAGCGTTATGTGGAGATGATCGAAGGATCCGGCTCTATCGTCCCTGATGGGAATTCGGGAATCTTCGTCATATACCCTTTCGTTACGCCATCTCCTCTAGCCCGCGAAGATTATTTGACCGCCCTGAAATCTGACGCCGATCTCCTTCGACTTGACATCCAACAACTGATCGAAGCTTCAAACTCGAACACTGGTCTGCGCGCGAATCATGGTTACGAGATTGTGAGATCCATCGGCGTCCTTCTCTTTGCCTATGACCCCAGCGCCACGGGACAAGCCCTGACCGATTCATTCCATTCTTTTCTTTCTCTCCAGTACAATGCCTGCGGTCGCATAATCGACACAGAAACCACCCTCATCGAATACTTCCTGCGCGGGGGCTTCCCCTGTGAACTTGCCTTAACAGAAGCCCCATTCGCCGTCCGCTACGACAACGACATTCAACTCGGAAACTTGCTGACCACAGTCGACGACGATACGCTCGCACTCTACGTCTTATGGAAGCGCCTGCCGTCGGAAAGGCACGCCATCTCGATTCAGTTCTTCGACGAAAGCGGCAGCAAGGCATACGGGCAAGACTTCGTCATACCCAGCGACGCCCTCAGCAGAAATGAGATTGACCTGTCCGCTCTGGAGCCGGGGACCTATGACGTGAAGCTGATAGTCTACAATTACGAGACCGGCGCCAGCGTACCTGGCAACGTGTTGAGCAGCGGAACTCGTATCGACCGCGCGCTCGACTTCATGACCCTGCCTGTCGAATAGCGCCCGGCTCAGCCTAAAAAGCGTTCCCGCCGCCGCTCCGCCGCCTTCGCCACCAAGGCGTCGAAGAGCGCCTGCTGACTGGCATCGTGAGCGGCGGTCACTTCGGGATGCCACTGCACCGCGATCAGCCAGGGATGCGCCGAATCCTCCACCGCCTCTATAATGCCGTCCTCCGCCATCGCCACCACGCGCAGACCGTCCCCCAGCGCCCTTATGGCCTGATGGTGCCCCGACGATGTGCGGAGCCTCGTCAGCCCCATCACGTCGGCGATCAAACTGTCGGCTTCTACATGCACATCCTGCATCGCCCACAGGCCCGCCTCATCGCGGTGGATGTCCTGGTCGCGGATGTCTGGAATATGCTCGTACAGAGTCCCGCCGGCGGCGACATTCAACACCTGCATGCCGCGACAGATACAGAGCAGCGGCGTCTCCCGCTCGGCCAGCAAATGCCGGACCAGATGCAACTCGCTTGCGTCGCGTTCTTCATCAGCCGGCAGGAGTTGCGCGTTCCACCTGTCGCCGCCATACTCCGCCGGATCGATATCCGTGCCGCCCGTCACAACCAGGCCATCCAGCAGCGGCAAGACCTGCTCCCAGGCTTCGCCCGGCGGGATGAGGAGAGCGATGCCGCCCGCCCGCCGCACCGAATCCACGTATGGCGCCGGCGTGCTGTAGAACTCCTCGTAATGCCGCGACCGAATATACTCCTCGCTCCGTCCGCCGCTTGTGATGCCGATTACCGGTCTGCCCATGCTGCCGTCCTGTCCCGCTATCCGCCTGCATAACGACCAAATATAGTCGAGCCGGCGTCGCCAGGCAAGGTCAGGCGAGCATTCAGTCGGCGCCTCCAGTCAAGTCTCTCTGCGCTCTCTTTTTCAGGAGCCGTGCAGGGGCAGCCTTAGGTCGTCCGAAAGAGCGCATATATGGTTTCGACGGGCGCGTTATTGGCTCGCCCCTACATGTCCGCTGCGTTTCAGATTGATTATTTTCTGTGAACCGAGTTGTGACTTGCGAGCGGCTGTGGTTAAATACCTGTCCGACTGTACAGGATGCCCAATGACCCACCGTCTTCGCTTCATCTTCATGTACGCGCTGCGCAACATCGGCCGCGGCGGCCGCTGGACCACGCTGGCCATCCTTTGCATCAGCGCCGGCGTCGCCACGGTTGTCGCCCTGCGCTCGCTTGGCCTGGCCGTGGGCGACACGCTAACGAATAACGTCCGCATTGAGGTCAAGGGCGATCTGTTGATCCGCAATGACAGCATCTTCGGCGGCTTCGGCAGCAACGATCCCCGCGCCTTCACGCCCGAAGAATTGGGTCAGTTGCTGGCCTGGGCGGAAGCCAATGGCGCGCGAACCTCGGCCTACATGAGCGGACGCAATATGCAAATCAGCAAAGCCGGCGATGAGCGATTCGGCCGTCCAAGTTTCATCGGCAGCAACTTCATTGATCCGCAGACCTACCCGCCCACCCACAGCATCCTCGCCCTCGACCCGCCGGACGCGCCTCTCGCCCAGCTCTTCACCGGCGGCAACGATGTCGTCATCAGCGACAACCTCGCGGCGCAGAATGAAATCAGCGTCGGCGACACCGTGCGCGTCAGCGGAACACAAGAACCCTTCACCGTGCGCGGCATCGTCTCGGTCGCCGAAGAGAGCAGCGTCACCAACTTCCTCAATGCGTTCTTCGGCTTCGCTTATTTCGATCTCGCCAATGCTCGGGCGGTGATCAGCGAAAACTTCGCGCCCAATCGCATCGGCGTTCTGTTTCCCGATTCACCGGACGAAGAAGCGCTCGATCGACTCGCTACTGAAGTCGAGGCGCTGGCGCCAGACGTCCGCTCCACAGATATCTATGACTTTCTCGAACGCTACGAAATAATCTCGCAATACCTCAGCGACTTCGTCGTTGTTATGGGGCTTGGGGCGCTGCTCATCGGCGGCGTCGGCATCATGAATACCATGCTGGTACTGGTCCGCCGGCGCACAAACGAAATCGCAGCGGTCAAAACCTTCGGCTTGCACGGTCGCCAGGTTGCTTCACTCTTCTTTGCCGAGGGGCTGATGCTCGGTTTCGCCGGCAGCGTCATCGGGCTTATCGCCGGCGTCGGCCTCAGCGTCATTGTCAATGAATACGGCTCCGTCGCCCTCCGCCAGCCGCTTGTATGGAAGGTCTACCCCGAGGCGCTTGTCTTCGGCTTCGCCTTGGGCATGGTCGTAACCGCTATCTTCGGCGTCGCGCCCATTCTCACCGCTGTCAAAGTCCGTCCCAGCATCATCCTGCGCCCCAACGAAAATCATCTGGTCGCGCTTGGTATTCTGCAATCGCTCTTGCTCCTCATATTTGTCACCATCAGCCTCGGCTTGGTCGTCGGGCATATCCTGCGCCCGTCCTTTGAACTGACGGAAAGCCGCGTTCCCGAAATCGCCGCGCGCGATGCCGAGCGCCTCACGCCCGAAGACCGAGAAGCGCTCCGCGAGTCCGGAAGTTTCAGCTCGATAAGCGACGCCGGCGAAGTCTCTACTCCATCGCCCTACTTGGCTGGCATCCTCGGCGTCACCGCCGTCTTCATTCTGTTTGCCGTTCTGATCGCCATACTCTGGCTCATAATCTTCCTTATCGGACGCATCCCATCTCTGGGCATGGTCACTTTCCGCCTCGCCCAGCGCAACCTCTCGGCAAATCGTCTGCGCACCGCCATTACCCTGCTCGCCTTAAGCGCCGGCATGTTCGCATTGAGCAGCATCGCCTTCGTCGGCGAGGGCACGCGCGAACTGATAAATCTCCAACTCAGCCGAACCTTTGGCGGCAATGTTCTCGTATTTCCCTTTCCCGGCTTGCCGCGGAATCTCATCGAAAACGCCATAGACGGCGCCCTTGCCGAGGTCGATATCACCTACCGAACCACCATCGAAAGCTTCGACGACGAAGTCGCCGCGGTAAATAGCGCGCCACTCGCCGAGCCCATCGGCTTCGAATTCGCCGTCTGGAATTCAAATAAGCCGGATATCTACAGCGGCCAACCGGCAACCAGCGCCGGCCGCATGCTCACGCTGGAAGACGCCGGGCAAGCCCTTGTCGTCCTGCCGCTGGAATTGGCGGATGAGCTCGGCGTCGCCGTCGGAGACAGCATTCGGCTCGACGGCGCGCCAGACCTTGAGCTGGAGGTCGTGGGCACGGCCGATTTCAGCGGAGGCTCGGCCAGCTTTGGGGAACCCAGCGCCCTGATCCCGCCCGCTGTCTTGCCCGCTTCGCTCTCCCCCGGCTTCACGCTCTATGTCTTCCAGGTCCCCGAAGCGGAACTCAACCGCGCCTTGGCTGAGCTGTCCTCTGTGATCTTCGCGCTCGCGCTTGACCTGAAATTCATCGACGGTTTGATGAGCCGCCTCATCGACCAATTCGCCGCTATTCCAACAATCGTTGGCCTGCTCTCCCTCTTCGCCGCTGCCGTCATCATGGCGAACACCGTCGCCCTCTCCACCCTGGAACGCCGCCGCCAAATCGGCATCCTCAAAGCTATCGGACTCAATTCTCGCCGTGTCTTGCAAGTCATGTTCATCGAGTCGAGCTTGATCGGATTGCTCAGCGCCGTCATCGGCATTGGCGTCAGCGCCCTTTGCATCAGCTTACTGTCCGCCGCCGGCGGTATCGCCATCCCTTTGCCGACCGACGCCCGGCTGACCGCCATCGCCCTTTTCATCGCCGCAATCCTCATCGGCTGGACAGCCACCTTTCTCAGCGCCCGGGTCGCCCTGAAAGAGCGGGTCATGAACGTGCTCCGCTACGACTAGCCCCAGCGCGAGTCCTCCTGTGCAGAATGCGGTGTACGTTCCAAGTCCATGAAATTCACCAGCCCCGGCCGCAGAGCCTGATTGCCCACGGAAAAAACCTATGCTATATTGAAGCCAAGTGATCGTGTGCCGTTCATTCTCGCCAACACACTTATCGCAGGAGTATTCTGATGGCGTTCAAACCAGGAAATCAAAGCGGACAAGGCTTGGTCGAATACGCGTTAATCCTCGTCCTGGTCGCGGTAGTCGTTATCGTTATTCTGTTACTGCTGGGCCCGGCAATCGGCAATATCTTCTCCAACCTCATTAACAGTCTGAATCCGACCGCGACGCCCACCATCACGCCTACGCCAGGCTAGACATAAGCCATGTTTCTGATTTCAAATGTGGGCGGTCGCGATGCCGCCCACGTTTTGTTTGCGGCGCCTTCCGGTCCTGCCATAAACGCGCCGCCTGTGGAAGAAGGGCAATGAGCCGCAAGCTTATCGCTCGGCCCGTAATTCGTTATACTCGCAGTCTCTGCCGTTTCAGGGGATAGGGACAGAATATGCACCTCGAGGAGTTGTCGAACGCCATTGGCGTAAGCGGCGAAGAAGATGACGTCCGCGGCATCGTGCTCTCCGCCATACGGGATCACGCCACAAATATCGAAGTCGATGCCCTCGGCAACCTCACCGCCCGGCAGCGCGGCTCCGTCTATCCCGACTATGTCGTGATGATCGCCGCCCACATGGACGAAGTCGGCATGATGGTCACCGCCGTCGACTCCAACGGCCTAATCCAGTTCACCAATGTCGGCGGCATTGATCCGCGCATTCTGCCCGGGCTGCGCGTCAAAGTCGGTAGAAATCGCAGGCCCGGCGTCGTCCTCTGGAAGCCGATCCACATGGGCCGCGACATGAAAACCGTCGCAATGGACAACCTGCGCATCGATGTGGGCGCCAGCGATAGCAGCGCCGCCAAACCCGGCGACCGCATCGCCTTCGACGGGGGCTTTGACCACCTCAGCGATAGCGTCGTGCGCGGCAAAGCATTCGACGACCGCGTCGGCTGTTCCATCCTGATCGATATCTTGCAGAGTGGGCCTTATCCGGTCACCATCGCCGCCGCCTTCACCGCGCAGGAAGAGATCGGCTTGCGCGGCGCTACAGTGGCTGCCCAACGCTTGCGGCCGGACGCCGCCATCGTGCTCGAAGGCACCTACGCTTACGATGTGCCGGACCCTAACCGCGAAGCCGATGCGGGCGACCTGCCCACCAATCCCGGAACGCGCTTCGGCGAAGGCGCCGTCATCACCCTCTCCGACAGGCAGATGATCACCGACCCGCGCGTCTTCGCTTTCCTGCGCGAAACGGCTGAAGCAAACGATATCGCCTACCAGGTTAAGACCATGGATGGCGGAGGCACCGATGGCGGGGCAATTCACATAGCGCAGGCCGGCATCCCGACCATGCCGATCTCAGCGCCCTGCCGCTATATTCATTCGCCGACGGCGCTGCTGAATCTCGATGACTACGCCAGTGTATTGAAGTTGTCGCAGGCCGTCCTCAAGCGCCTGAGCCCGACGACCTTCCAACGGGAGTAAGCCGACTAGTCCGGCAAGAGCAATTCCTGGCCAATCGTCAGCCGATTCGGGTTGGTGAGACTGTTTAGCGCGACCAATTGGTTGACGTCCACGCGATACCTCAACGAGATGCTCTCGACTGTGTCACCCGACGATACCACATGGATCCGCGGCTGAGATGGTGTCGCCGTATCCACGGGTTCAACCGCGACTTCGGCTCCTTCTTCCGTCGTAGCCTCAGGCGTCTCGGTCTCGACTAGCGCCGGCGCCGGCAGCACAGTCGGTCTGGCTGTGGGCGGAGAATACTCGCAGCCCGGTCGCAGAAGCAGTTGCCCAATCGATAGCGCATCGCTGTCGACCTGGCTTGCGTCCATAATCTCTTGCACCGTCGTATTCCAGTTCAAAGACAGCCGGAAAAGGTTGTCCCCCGCCCGCACCGTATAGACGCACTCATGATCGGGGTCGAGCTCTTCCGCAAATGCCACTGTCTCTGTCGGGCGGACAAATGGCGTCAGCGTCTCCGCCAGCGGGGTAGCGGTGATCGGAATCGCCGTGGGCGATTCAACCGTCGGCTGCTCGACCTGCCCGGGTACCGTCTCCGGCGTCACGTACTGCGGCGTCTCGGGGAAGGAGCCCGCTCCTTCGTCAGCGCTAACCGTGCCGTCTTCGACGACCGCTTCAATGCTGGTCGGCGTGGCCGCGACTACGACTTCAGCGCTGTCGGCTTGCTGAAATGATTCCTCAGTCTGTCGATAACAGGCGGTCAACAAGGTCGCGCAGAGCAGCAGCGTTACCAGCAGTCTCGGCTTCATCAGGTCACGTCCCCTCACCAAATAATGGCTGATTCCATTATAGTGGCGTCCAGAAAGACGGGCTACTTGACCTCGAAGCGATTCCGCGATTGGCGGGGGCAGCGTTGCGAGCGCCAAACGTCGATATGACCGATTATCCGACCTGCGGCAGCGCCTCCATTGCCCGCTCGATCTCCGCTTGCGGATACTCATAATTCGATAGCTCTCCGCCCAGGTAGGCATCGTAGGCGCTCATATCGAAGTGGCCGTGCCCGCAGAGATTAAAGAGGATGACACGCTCCTCGCCCGCTGCCTTCGCCGCTTCAGCTTCCCTGATCGCACCAGCGATACCGTGGGCCGCTTCCGGCGCGGCGATGATGCCCTCGGCTTTAGCAAAGGTCAGGGCCGCGCCAAAGGTCTCCATCTGCGGGATGGCATACATCGACAGCAAATCCTGATCCCACAGTTCGCAGATGATCGAGGCCATACCGTGATAGCGCAAGCCACCGGCATGCAGCGGCGGCGGCACGAAGCCATGACCCAGCGTGTACATCTTCACCAGCGGCGTCATGCCCACCGTATCGCCGAAGTCATAAGCGTATACCCCCCGCGTCAAGCTCGGGCAAGCGGCCGGCTCGACGCCCAGCAATTTCGTCTGTTTGCCGGCCGTCAAGTTCTGATGCAAGAAGGGCAGGGCGATGCCGGCGAAATTGCTGCCGCCGCCTGTCGGCCCCACCACCACATCCGGATATTCGCCCGCCAGCTCCATCTGTTCCAGCGCTTCCTGCCCGATCACCGTCTGATGCATCAAAACGTGATTCAAGACGCTGCCCAGCGAATACTTGTATACCCCGCCGCTGGTCGCCGCCACTTCAACTGCCTCGCTGATGGCGATGCCCAACGAGCCGGTGCTGTCGGGATCCCCCTCGAGGATGGCGCGCCCGGCATTGGTCGAATCGCTGGGGCTGGCGGTGACGCTGGCGCCGAAGCTCTGCATGATCGCCCGCCGATAGGGCTTCTGCTCATAACTGAT
>JAPOYU010000112.1:0-2279 GCA_026706395.1 Chloroflexota bacterium
CCGCAGCCTTCTGACGCGGGAGATGAGGCAATTGGAATACGACCTCGACGATGAACATTCGCAAGTGACTTCTCCTCGACCGGAAGAAGAAGTCAGTCTTACTTTGATTTATCCGCATCGGCGTGTCGGCACCTTGCCGATCAATTCGGAGACAAAATACGTATTCCCCGCCGCCAAGACGCCGCGTATCGCAATAACCATAGTTGATGCCTTGGACAAGCAGGAGCTTCCCTGTTGGGTCGTACACGAATTCAAGTATGTCGTCGGGTTGGCGCCGCTATATCAGAAGCACCATTTGCCAGTCGGCGCCTACGTGTACTTGACTCAAACCGATGATCCGAGCCGCATCGAAATCGAGTTTGACACATATCGCCCGCGGACTGAATGGATACCGGTGGTCGAGAGGCTTGACGGGCGGCAGTTGCAATGCCAGACCGCCAAACGCGCAATAGGCGCTGATTATGATGAGATGATAATCGTCGGCGTAACTAACCTGCCGGAAGTCGACAGCCTGGGTAAAGAACTCCAGGCCAAACATGTGCCTCTGGCCGAACTTCTTCGCGGATTGGTGCGCGAATTGAGCAAACAGAATCCACAGGGCACTGTCCATTCCAAAGTGCTTTATAGCACGCTCAATGTGTTGCGAAGGTGCCCGCCGGGACCCATGTTCGCTACATTACTGACAAACCCCAGTTTTGATTACGTTGGCGGCAACTACTGGAAGATGAGCAACTAGCGCAAGGGATTGCTGGATGTCCCTGAGTTACCTGATAAAACCAAGCGTCGAAACAAAGTTCTTCATCGACTACGGTTGGTGGGAACAAAGCCGGGACGACCTGCAGAGGTATTTGCTCACTCATTTGTCGCAGGAGCAACAGAAAGCGTTGCAGCACCGCGACCTGCGGGAGGTTTTTGACTACATTCATCCGGAAACTGGTGAAGTCTTTCAACTGGACACACTGCGACTGGCTATTAAAGAGTCTTCCGAAGGCGAAGATTTCATCGGCGAAAATATCGGCCTGATTGATAGCGTGTTTCGCGCCTTGCTCGTTAACGGAAACCGGCCGCTTAGCGCGATCGAACTGGCGGAGTTCACCGGGCGCGATCCGGAAAAGATCTTGAAGACGATAGGTGGCGTACGCATCTATCGCGGCATTAGACCTCATCACACAAGTTCGGAAGCTGCGCGTAGCTGATGGCGCGGGTTATCAATACAAATAGCCCGGGCAAACGCCGAGGCGCGCACATGCGGACGATCGCTGAGATTTTACGACGCCTGAGCCAACAGCAGGATATCAACGAAGAAACAAGAGATCTGGCCGCAACGCTAGTATACTCCCTTCGGGGTATTGACCTGACCGTCGAAGAGTCGATGCGGGCTTGGGAAAAGCGTGGCTACTGGAAAAAATCTGACGATTTCCAGCAAAAGTGGTGGTGGGCCTCCCTCATGGCAAAGTCGCTTGAAGAATTGATCAGAACTGATAGTTGGGACAAACTGCCTGATGCCATGGCAAGTCTCTTCCCCCATGTTGCCGCCATTCAGATTAAACGCATGACGCGGAGCCCCGAAGCCTGGCAAGGCGCCTACAAAAGACTGATGCAAGAGCGCCAAAGGTAAACTGTCCGATTCCAGATGACAATCAAGCGACGCAAGACTGCGCGCCTGCGTCGGTTTGATGACGCGATCGTGCCGGATAAGATGCGGGCCGCAGTTGTCCAATTGGGACTAGAACTGACAAATACTTAGTCCCTTCTCAATCGTTTCCGCTTCGCGGCGCTTCAACTTGAACAGAGAAATCTAGGCAGATTGCATAAGGCATTGTATAATCTGTCTAGCGAATCCTGGACAGGATTAACAATGCTAGCGTTAGTGACAATAAGGACATCATCCAAAATGGACGCTGAGATTTCAACCCATAGCGAAGCGCCAGCGCTTAGAGCCGCTGACGAATATCGATTGGAGCGGCTAGCGTGGTTTGCCGTTGTTGGAATCCTGCTAGTTACGGATATGCTACAACACTGGCTCACGCTGCATCACGGTTTGACGCCATTAGTCACCGGCATAGTCTTCCTCACTTGGAGCATAACGCGGCTGCGCCGTGGACTAGGCATATCCCTGTCGGGTTGGGTGTCTTCGGCACTATTGTTCGCTACCGCCGGATACAGTTTCTTCAGCCGGCCGGAGCAGGATTTGTCACTGATCGTGGTGGCATGCGCAGCCACGGTGATCGCGCTAGGCATATTTGTCCGCGATAGTTAAGCGCAAGCAGAGGACTTCA
>JAPOYU010000112.1:2289-59181 GCA_026706395.1 Chloroflexota bacterium
CCCTCACCAGCGCCTATTTCAATCGCGCCGATTTCATGGGCGACACCCATGGCTACTATGACACGCGCGCCTGATCTCACCGTCGAGGAAGTACGCAAGCTGGCACTGCCTCTAAGCACCCATATACTTTCCGGCGAAGGCTTGTTAGACCGTTCAGTTACATGGACGACCGTTATCCATCCGGAAGATGATATAGCCGCTAAGAGCGTACAACGGCGCGAACTGATCTTGATCGCGCCATTGAGCAATCCGCCTAAGGCGCATAGCGATACGGAACTCATCCAGTGGTCGGCGAAGGTCGATGCGGCCGCCGTAGTTTTCTGTGGCCTGGTAAGCACGACCGCTCTGGCAGAAGCCAAGTCCTTTAACATACCGGTGCTCTGTCTTTCTGACGACGTCCGAGTTCGAGATGTAGAAAAGACGATCATCAGTTTGCTGGTCAACCGAAAGGTGCAGACGGAGCGCCGCGGTACGCAAATATATCGCCAGTTGACGCAGATATCTTCTCGCAACGAAGGCATGAACGAGCTTATCGCCGCGATGGCGCGCTTGACGAAGAAGACGGTCATCATTCAGGACAAACGGCTGCACACTATATCGCACAAGCTCCAGCCGAATCTAATAGGGATCTGGGACGATGTCGAATACTTCCTCAAAAAGCAGGACAATCTGCCAGTGGAGCTTCATGATCGCCATCGCGTCATGGAGGTGGACCCTCCGGTCTTGATGCAGGCGCTGCCGGTTTCGGGCGTTGCCAGGTTGGTTGCTCCGGTCGTCACAAAGAACGTCGGGCGCGGTTATCTTTCGATCATCGGGCGAGAGAGTGACCTTGACGAAGTTGATCAACTAGTATGCGAACATGGCGCGGCCGCCTGCGCCCTGGAAATGGCGAAACAGAAAGCGGTGAACGAAACCGAAAAGAGACTTCGCGGCACCTTTCTTGATCGGCTTCTGCTCGGCGATGTGACCCAACAGGAGGCAATCCGTCAGGGCGAGCGCTTCAACCACAACATGACCGAGACCCACGTCGCCTTCGTCTTGTATTGGACCGGCGCGGATCATCCCTCACTGCGCCGATTGGAAACTCTGGTCAACTCCATTATTGCCGCCCAAGATGCGTCGGCTCTCGTTTGGACGCGTGAAAAGGAAGGCGAAGTGGTTGTCTTCCATGCCACCGATATCGCCGACCCGATCGATAACAGCCTTAGACTTGCTGACGCGTTTTGCCAAGAGATTCGGCAGCAGTACCCACAGAAACGGGTCGCAATTGGTTTGGGGCAGGTAGCGCGTGATGTAAACGCTTGGCGCTCAAGCTATCGCGATGCGGTCCAGGCGAAGGAACTGGCGGAGCGCCTGCAAACCGATATTCCTTTATTTATCGGCGATCTTGGCGTCTATCAACTTATTTTGAACCTTTCCGATCGCGAGAGGCTAAGCGAATTCTGCGAGGACACCCTGGGATTGCTTACCGAATATGATATGAGGCAAAATGCGGATCTGATCAACACGCTCGAGGCCTATTTCAACTGCCACGGGAATCTGTCGCAGACAGCCGAGTCGCTGATAGTACATCGCAATACGCTGCTGTATCGGATGAACCGCATCAACGAAATCGCCGGCATCGATCTGAATCGCCCGGAAACCAGGCTGGCGCTGCATCTCGCTCTGACTATACGCCGACTGCTTGCCGCCGCTTGACCTTTGCTCGGGCCGCGCGCGCTATGATAGACTGAACCCAAAACCGTGAGAGTCCGTCGAATGTTGACATGCGATAAGGCTTTAGCGCTATACTTTGTGCAAACTGCCTAAGTAATGGCGCGGTATGTCCATGACTTCTTGCAATTGAGGCGGATTCGGTTCCTGGTACAATAGCGTTATAATCTGGAGTATTAGCACAATTATTGAAGCAGAGGTTTCAAGCCAGTCGAATTGAAAGAATGCATCAAGTATTTGTCTTTTGCCGGGGCCGTGACTCTTGGAACGAGGATGCGTTATGACTTCACAAGCTAGTCCCACCATTAACGATCCCTTTGCTGACCTTCATCCCATTGATCGTGAGCATCGTGATGCCTGCGCGCTGATCTGTTCCGTGCGTAAGGGCGGCCAAGCCACCCATGGCAACGTGAAGCGCACAATTGAAGCGCTCACCCGCATGGGTCATCGGACCGGCTATATCAACGGCGAGGGCGATGGCGTTGGCGTATTGACCGATATTCCGCGTCAATTGTGGACAAAATGGTTGGCGGAAGCCGGCCTGCGGTCTTCACTAGCGACCGACCGAAACTTCTGGGTAGCGCATGTGATGATCCCCGCCCACGACCGGACGCGGGCGCAAAACGTTGTCGATCAAATCTGCCGGCAGATTAGTGAGGCGGGTCTGCATATCCTGATCGACCGGGCGGGCAAAGTAAACCGCCAGATACTAGGACCCAATGCGGAGAAAAACGAACCCGTGTTTTGGCAGATTGCCGGCATTAACGGGCAAGTCCCATCCGAAGCCTTGGACCGTACGCTCTTTGAATTGCAGGTTCAGTTGGAACGGGAGCTTGAAGTTCATTTTCCATCCTTCTCCGCCCACAGCGTAGTCTACAAAGTGCAAGGCACCATCGAAATACTGCGCCGATACTATCCGGAACTGCGCGACCCCGATTACGCCTCAGCGATTACAATGGGGCACGCGCGCTACAGTACAAATACCAATCCTATCTTTGAACGAGCCCAGCCCTTCAACCTGATAGGACATAACGGCGAGTTCAATACGATTTCGCGATTCCGCCTTGAATCGGAAATGCTTGATATTCCGATGATCGACAGCGGTTCCGATTCGCAGGACGTCGACCGAACGATTTACGCGCTATGCATGCGTTACGGGCTGGATCTCGTAGAAGCGATGGAGCATATCTTCCCGCCATTTGAACATGATCTGATTCAGAATGCGCCGGAGATCCATGACATGTATACCGAACTCCGGCAATCCTTCGGGCCTTTCGCCCAGGGGCCGGCCGCGGTTGTCGCGCGTCTCGGAAACCAAACCGTTTTCAGCGTTGATGCCCTAGGGCTGCGTCCGCTTTGGTATGGGGAGACGGAGAAGGAATACTTCATCACATCAGAACGAGGCGTCTATGCGCTCGATACTATGTCAGTCAGCCCGAAGCCGATGGCGCCCGGCGAAAAAATCGCGATGACAGTTAATACCGGTCAACCCATCGAAGTGATGGACTATCCGGCGATTCAACAATACGTCTACAGCAAGTACCGCGATCGCAAACCCTATAGCCCTGCCTCCGCCGGCATATGGTTGGCCGACGCTGCGCCAGACGCATCCGCGCCGAACCCGGGTTATCCAATGCGCCCGGGAGCAAACGGCGGCCAGCAACTGCAAACTCAATCGTCTCCGGTCGCCCTGCTTGAGCATGCGCCGGAACCATTGAAGACGGCGACAAAACTGCCTTGGTCCGATTCGCCCGTCAAAGTCAACGCCGCTGTCATGGCGGGCTTTGGCTGGGAACGCTACCATGTGGAGATCGTTTCTGCTTTGGCGCAAAATGCAAAAGAACAGATGGGCTCTCTGGGTTGGGACGGCCCGCTTGCCGCGTTGAGCAACACGCGTGCGAACCTGGCCGACTTTTTCAAAGAGACCATCGCAGTAGTGACCAATCCTTCAATCGATCGTGAGAGAGAGCAAGCGCAGTTCTCGTCACAGGTATTGATCGGCTGTCGGCCCGAGATCGCCGCCGGGCGCGAAGAAGACGCCACGCTAATACGGCTCCAGATTCCTCTTCTGCTAGATGCAATCCCCGAATTTGACGATCTTGAAATTGTACGGGACCTAGCTACTAAACATGGCACCATGCTCTTGCAAGATCTGGCAAGTATCTTTGACGACAAGGCCGCCTTCTTTTCGATGGGCTGTCCGATGGACACGACAATCGACCAAGCGGTGGAGTCTTTGCAGAAGCGCGCCGTTGAGGCGGTCACAAATGGGGCGCAGTGCGTCATCCTCGATGACAGCACAATAGCGACAGGCGAAGAGTTATACATTGATCCGCTGCTCGCTGTTGCTGCGGTCGACAAGGCCTTGCGCCAGTCGGATACGACGCCTAATCTGCGCCGCCGCACTGGTATCGTTGTGCGTTCGGGCGCGCTGCGCGACTTGCATGACTTGGCAATCTGCCTCAGCCTCGGCGCCAACGCCATCCTGCCTTATGCGATGTACGCCGTTGGCTTGGGCACGGCGCCACGCGGCAGCAGGAAGCCGCTTGACGCGGAACATGTGGGAACTGCCCTGGGCAATACGTTGACCGCGATGCGCGCTGGCTTGCAGAAAATCACATCAACGATCGGCTGTCACGAATTGCGCGGTTATGGTCATAGCTTCAGTTCCATCGGACTGTCGCGAAACATCGCCAACATACTCGGCACACCCAATTACTTTGGTTCGACGGGGCGCGGACTGACCTGGACATCCGTCTACGAAGACGCTCAAGAACGCGCGGGTGAATTCCGCGGAGAAGTACGGGCGCGGCTCAAGAATCCTGAACGCTTTTATCCCAAGATGTGGAAGAAGGCGGAAGCTGTCGCCCATGGGGAGCTGCAATTCGACGACTACACCGAAACTTTGCTTAGGCTGGAAGATTCAATGCCGGTTTCGCTCCGCCACATCCTCGGCTTGAAAGAGTGTGACGCGCCTATCCAGCCAGAAGAAGTCGACATCAGTGTGAAGGGCTACGATATGCCCGTGTTGATCAGCGCGATGTCTTTCGGCTCCCAGGGTGAATTAGCCTATCGATGCTATGCCGAGGCCGCGCATCTGCTCAATATCATTTGCATGAATGGCGAAGGCGGGGAGATACACGACCTGCTGGGACGGCACCCGCGCAATCGAGGGCAACAGGTGGCATCGGGGCGCTTCGGCGTCAATATCGCCTTCCTGAATGCCGCCGACTATATCGAAATCAAGATTGGACAGGGCGCGAAGCCGGGAGAAGGTGGCCACCTCCCCGGGTACAAGGTCACCGAGCAAATTGCGGCTGTCCGCAGCACAACGCCGGGTGTCGGCTTGATCTCGCCGAGCAACAATCACGACCTCTACTCAATCGAAGATCTGGCGCAGTTAATTGATGAACTCAAGACGGCCAATCCACATGCCAAGGTCTCGGTCAAACTGCCGGTCGTACCCGGCATTGGCATTATCGCTGTTGGCGTAGCCAAAGCCGGCGCGGATATCATCACGATCACTGGCTACACCGGCGGTACAGGCGCCGCGCGCGCGCATGCTTTGCGGCATGTGGGGCTGCCGGCGGAGATTGGTGTCTGGCTGGCTCATCGTCATCTGATTGAGAGTGGCTTGCGCGACGATGTGGAGATTTGGGTCGATGGCGGCATGAAGAGCGGCCGCGATGTCATCAAGATGGTATGCCTCGGCGCGAACCGAGTCGGCTTCGCCACCCTCGCTATGGTTGCCTTAGGCTGTACGATTTGCCGCGGCTGCCAAGATGGCACCTGCCATGTCGGCATAACGACGCATGTCAAAACCAAGGAAGAGGCGGAGAAGCGCAGTTTCAAAGCCTTCCGCCCCTTCGAGGAGCGCGGCTCCCCGCACAGCATTGTGCATATGTTTGACGCGCTTGCCGAAGACATACGCAAATGGCTGGCAAAGATGGGCATCAGCAATTTGCAGGAAATCGTCGGCCGTGCCGATCTTCTCTACCAGCGCTCTCACCACGACCGAATCGACCTGAGCCACTTGTTGAAACCCGTCCCGCGCGGGCAGAAAACTCCTGCGCAACCCGGCGGCCGGCGTGTCACGCGTCCCCGAAATACCGTCAGCAAGCAGATCACTGATATCGTCACAGAATACGTCGGCCGCGGTGAATACGAGCTGACCTACGATGATGAGCAAGTTATGGCGATGGATCGCGCTCTGGGCACACATCTCTCCGGAGCAATAAAGCGCAAAGATGTTCCGCAGACCGATCGCATCAATGCCATTAATCTGAGCTTTAGCAATTCAGCGATCCCTGGCAATGGACTCGCCGCCTTCATTGATGACCCGGTCAATGTGCTCGTGGAAGGTGGCGCGCAGGACGGCGTCGGCAAATGCGCCCTGGGCAGCAAGGTTGCCATCCTGAAGGGTCTGAATCACAACGGGCGGCGGCTCGACGGTTCCGTCGGCAAGAGCTTCGCCTATGGCGCGCAGGGCGGCCTCTTCATGGTACAAGGCGACGCCGATACGCGGGCCTGTATCAGAATGAGCGGCGCTGACGTCGTATTCGGCGGCGAAATTGACCAGCCGCTGAACGATAGCTTGGGCGGCTTGGGAGCGCGAGCGAACCTGAAAGGCTACGCCTTCGAGTATATGACCTCCGGGCGCGCGGTTGTTCTGGGCGATCCCGGTCCGTGGATGTGCGCCGGTATGACCGGCGGCGTCGTCTACCAGCGTGTTCAACCGAAGATGGGCTTGACTGTCGATGCCATTCGAAATCGCATCGCATCTGGTTCAGTTGTCGAAATCCAGCCGCTGGACGAGGACGGGCAAGACGATGTGCGCGAATTGCTGAACGCCTATATTCGCACGCTCGAAGACAACCACCAATCTGAGGCGGCTGAGCCACTCTATGGCCTGTTGCGGCGGCCGGGCGATCACTTCGTGAAAATCGGGCCGCCTGTGGCGCATAAGATAGTCAACGAGAGTTGACGGAAGCAGTCGACCAGTATGAGTATGCCGCCGACCTGCAGTTAGGCGGCTCTTCTTCTCTATGCTATTTGACAATAAGTCTTAGACAGGCGAAGTTTCGCTCGGGATAGTCGCGAGCACACGTTGGGTCTTCAGCGCCAAATGCAGAATCAGCCGGTTGTCGGAGTCATCAAGGTCCAGATTCGTCAAATCCGCGATGCGTTCCAGCCTATAAACCAGTGTATTGCGATGCACGTCCAGGTCTTGAGCGGCCCTCGCCAGATTGCCGTTAGCGGCGAAGAAACCGCTCAGCGTGCGAATCAAGTCGCTCTGCTTGCGTCGATCGTGGGCAACCAGGGGACCCAAAGCATCCTCATAAAAGCGCTGCAGGTGCCCAAGATTGCGTTCCTTCAATGCCAGCAGCAGTTGATACAGCTTCAGGTCGCCATAATATGTGGTCGAATCGCAGTCGCTTAGCTCGTAGGCGATACCCACCGCGTCCTTTCCCTCTCGATAGGCGTCACGCAGATTTGACAAGCCGGTTGCCGGACGGCTTATCCCGGCCGCTATGAGCGCATCAGGCGTTCGCTGATCAAGCTCCGCACGCACTGCTTCAACCGACGCGCGCGCCCGGGCCAAGGCGCTGCCGTCTTCGTCATCCAAGCGATAAAGAGCAACGACTACATCCACATACTGCCCCACTGCGCCATCAATACCGCGGCGCGAAATATCGTTGCGCACGAGGGAGAGCAGCGGTTCGAGGCGCGTCGATTGCCCGGCCATTGATGTCGCTCGATACACGGCTACAACATACTGCGACGCCGGCTCAAAGCCGGCCTGCTGCGCGCGCGTACGCAATAGATCATCATCGGCGGGCGTACCGCTCAGCCACATCTGGATCCAATCGCCGCGCGTCTGCTCGACGGCTGAGGCAATAGCGCGGTTTTTCGCCATTTCAATCGCGCAGACGTCCGCGCCGTTGATTAAGACCAGACGATCGAAGTCATTCAAGCTGTCGTCGCCGTCAATCAAGGAGAGGTATCCCGCAACGCGTTTTTCCACCTTTAGAACGATCGTATAACCCAATGGACTCGCGCTAATTACCCCCACAGCGGAAGGCGCTTCATCTTCGATCCAATCTCGGAACTTAACTGTACCAGCCACAATCGCGGGGTTTCGTCCGTTCAGCGCCCGGCGTCCAACATAGGGCATGATCTGGGTAATCAATGCGCCCGCTTCATTGTGGATCGCAAGCGGCTTGCCGGTTGAGCGCGACATTACTTGCAGCAGGCTGTTCAGATCGCGGTTTTCGGCGGCAAGGCGCGTTAACTGACGCTGAATCTCAATCGCGCGTTCAGTCAACCGCGCAGACTGATTTAGAATCAGCGCATTTACTGCGCGCTCAATTGAAGTCAGGCTGGCTTCTTCCGGCGCGGACAATAGCGCGACCCCGCAATCGTTCGCGGCATCAATCGCTTCCTGGCTAACCGAACCAGTGGCAAGCACCGCGGCAACATCAAATCCCGCGAGTTGGCGCAAGACGCTCGCCAGCGTGAGCCGACTATCAAAACTGCGCAGCACATCCATGGAAAGCAGCGCAAGCTCGCCACCGTAGATATCGGGAAATACCGGCGGCTGCGCCCGGATTGTTACCGACCAGTTCACTTCCGTTTCGGGATCGCCAGCCACGATACTTGCGCCCAAGGGCAAACAGTAACGAAGCAAAGCCTGTAATGAAGCGACATTCTTATCTGACATAACTAGATTCCAGTCTGGAACTCGCTGAAATACCGGACGAACAAAACCGCAAATTCCGCGAAATATACAATACTTCTCAGAGTATTTGTACGATATCACCAATTATAGCGCAAATGCAAGACAAAAAATCAGGGCAAATGCATATTAGCATATTGCCCTGTCACAAGACTTGGTCAACTTCTACAAGTTAGCTAACGCGCTTTATGCCGACCGTCAGGCCTTCGCCCTTCAATTCCAATTCCTCGCTGACGAATTCCGCCGTCACGTCACCAGGCCCCAGGCTATCAGCCAGCGTCTCTTCGCTGATGTAACCGCTGAAGAGTTGCAGGACCGCGTCTACCGAATTGGACGCATCGGAGTACACGATCTCGATGCGGTCGTCCAAGGCAAAGTCCGCCTTCTTCCGCAGATTCTGTATCCGGCGAATCAGTTCCCGCGCCAGTCCCTCTTCAACTAAGTCCGATGTCAATTGGAGATCTAACACCACGACGTATCCGTTGTCTTCGACGGCGCCTTCTGGGGTCTCGACACTGACCTTGACCTCACATTCCTCGTTGAGAATCTCAAAGCGGGAGCCGTTCAACTCCAGTGTGATGCTGCCACCGGCCAATAAGCGCTCGGCAAAGGGACGCACAAAGTCCTGCTCGCCATCGCGCAGAGCTGCCTGGATCGCCTTGAAGTCCTTCCCGTACTTCCTGCCCAGGAAGCGCGGCAAAGGATTAAGCTTATAGATCGTCGTGCTTTCAAAGGCGGTTGCTTCGTCAGCGCCCATCACGGTTACGCTCTTAAGGTTCAACTCGCTTTTGATCAGATCCTCGTAGCGCTCGACGATGGCTGACTCCGATACATCCCGCAGGGCAAATTGCGCGCCCGCCAGCGGCTGCCTAACACCGGTCTGAGCTGCGTTCCGCGCCGATAGTCCCAGGCTGACCAACCTCCGCACCAGCGCCATTTCAGTCATGAGTCCGGCATTGGCAAGCGACTCATCAACTTCTGGCCACTGTGAGAGGTGTACGCTTTCTGCCTGTGAGCTGTTCTGTTCGGCAACCAGGTTGCGATAAAGAGCTTCGCTCAGAAATGGCATCGTTGGCGCCAGCAGTTTCGTCAATGTCGTCAATGTTTCGTACAGCGTCGCATAAGCCGACAGTTTGGCGTCGTCGATCTCACTCTTCCAGAAACGGTCCCGGCTAAGCCTGACGTACCAGTTGCTGAGTCGCTCCACGAAATCCTCGATCGGGCGCGTCGCGTTTACCGCGTCATAATCTTCAAAAGCCGCCGTGACAACTCCGACCAGGGAATGCAATTCCGCCAGTAGCCATTGATCGAGCGGTTCTCGTTCGGCCGGCGCCGGCGCCTGAGATTGCGGCGTCCATCCATCGATATTGGCGTAGGTCACGAAGAAGCTGTAAGTATTCCACAGAGTGGACCAGAACTTCTTGATAACATCGCCAACAGCATTCAGTGAAAAACGGCGTGAATCTCCTGCCGGGCCCGATGTGTACATGTACCAGCGAAAAGCATCGGCGCCAAATTGCTCCAGAACAATCCAGGGGTCAATCGCATTGCCTTTGCTCTTTGACATTTTCTGGCCCTGCTCGTCCAGAATATGACCAAGACAAATCACATTCTCGAAGGCCACCGTCTCGAAAAGCATTGCCGCAATTGCATGCAGGCTGTAGAACCAGCCGCGCGTTTGGTCAACGGCTTCACAGATATAATCCGCCGGATGCTGCTCTTCCAAAATGTCGCTGTTTTCGCGGGGATATGCCCACTGCGCCACCTGCATTGCGCCGCTATCGAACCAGACATCAATGACCTCGGGCACGCGGCGCATCGTGCCGCCTTCGCCATTCGGGTTGTCGAATGTCACCTCATCGACATAGGGACGGTGCAAATCCAGCTCGCTGAGATCGCGTCCGGAAAGCTCGCTCAATTCCTCGATGCTGCCTATGCAGATCATATCGCCAGTCTCGTCGTCCACCCATACAGGCAGGGGCGTCCCCCAATAGCGCTCGCGACCAAGCGACCATTCCTTGAGGTCCTCCAGCCAATTGCCGAAGCGACCATCCCGAACATGCTCGGGCACCCATTTGATGGTTTTGTTTAGGTCGATCATCTGCTGCTTGTATTTCAGCGTATCGATGAACCAGGTTTCGCGCGCGAAATACATCAGCGGCGAGCCATCGCGCCAGTTATGCGGGTAAGTGTGTTCGTAGGTTTCGTGCCGATACATCAAGCCCCGTTCGATCAGGTCGTCGATGATGTGCCTGTCCGCGTCTTTGAACCACATGCCGCGAAAATTCAAGACTGCGTCGACGAAGCACCCGGTCTCATCCACCGTTATCAGAACGGGCAAATCATGCTTGCGGCCGGTCGCCAAATCGTCAACACCGTAGGCCGGCGCCGTGTGCACAATGCCGGTTCCTTCTCCTACGCTGACATAATCGGTCGCCACGACGTAGGTGTAGTCCTGCTCAACCGGCAGAAAAGTATAGAGTGGTTGGTAACGCCATCCTACAAGCTCCCGGCCTTTCATGCGTTCAACGACCTTGTAGGCGTCTGAGTCGGTCAACACCCTTTCCATCAGGTCTTCCGCGAGGATGAGCTGCTCGACGCCTTCCCCGTCAGAAGAAGGCCCCTCGATCCGAACGTAGGTGATGTCCTCCCCAACGGCCAGCGCGGCATTGGCCGGCAGCGTCCAAGGTGTTGTCGTCCAAGCGAGGAAATATACCCCCGGCTGCCCTCGAACCGGAAAACGAACATAGATGCTGGGATCGACAATAGTCTTGTAGCCCTGCGCCACCTCATGGCTGCTTAACGGGGTGCCGGATGAGGGACTGTAAGGCACCACTTTATATCCGCGGTAAAGCAGGCCCTTATTCCAAAACTGCTTGAGGATCCACCAGACGCTTTCGATATAGTCGTTGGAAAACGTCACATAGGCATCATCCAGATTGACCCAAAAGGCGGTGCGTTCCGTCAGTTTCTCCCATTCATTGATGTGGCGGAAGACATTATCACGGCACATCGCATTGAATTGCGCCACGCCATATTCTTCGATCTGCGCCTTGGTCTCGAAGCCGAGTTCTTTCTGCACCTCTATTTCGACGGGCAGGCCATGTGTGTCCCAGCCGCCGCGCCGCAAACAGTAATAGCCGCGCATCACCTTGTAACGCGGAAACATATCCTTAAATGCCCGCGACATAACATGATGACTGCCGGGCGTGCCGTTCGCGGTTGGCGGACCTTCGTAGAATACATAGCGGGGCGCGTCTTCCCGGCCTTCAGTCGTTCGTTCAAATATGCGGTTGAAACGCCAGAAGTCTAGCTGCTGCTGCTCCAGCCGGTTGATTGCTTCGCTGTTGACCTGAGAGTCTACTTCTCTAAACATGCTTCACCACTTCTCCACTGCCTTGATACGAATGCCCTATTCTCGGATTCCGCTGAATTCTTGTGTCCGTCGTACCAATACAGCAATGACCCGCGGTGTGTACACATGTGCATGTGACACCACGTAAGCACCTCCTCGTTTTTCGCCCCATCCGGGCCGCAAACCAGCAGGGATTATGACGTATTTCGCATCATCGTGAAAGGGTGGGTCACACAGGGCCTGCAACGGCGGTATATGCGGCGGGAGATTCAATCATCCATCAGCCCGTTTTCCAATTCGTCAAGCAGAAGCCTCACTTCTTCGCCGTAGGGTGTCGTCTCGTATTTTGTCGCTTCCTCCCGCCAGTGGCTGATCCCGGCGCGCGTCAATTCCGCGCTGGGGCGCTCACGCTCACCCAGACGATTTAGATAGTGGCGAATCGCCAAAGTCAGTGCTGGATCATCCGCCAATTCTGTTTCGACGGCGCGAAACTGAGAAAGCGCTCGTTCGCGCTCGCCCGACAGCATATGCGCCTGCCCCAATTCGAAACGCACGATTCCGGGCGCGCCGGCGCGTAGCGCTCTGGATATCATCTCGGCGGCGCTGGCATATTCGCCCAGGACGAGGCTGAGCTTTCCGCGGCTGAACAGCGCCAGATGATGGTTCGGCTTTAGCTGCAGCGACTGCTCCAGCGCGGCGCTGCTCTTCTCAAATAGACCGAGATGCCGGTAGCAATTGCCCAGAAGAACCAAGGCGTCGACGGATACTCGCGAAGTCTCGGGTATGCCTTCGAGTATGATGCGCGCCGCCTGATAATCGCCGGCGACAAAACAATTCTGCGCTTGATGATATGGCGAGATATCGCGCCTGTTGGCCCAGAGGAAAAGAACTTGCAGTGTTACCAGCAGCCCGAAGGCGCCCACACGCGCCGGCACGCGAATCTCCCGTGGACCGAAGAATCCCAAAGCGACTAGGAGTATCAGCAAAGCCAAAGCCAGCGCCAGCGCGAATTTGACGGGGGCGTCCCACTCGGGCAAGCGCCGCGCCAAATCACGCATGATGATCATTCGCTGTTCTTTCTCTTGCCCAGCTTTTCGGCGATGACGTCTTCGATCGTCTCGATTTCGTAGTGGAGCAAACTGCCATAGGCTGTGCCTTCGAGAGCGCGCAGGGTCGACTTCCAAGCTTGCAAGCCATGCTTTGCCGCGATCATCCGGTCTGCGGCGTGCCGAGCGTTTTCGTGCTCGCCCACCTTATGGTAGTGGCGCGACAAGTAGTAATTCACGCGCACGGCATACATTGAAGACATTGAGTACAGCGCCGCGTGCTTGAAAGACTCTATGGCGGAATCATGTTCGCCGGACAGTTGCTGAACGAACCCCAGTTCCGCCCAGATTATTGGTTGTGTGGGGGAAAGCTGCGCCGCCGTCTGCAAGGCTATTGCCGCCTCGCCATAGCTCGCTTGCATACGATAGCCGTTTGCCAGGGTCATATAAGCGCCCGCATCTCGCGGAAACATCTGCACAGCTCGATCGGCCGTCTCCTGCGCCTTCGCCAACTGGCCATCGTAAGCGTATGCGCTTGTGAGTAGCATTAGCAAATCCGGCGTGACTTTGCCACCAGCAAGGACCTGCTCAAGCAGGCGGATTGCCTGGGGGAACTGCATCCGTTGGATGAGTCGATACGCTTCGCCGTAGCCGGCGCCGTAATGTCTTGATTGGCGCGCCAGCAAGACCCCCACCAGCAGGAAACCGAGCAGGATCATCGTCGCTGATAAACACAAGCCCGCCAAGGACATCTGCATCACCGGCGAAATGTACGGGTCAAGCGGCTGGGTTATGCCGTCAGCCAACTCGATGAGCACGCCCAGAATGAAGACGATAAAGCCTAGCGCCCCGATTGCAGCGGAGATGAAGACAGCAATCCAGGCTATCCGCCGGCGAATTGACACTTCGGCACCTTAGGTTACTCTCGCTTCGACTGATTCGCTTTCGATGAGCTGCCCGGCTTGCTCCACATCGCCGCTGAGGACCTCACGCAAAGCCGTTGCTTCATCAGCGCTCATTATCACTTGCCATTCTTCCAGGCCGGCGCGTTCTTTTCGCAGCGCATCGAGGGCAATCGCCGCCTCGGCGTCATCACCCAGTCGACTATGCGCCCGCCACAAGTATAAATGCGTCAACAACCGGTGTCGAGAATCAGGTATCTCAAGCTTGAGCGCCGCTGTCAAATCGCGGATGACGGCTTCATTGTTCTGCAATCGATCTTCAATCATGCCCAAATTATATGCGGCTACCCATTCTTGCGGCGCCAGATCACGCGCATCTTGTGCGGCGTGTTTCGCTTCCAAATACCGTCCCGCCTGCAGCTCGACCTCGGCCAGACCGTTGTGCGCCATAGCCGAGTTTGCATCTAATTCGATCATGCGAAGGTAATCCCGACGGGCCGCCTTCAAGTCACCCGAAAGCCGACGCAGCTCAGCTCGAAACCGATAGTGTTGCGCTTTCGCCGGCTCTGCCGTGATTTGTGCGGACATCGCCGCGATTGCGCTTTTATAGTCGCCCTTTCGCATCGCCTTGACGGCAGTCTTGTAACTCTTGGGTCCGCCGATGTTGCGGAAAATGAAGATGCCGGCCACGATCCAGCCCAGACCAGCGCCGACAAACGCGCCAGTCAGCGCGGGCAAGGCGAGAGAACCGACAAACATGACCAGGAGCGAAGGCGCGATCACAGCCAGCCAGCGTTTCTGCTCGTCTTCGGGCAAACGGCCCATGATTAGGTAAGTGGCGCCGACGGCAAATACCAGCAAGAGAAGCGTCTGCATCGCCTTAACTGTCTCAGGCGCGCCGGTCACCGCATTGAGGACCAGGCTTAAAAGCCCAGTGACGGCCAGTAGGGTAACGAATGCTCTGAAGCGGCGCGGACCCAGGAATATCTCAAATCGCTTGAGCATGGTCAGTTGTTCGCAGCCCGGCAATGCCAAGTGCTGAATCTCCGTTTCAAGGCTTGTCCCTACTCCATTAAAACCGTCGGTAAATTGTACCAGCCACGCTGACCGCCGACAGCCGCGGGTTCGTCAGTCGCTGCCAGAGGTCTCGGGGAGAGAAGCGGGAAATGTTTTGCCATTGTCTGTGTCCTGTCTGTCACTACGACGCAAAAAGACGCAAAAAGAGGCAAAAAAACGCAAAAGGATCTCATTTGGATACATATTGGATACGTAGAGGATCCATTTTTGACATTATCAAGCAGCATAATTACCAGTCTCTATCGATACAGTATAGATACAGCGGGGTTTTTCGGGCTGAGAATATGGATTTTGGGCGACAAGGGTTGTGTTTTGGGTTGGAAGCGGCATGTTTTCGGCTTAGATGACGGATGGGGTATCTGGCGTTCATAGTGACAGGGTAGCAGAAATCGGAGCGGCATAGGTGAACATATGTTCTCGTATTGGAAAATTCAAACTGTTCGAATTCACCGAAGAGGCACAGGAGCAGAAACAAGTTAGTTATGCGAAAGCTGATCGGAAATCACCAGCAAGAGTGGGCGAGCCTTTAGACTCACCCGGGAGGCATGGCATAATTGCTTATCTTCACGACAAACTCCTGCCCTTTGAAGGCGTTGACCCGCTTGATGACGACGCTGTGCCGGTCTATCCAATAGGCTAGCGCCTGGTTGCGATAGGTGTAGCGACGTACCGGGATATGTCGTTTGCCAAGAACCAAATTGTCTTCACCGGCGAATTCAGCGGCCGGGCCAACCAGCTTCAACGTGCCGGGAAAGAGCTGCGCATGTTCGTACATCAATACAAACAGCGGTCGATCCTGCTCGCCCCACTCCGCTATCGTTTCGATCGTGGAACCTCTAAAGATGAGCAGCGGGATGTCAATCAGCGCGTCGGGAAGCAGCTTTACTTCCGCGTATTGACGTTCCGCGCCGTTTAAGTTGTAACCCACGCGCAGCGTGGAGCCCGCGAATTGATAGCTGGCGCGCAAGTCCTTGATACCCCCTTCAAACTGCGCATTCTCGTATCTGATGTCCAGCCGGAGAAACTGGCCGTCTCCCCCTTGCAGCGCCTCGACCAGAATCGACTTGCCTTCGCTACGCCGAGCATCGACATCAATTCGCGTGAAGCGGCCGCCATCGGGATGCTCATGAATCACCCAGGTTTCTGTCTTGTCCAGGGTACGGCCGTCTTTGAAGAAACGGTATTCGCCGCCCGCCACAAAAACTTCATGCGCTTGAACCGGATGCAAATAGCGCATCAATCCGACAGTTCCACGTACAGCCGCTTGTTGATGCCGCCTTTGCTCTTGTATTTCGTGATCTTTATCGGTCCGACTTCGCGCGTATTGGCGACGTGCGTGCCGCCGTCCGCCTGCAAGTCCAGACCTACGATCTCGACCGTTCGCACTTCCCGTATGCTTTCCGGCAGCAGATTGATCTTCGTCCGAATCAGGTCCGGGATTGCGAAGGCGACTTCTCGCGGGAGTATTGCCGTCCGTACTTCGCGCGCCGCCGCAACTTCAAGGTTGATCTTTTCTTCTATGATGCCCACGACTTCCGGCGCCAAACGCTCAAACTCGAAATCCATGCGCCCGCTGAGCAGATCCATGTTGCCGCCGGTGACGCTGGCCTGGTAATCGCGCCAGATGACACCGCAGAGAATGTGCATTGCAGTGTGGGTGCGCATGATCTTGTAGCGCCGCTCCCAATCGATGGTTCCCCGCACTTTGCTGCCGACCGGCAGCAATTCGCCGGCAATAATGTGTACGTTGCCGCGCCGAACCGTTGTCACCGGATAATCCGAACCACCTGACAGCAGCGCGCCTTGGTCGGGCTGTTGACCGCCGCCGCCCGGATAGAATACGGTACGATCCAGCACGACCCCGTTCTGATCCGCATCATGCTTTACAACCTCAGCATCAAATTCCCTGAGGTAGCTATCCGCAAGGTAGAGCAACTCGGTCATCATTCCCTCCCCGGCACATGCGCGCGCATACGCAGAATGGTGGTTTCGCCGCCGATGGCTTTCCAGAAATTCAGCGCCGCCTTGTTTTTTGCGCTCACGTGCCACTCAAAATGCGCCACTTCCTGATCACGAAACCAGAGACAGATTCTTTCAACGAGCTGCCTGCCAAAACCGCGACGCCGATAGGCTTCAGAAACATAAATATCGGCGAGCAATCCGCAGCGCAAGGGCTGGAACAACTCAGTTGTTATGTCGGCGATAATGCCGCTTACATAGCCGACTACCTCGCCTTTTTGTTCCACGACCAGGATACGAGCCAATGGATCACTCAGGCGTTCACGAATGCCGCGGGAATAAAGACCGGGGCCAAGCGCCGATGGGCGGAATGTAGCGGCGTCAAACTGCGCGTGGTAATGCACCATCTCCGCCCACATTTCGCCGATGCGCTCGGCATCACCATCGACAGCCAGTCGTATCATAATCTCAGCCATAACCGATAAGAGCGCAGTTTGGCGCCCCGGGCCAGCCAAAAAGCCTCTTCAACGGGATAGTAAGCCGACGGCTGTACTTCCAAATACTCAATGTCCTGCGCTTTTAGCCAGGCGCCAGCGCGCTCCAGCAAGGCGCCGCTCAGACCACTGTAGGGGCGATGCAAGTCCATGACCATCTCTACGATTTCGCCACGGCGCGTCGGCAAAAGCCAAGGCGGATTGTCCTTCGCGCTGACCACAAGAATTCCCGCAAGCCCACTATCAGACTCCGCCAAGAAGAAGCCGAAATCATCATCACCGATCCAATTCATTGCCTGCCCCCGCCAGATATGAATTGCATTGGGTACGAGGGCGATAAAGCTTTCAGATTCCTGCAAGAGAGCGATTCGATCAAACCAAAGCTGGGCCGCGGTCGCAAGATCCGATTCTTTGGCTAAACGAATGCGCATGTCGCTGTTGATCCACTTCCGATCAATGTGGAAGCATAGCATTAGCCCCAGAGCGCGACAAGACATGATGAACCGTGCCCGATGCTTACTCTACGTCCGCGCGCGGGCAGTAGCAGGTTGGCTTCTTTGCGGTACAATAGCTGGTATGTCGCGCAGCCGGCGAGGCTTGACTCGACAAAAGACGAGGCGTTCAGCGCAGACTAAGGAGTAATCATGTCCTCAATGGCAGCGGTGGAAAAGGTCGGGCAGGCATGGCGTCTGCATCGCGACGGCGATAATGAGGGCGCCATCCGCGCATTCGATAGCATTATTTCGGCCAATCCGGAAAACATTGATGCTTTGTACGGCTCGGGCTTGGCGCATAAAGCGGCGGGCAATCTAAGCGAGGCAGCCGATGCCTTCAGTCGTGCGCTTGAGAAGACCGAAAGCGCTCTGTCTGCCGTCCAGACAACTTCGCATGCCGAGGGCAACCTCGGTGACAACGATCTCGAGACGAACTTCGACGACCGTTATATGATGTTGACGCGCATGTTGTCGCAGCGTCTTGAGGATGTAGGCGCAACAGGCTCATAAGCAGCGTCATGCATAAGCGTGAGCGCCTTGAGCGCGCAATCGCCGGAGAACCGGTGGATCGTGTGCCGGTCGCGCTTTGGCGTCACTGGCCCGGCGATGACCAACGGTTCGCGGATCTGGCGCGCTCCACGATCGATTTCCAGCACGACTACAATTGGGATTTCGTCCGAGTAATGCCATCGCGGAACTTCCAGGTGGTCGACTATGGCGTTCAAGATCTATGGGAAGGCGATTCGCAAGGCAGTCGGAAGATCACCAAGCGGATCATCAGCCGGTCGCTCGCCTGGACCGAGCTTCGTCCGCTGCCCCCAAATCGCGGCGCTTTGTCGCAGCAAGTAGAATGCTTGCGACTGATCGGCCAAGCGTTTCAAAGCGATTCGACGCCCATCCTGCAAACGATTTACAGCCCACTCATCCAAGCGGCGCAAATGGCCGGACGGCGCAAGGTGCTGAGGGATATGCGGGTCCGCCCCGACCGACTGCGCAGCGGTTTGCGTCAGCTGGTGGAAAATACCAAGCGATTTGTCGAAGCGCTGCGGAAAGTTCCGGGCATCGCCGGGATATTCCTCGTCACCGAATTCGCAAGCCACGATGTTATGTCCGAGGCGGAATACGCCACTTATGTCTTGCCATACCTACAAGACATTCTGGATGATCTGCCCGATGACTGGTGGCTGAACATTCTGCAGGTGAACGGAACCGCGCCGATGCTCATGCTGTTCGCGGATTTGCCAATCCAGGCGCTGAATTGGGATACACGGAATGGGTCCGGCGATGTTGCCAAGGCGAAGAGCCTGTCCAACATCGCAGTTTGCGGTGGTTTGAACGAGCGTGATGACCTTCTCCGTGGCACACCGGCGCTTCTTAGCTCGGTGATTCGGGAGGCCCTGTATAAAAGCGAAGCGCGCAAGTTTATCTTGGCGGGAAGCGGCAGCGGCTTGATTAACAGGCCGATCTCAAATATCCGCGCCGTCCGCAGCATTGTAGAAGAATCAGCCTAAACATGTCGCTGCGCGTTATCGCCGGCCAAGCGCGCGGCATGAAGCTCAAGCCCGTTCCGGGCGAACGGACGCGCCCGATCATGGACCGCGTCAAAGAAGCGCTCTTCAGTATTATTGGAAGCGACATCAAGGGCGCAAACTTCCTTGATCTGTTCGCTGGCACCGGGAGCGTTGGCATCGAAGCGCTTAGCCGCGGCGCCGAATTCGCGCTCTTCACCGATATGAATGGACGCGCCGTCAACATTGTAAAGCAGAATCTCAGTCATACATGTCTGCATGGGCGGGGAAAAGCGATACGCCGGGATGCCTTCAAGATTCTCGCCAAACCTCCCGAGCGCCGCTTTCAGTTCGTTTATGTGGCGCCGCCGCAATATCGGAGCTTGTGGCTCAAGACTCTGCAGGCCTTAGATTCAAACCGCGACTGGCATCAAGCCGAGAGCAAGATCATCGTACAGATTGATCCCAAGGAATACAGCCCGGATGCTGAGTTCGCTCACCTAAAAGTGTGTGACAAGCGCGTTTACGGCAGCACCATGCTGGTTTTCTATCGCTTCACCGATAGAGCCGTTGCAGCGGCAACGCTCGGCGAAACTGCGACCTGACCTACCGGCTTCGCCTCTCTATTTGCTGCCTGAGGAATTCTTTCGCGTCCGGTTTCGAACGGATTGCGCCGGCGACTTGCGCTTCGCGCAGCGCAGTCAGCAGTTCGCCGACAAGCGGCCCCGGCCTAAGTTGCAGCCGCTCCTGAATGTCATGGCCATTGAGCAGCAGCGGCGGGTCGACAATATCATCGTAACGTTGGAAGTAGACGGTCAGTAACTGAGTTGCGTTTTCGACGAGTTCCAACCAGTCATGCTGTCTTAATTCATTTCCACCCGCAGCCAGATACTCCGCTGCGCCCAGCAGAATGACATCGATGCCGCTCGATTTCAGCCTATGCCAAAAGCGATGCTGGTCGAGAACGGACCAGCATTTTCCAGATAGGAAAAGCCGCACATTCGCGACAGCCCGGATCAGGATGTATTCCTCATCCCCGCTGAGCTTGAGCGCGCGGACATCGACGTCATCGCGGCCGAGCAGCAATGCCGCCAGGACCAGCAATTCGGCGCGACTTCGAGCACCGCCATACTTCTGCTCGATATGCGCTTGAAGCTCGGGGCGGAATCGGTCCAGTTGAATGACCAAGGTCCCCAAGTCGAATGCAGCCGCGGTATTGTCGGTACGTCTGCTGCTTATCGACTTGAGCAGGGCGGCCATGCGCTCGACTGTGGCAAGCGGATACGTCCATTCGGCATCCATCGTTGCCCGGCGCAGGTCGCCGGCCGGCATGTCCATTGACCCCGGCGCAATGTGCTGTAAAAGGCCCAGATGCTGCAAAACGCGGAGCCCTCGCGCCGCTTGATCAAGCCCCAATAATTTGAAGAACTCGTCTCGGATGCGTTCACCGGAACATCGATTCAAGTTTGCCGCATGTTCGCGAATGTCGGGAACTGTGTCCGGATGAATCTTCATGTGAAATTGCGCACTCAAGCGAACAGCGCGCAAGGCCCTGATCGGATCCTTCCCGATTGCTTCGTCCGAACAACGCCGCAAGACTTTCTGTTGCAGATCTGCCGCGCCGCCAAGCGGATCAATCAGTTGGTCGATGTTACCGAGCAAATCAGCCGCCATCGCGTTCATCGTAAAGTCGCGGTCGCGCAAGTCCTGTTCCAGTGTAGTTCCGCGCAATCGAGCGAAATCAATGCTGACTCGTTCACCCCCCCGGCGATGTAATACGCGCGCGACGCCACGCTCAACATCCATGACAAAAACATCAGCGTCAAGCCAATCGGCTACTTGCCTCGCCAGGTAAACGGCATCGCCATCAACAGCGATGTCAACATCTGTTATCGCTCGGCGCAAATACGCATCGCGGACTGTACCGCCTACGAGGTACAGCGGCGTATTGACCGCTCTCTTGCGCAGCAATGCGGACAACTCGTAGACGAAGTCAGTCCAGGACAGTCTGGGCGAGTCTTCATTCATTGCCCAAGGCATCCAACCGCGCAACGCCAACGAAGGGCAAGTTGCGAAAGCGCTCGTCCAGATCAAGCCCGTAGCCAAACACGTACTTATTTTCGATATCGAAGCCGATGTAATCTACCTCGATATCGACTTCGCGTCTTGACTGCTTGTTCAGCAAAGCGCATAGCTTCAGGCTGGCCGGCTCGCGGTTTTTCAGAGTCTTGATCACAAAGGCCAGGGTGTAACCGCTGTCGATGATGTCTTCGACAACCAGGACAT
The DNA here is from genome assembly GCA_026706395.1 of Chloroflexota bacterium. The sequence goes on from JAPOYU010000112.1 coordinate 23,860, forward strand.
GCTTAGCCTTCACGTCCATGCGCAGGTCCATGTCGATGCGCACCGACCCAGACGACTGGCGGACGCCAGCCCCGTAGCTGCTGGCCGCCATGAAGTCGATCATATGCGGCACATGGATATGGCGCGACAGATCACTCAAAAACATGACGCCGCCCTTCAAAATGCACAGCAGGAGCAGATCCTCGCAGTCGGCGTAGTCACTGGTGATCTGTGCTCCGAGCTGCGCAATTCTCGACTGCAAGGTCTCTTCATCTAAGAGGATTTCAGCAAGGTACTTCTCATAGGCCTTAATCATGATTTCGTCCTGACCACAGGAAGCGATCACTTTGCTGCGGCGCTGTGCGCCTGCAAGCTGCGAACACTAAGCGGCTTTTCGCGCACTCGCTTGATTCCCTGAACGGTCGCCGCGGCCGCGCTCATCGTGGTCACGATTGGAATCGATAGCGCGTATGCCTTGCTGCGGATCGCCACGCCATCAGCGTGCGCCTGGCTGCCGCGCGGCGTATTGATGATGAGACTAATATCAGCTCTGCCCATCGCATCAATGATGTGCGGGCTGCCTTGAGACAGCTTGTTGATTCGCTCAGCCTTTATCCCCATTTTGGTCAGCCAGTTGGCTGTGCCATCAGTCGCGACTATTTGGAATCCCAACACATGCAGGTCGCGCGCCATCTTCGCTACAACAGGCTTGTCGAAGTCATTGACGCTGATAAAGACTGTACCGCTTTGTGGCAATGGCAAGCCAGCCGACGCCTGCGATTTGACAAAGGCATGCCCAAAGCTTGATGCGTGACCCATGACTTCGCCTGTCGAGCGCATCTCGGGTCCCAGCCTCGTATCCACTCCGGGAAACTTCTGAAAGGGAAAGACCGCTTCCTTGATAAAAAAGCCGTCCACCGTCGGCTCTTCCGTGAATCCCAATTCCGCCAGGCTCTTTCCGGCGGCTATCTGGGCTGCATAGCGCGCCAAAGGATGCCCGGTAGCCTTGCTAATGAAAGGCACAGTTCGGCTCGCGCGCGGATTCACTTCAAGTACGAACACTTCGTCATCTTTGACAGCAAACTGAATATTAAACAGACCCTTCACGCCGAGAGACAGGCCGATGCGCCGGGTGCAATCTCGGATGATATCCAGGTGGAAATAGCTGATCTTGTAAGGCGGTACAACACAGGCCGAATCACCACTATGCACACCGGCTTGTTCAATATGCTGCATTATGCCGCCGATTGTAACCTGCTCCCCATCACATAATGCATCCACATCGACTTCATAAGCGTCATCGAGAAACTGGTCTATCAGGACAGGGTGGCCAGTCCATTCGACATTCTCATCCAACCAGGCGAGCAGTTGCGGTTCATCAAACACGATCGCCATGCCGCGCCCGCCCAAGACATAGCTCGGCCGAATCAACACGGGATAACCGATCGACGCTGCCGTCTCGGCCGCTTCGGCCCGCGTTCGGACGGTGGCGCCGGAGGGCTGCGCGATTTCCAAACGACGCATCAGGTCATTGAACCGTTCCCGGTCCTCGGCAAGGTCGATGGCGCCAACTGACGTGCCCCAGATTGGGGCGCCCATACGCTCCAAGTCACGGGCGATGTTCAAGGGCGTTTGGCCGCCGAATTGCACCAGCACGCCATCCGGCCGCTCCCGATCAACGATGTTCATGACATCTTCAGCCGTCAACGGCTCGAAATAGAGCCGATCGGCAGTGTCGTAATCTGTGCTAACCGTCTCCGGATTGCAATTCACCATGATCGTTTCATAACCCAGGTCTTTCAGCGCAAAGCAGGCATGAACGCAGCAATAGTCGAATTCTATGCCCTGCCCGATCCGATTCGGTCCGCCGCCCAGGATCATGACCTTTTCGCGGTCCGTCGGCGCCGCCTCACACTCCGTCTCGTAGGTCGAATACAAATACGGTGTGAGCGCTTCGAATTCCGCCGCACAGGTATCCACCCGGTAGAAATTGGCCGCCACGCCTTGGGCTTTGCGATATTCGCGCACGGCGAACTGATCCTGACCGACCAGGTGACCAATGGCGATATCGCTGAACCCGAACTTCTTGAGCCGCAACAAATCAGCAGCGTCGAGATCGGTCAGGCGCGGTGACTTGTCCACAACACTGCAATGAATTTCGATGAGATCGCTCATCTGCCGAACGAACCAGGGGTCAAAATGCGTTTGCTCAACGATCTCATTGAAGTCGACGCCTTCCGCGATCACGTCCGCGACCTGAAACAGACGCTGCGCCGTAGGTACGCTCAAAGCTTCCGCCGGCTGCCGCATATCTGCGTGATCCGCGAAGCCGTCTATACCAATGTCAAGCGAACGCACGCCTTTTTGCAAGGCCTCCGGGAAGGTCCGCCCGATCGCCATGACCTCGCCAACCGCCTTCATTTGCGGTCCCAAAACCGGGTCGGCGCCGGCAAATTTTTTGAAATCCCAGCGTGGGATCTTCACCACAATGTAATCCAGCGACGGCTCGAAACTTGCGGGCGTCTTCAAGGTAATATCGTTGGGGATTTCATCCAGAGTTAAACCGACGGCGACCAGCGCCGCGATCTTGGCGATAGGAAAGCCGGTTGCTTTGCTCGCCAGCGCCGATGACCGCGATACGCGCGGGTTCATCTCAATGACATAGACCTCGCCATCCTCCGGGTTAATGGCGAACTGTACATTCGCTCCCCCGGTCGTGATGCCAATCCGATCGAATATCATCCGCGACATATTGCGAAGTCGCTGCAATTCCTTATCGGTCAGGGTTTGTGCCGGCGCAATCGTAATGCTGTCGCCAGTATGCACACCCATAGGATCCAGGTTCTCGATCGAGCAGACGACGACAAAATTGCCGCGAGCGTCGCGCATCAATTCGAGTTCGTACTCCTTCCAGCCAAGCAAGCTCCTGTCCACCAATACTTGACCCACGGGGCTCTGATGGATTCCATTCGTCGTCACGCGCCGCAAGTCCGCTTCATCGTATGCGACGCCGCCGCCGGCCCCGCCCATCGTAAAAGACGGACGGATCAGAACTGGAAAGCCAATCCGCGCTGCAAAATCGAGCGCGCCTTCGACATTGCTAACCACTCTGCTTTCGGGAACTTTGAGCCCGATGTCCCGCATTGTGTCGTTAAACAGCTGGCGATCTTCCGCAAGCTGAATGCTCTGCAAGCTAGCGCCGATCAACTCTACGCCGTATCGCTCCAAGGCGCCGCATTCTTGAAGCTGCACCGCCAAATTTAAGGCCGTCTGCCCGCCAACAGTTGGCAGCAGAGCATCAGGCCTTTCCTTGGCGATGATCTTTTGGCAGATTTCGGCGGTCAATGGCTCAATATAGGTGGCATCGGAGAATTGCGGATCGGTCATGATCGTTGCCGGATTGGAGTTAACCAATACGACGCGGTATCCTTGCGCCTTCAAGGCTTTACAAGCTTGTACTCCGCTATAGTCAAATTCGCAGGCTTGGCCAATGACAATCGGGCCCGAGCCAACAATCATGATGCTTTCGATGTCACCGCGTTTTGGCATAGCACACTTTGATCTGCGGCAGCTTCACAATTTGACCGCCTTGCGCCGAACCGAGGAAACAAATTCGTCGAAGAGATACAGGGAATCATGTGGACCGGGCGAAGCTTCCGGATGGTACTGGACACTGAAGGCTTGGAACTTCCGGTGACGCAGACCGGCAACCGTATTGTCATTCAGATTCACATGCGTGATCTGGCCGCCATTCAGGTCACCCTCGGCTGAAACAGCGAATCCATGGTTGTGCGCCGCGATCTCAACATCTCCGGTCTCAAGATTCTTCACCGGCTGATTGCCGCCACGGTGCCCAAAACGCATCTTCGTGGTCACACCGCCAAGCGCCAAAGCCAGAATCTGGTGTCCCAGGCAGATTCCAAAGATCGGCACCCGCCCCAACAGACTGCGCACATTGTCGATGGCGTATTCCACCGCGGCCGGATCCCCGGGTCCATTGCTGAGGAATACGCCCGCAGGATTCATTTCGATCACGTCGGATGCTGTCGTCCAGGCAGGCAGGACTCTGACGCACAAACCTCGGTCCGTCAGCATACGAAGAATATTTCGCTTGATACCAAAGTCGTAAGCAAGAATCAGGGGACCGTCGTCGACAGCCGCCGTCCGTCCATACCAGTCGGCATCGCTGGGCTCAGACCAGTCAAAGCACTGGGACACCGTAACTTCATCGACAAGATTCGCGCCAGACATATCCGGAGCAGCCCGCGCCAGCGCTACCAACCGGACGGTATCAGCGGCCGAAGCGCCATTGGCTACTGCCGCCCGCATCACACCTTGCTCACGAATATGTCGCACAAGAGCGCGCGTCGCCACATCAGTTACGCCGACGATGCCTTGCTCGCTCAGATAGCTGGAAAGATCGCCACGCCCGCGCCAGTTGCTGACTATGGGGCTGAGCGAACGAAGGACAAAGCCCGCCGCCCAGATCTTCTCGGATTCAGGATCCTCCAGGTTGACGCCCGTATTCCCAACATGCGGCACGGTCATCGCGACTATCTGCCGGTGATAGGACGGGTCGGTCAGAATCTCCTGGTACCCGGTCATTGAAGTATTGAAGACGATCTCTCCGGTTGAGACGCCTTCAGCGCCAAAGCCAAGACCCGGGAATACCCGCCCATCTTCCAGTACCAGCGCCGCGTCCAATTTGAGCTCCTCAATCAGGAACGATAGTCGCCGTTGATGGATATATACTCATGGCTGATATCACAGGTCCAAATGGTCGCCCGGCCGTCGCCGATGCCACAGTCCAGGGTGAAAGTCATCGAAGGCTGCGCCATTATGGCGGCGGCATCGGCTTCCAGATAGTCCGTCGGCATGCCGCCGCTGAAGATCTGAAGTCCAGGGCCGTCGTCCGAGGCCGCCTCACCGGCCGCCACCCACAACGAAGTACTGTCCGGTTCAAAGGCCGTGCCGGCGCGCCCGGCCGCCGCGACGATACGCCCCCAATTCGCGTCACTACCGTAGAATGCCGACTTTGTAAGCAAGGAAGCGCCAATCGTCTGTCCGATTCTTTCAGCATCCGCTTCCGACGCCGCATTGACAACGTCCAGCGTGACAAACTTCGTAACGCCTTCGCCGTCACGCACCACCTCCTGCGCCAAGTAGCAGGTCAAAGCATCCAGCGCGCCTTGAAACTCGCTCAACTCGTCTGCGGATGAAAGCGATACACCGCTCTTCCCATTTGCCAGCAGAAGCACAGTATCGTTGGTGCTCGTGTCGCCATCGACGACAATCCGATTGAAACTTTGCCCGCCCGCCTGGCGCAGCGCAGCTTGAGCGTCAACCACAGACAGCCCGGCATCGGTGACGATCACACTCAACATGGTCGCCATATTCGGCGCGATCATGCCCGCTCCCTTGACAATGCCGGCGATTGTGTAGCTGCCGCCCGCCGTCTCCACCCGCACAGAGCCGAGTTTCGGCCGTGTATCGGTTGTCATGATGCCGGCCGCGGCCGCGCGCCAGTCCGAACCCAAACACGCGCCAGCCAACTTGATTCCATTGGCGATCTTGTCCATAGGCAAATGTGTGCCGATCACACCGGTCGACATCACAAGCACTTGGTACGCCGATACCTTGAGCGCAGCCGCCACCATTTCGGCAGTCGACCGCGCGTTCTCCAAGCCGATTCCCCCGGTGCAGGCATTGGCGCTAACAGTATTTGTCGCCACCACTCGGATCCCAGCCGCATTCTGCGCCAGCCGTTCCATATCCAGAAGCACTGGGGCCGCTTTCACTTTGTTTCGGGTGAAGACGCCAGCCGCGGCGCAGTCGACTTCACTTAGCACCAGGGAAAAATCCAGCGCGCCGTCCTTCTTTAGGCCTGCGTGCACTCCGGCTACCTTGAAGCCAGCGACCGTATCAATCTGGGGACTAATCTTCGGCATCGATGCCCTCCAAGATTACCGTCAGTTTTTCGATCAACTCGTCCACATGCTCTTTCTCCACGATCAGCGGGGGTACAAAGCGAATCACGTTTGTTCCCGAGCTAACCAAGAGAAGACCATGTTCATAACCGGCCTGCACAATGCCAGCCGGCGCTACATCCAATTCGATGCCCGCCATCAGTCCGCGTCCGCGAATATCCTTGATGCGAGGACTGTTAATTTCCGACAAGCGCTCGAGCAGGTAGTCGCCGACTTCCTTGACATGATCCATAAAACCCGCGCTAAGTATGCGTTTGACCACCGCTTCCGCCGCGCGCGTAACTACCGCGCCGCCGGAAAATGTCGAGCCATGGTCACCCGGGCTCATCGCTCCCGCCACCGTGTCCGTCGTGAGGATCGCCCCGATCGGCAATCCGCCGGCCAGCGGCTTCGCCAGCGTCATAATATCCGGCGAGATACCGGAGAAGGTATGCGCCCAAAGTTCTCCCGTACGTCCCAAGCCACATTGAATCTCATCGAGAATCAGCACCGCCCCGTTTTCATCGCAGAGCTTTCGCAAAGCTTGCAAGAATTCGGCAGTGGCCACGTTAATGCCGCCTTCACCTTGAATCGGCTCGACGATCACCGCGGCGGTGTCTTCGTCGATGATGGCTTCCGCGCTAGCCACGCTGTTGAATTCGCCTACGACAGCGCCCGGCACCATCGGTTTGAACGGCGTCTGATATTTGTCCGTCGGCGTAACCGCCAAGGCGCCCATCGTCCGTCCGTGAAAGGCATGAGTGAAACTGACCGTCTTCGTCTTGTTCGGCGTGTCGTTGACATACGCCAGTTTTCGCGCGAACTTCAGCGCTCCTTCATTCGCCTCGGCGCCACTATTGCAGAAGTACACCTTGTCGGCGAAAGAAATCGAACAGAGCAGTTCCGCCAGTTCGACCATCGCTTGCGTGTGATACAAGCCGCTGACGTGGATCAAACCGGTGCTCATTTGCTTGCTGACCACGTCCATCAATTCCTGGTCGCCGTAGCCCAAGGCATTGACGGCAATGCCAGCTACCCAGTCGGTATAGCCTATGCCATCGGCGTCGTAAACTGTGACGCCCTCGCCGCGCGCCAGCACGAAATCCGGCCGGCCGGCGACCGGAACGCTGTATTGCTGATCCTTCTTTATAACTTCCGCTGTGATTGACATGCTTCTCCTCATGTAGTCCGTTCAAACAAAGGTCGTGCCGCCGCCGCCGGCCCAACCGGCAAGGTCCGTTATCACGACTTGCGAAACCCCCAGCGACAGAATATCCAATGCCGTCCTCACCTTTGGTATCATGCCTCCGCTTATTTCGCCACTTTGTATGAGAGTTTCCGCTCGTGACCGCGTCATCTTTGCCACCCGCTCTCCCGCAACCAGGACGCCGGCGACATTCGAAATGAAAACCGCGCTGTCAGCAGAGATCGCCTCAGCCAGGGCGCCGGCCACAGGATCGGCATTGAGGTTGAAATTGCTGGATTCGCCTCCGCATACCGGAGCGATTACCGGTGTAACACCCAGCGCAAGTAGGTCGCAGATCACCTTTCCGCGCACCGACTCGACTTCGCCCGTGTAGCCCATATTAAGCGATTCGTGGCGCATCTGTCGCGCCCGCAGCAAACCACGGTCCACGCCTGACAAGCCCTGCGCATCCACTCCAGCAGCCAGCAAATGTCGCACGAGCCGTTTGTTGACCAAGCCGCAAAGCACCATCTCCACCAGCGCCAGCGAATCAGCATCGGTGACGCGCAAGCCGTCAACATAACGCGGTTCGATGCCCAGCTTCTGCTGCAAGGAGGAAATCTCTGGGCCGCCACCGTGCACAATAACCAGGCTCTCGTCACAACCTGCCACTATACGAGCGAACTGTCGCAGCAAAGTCTCATCACCCAGACAATGCCCCGAAATCTTGACGACGGTGATCTTCGCGGCCACTAGATTAATCCAAGTGTCTCATCAAGGCCAAACATGAGATTCATATTCTGCACGGCTTGACTAGACGCGCCTTTTCGCAGATTATCCGTTACGCTGGCAACGTGTACATAATGCTCCAGCACGGGTGTGATGCTTATGACGCACTTGTTGGTTTTCACGGCGTGTTTAAGTGTTGCTTGCTCACCCAGGGGCAAGACATCCACCAAGGGTTCGCTGCCGAAGACTTCAGCGTAAGCGTCGTGCGCTTCCTCACTCGCCATCGAATCGTTCAGGCAGATGTAAATGCTGGCCATCAAGCCGCGGTCCACCGGCAGAAGATGCGGACAAAAGATCACGGGGCCTACGTCTTCACAGATCTTATGCGTTTCCTGCTCCAGTTCACCGACATGCCGATGTGAACGACCGGTCTTGTAAGGTATCAAATTGCCGTATACCTCGGCGAAGTGCGTGGTCAGAGATGGCTTCCGACCAGCACCGGTCACGCCAGATTTCGCATCGACAATGATCGGCGCGTCACGCTCCAGCGCCCCGAACTGCAAGAGCGGATAAAGGCCCAGCAAAGTTGTCGTCGGATAGCAGCCGGGAGTCGCCACGACATCGGCATGGCGGATCTTGGCCCGATTGATTTCCGGCAAGCCATAGGGCGTCGGCAGCATGTCGGGCTGTGGATGCGGACTGTGATAGGAGCGTTCATAAGCCTCGGGCGTATCCAGTCGCAGATCCGCCGAAAGATCCACGACCTTTACTCCCGAATCTATTCCCCTCTTCGCCACTTCCGCCGAAGTCTTGTGCGGCAGGGCGAGGAAAATCACATCGGCATCAGAGAGCGCCACATCGGCGGACCGGCTAAAATACAGGTCCGTTTCCGGTATCGGATCGCCCGCGTAGCTGTTCGAGGTTGCGAACACCAGGTCGACCTGCGGGTGTCCGGCAAGGATTTCAACTAGATCAAGCCCAGCGTACCCCGATCCACCGAAAACCCCGGCTCGTATTGTGCTCATCACCGTTACCTCCACCAACAAAAAACCCTGACCGAAATCTCGAGATCAGGGCGAATTTACAAATTTACGTGTAGCGTCATATCAGCAACACAAACCCACCAGACTGAACTCGCTTCGCGTATGACGGCGGCGCCTGTCTTCCAATTCAACTGACAGCGCTTGCAAAGACATTGCCAAGTTCTCCTAATTGAACTACCGCATTCTAGTCAATTGAGAATGGATAGTCAACCAGGCCGAGACAAGTTATGCACTTTTGCGCTCTCATTGTGCAAAGTGTACGAGGGCGTGGCATCCATGTTCGTTCCCAGCAGACCGGCGAGATTCCGCCTTTATCATGTTGCGATTCGGCGGCGCAGATTATCTGACGGGCTTTGCTTTCCCTTCCGCCTCAACGCGTGTGATGTCGTGAAAGTCAGCGCTTTTCCGATAATCACCGGTGTTCAGCCACGCAATGGAGTCTCGATGAGTACTCGAACCGGGATTTAGCTTACTTCGTTGATTCGAGTTGAAGTGCAATTTCCCCGCCGAAAACACTGAGTTTGTGAAAAACTTGACAACTAATTGAATACGCGTTAAATTGTTTCACGGAGCGTTCCACGTCATCGTCTCGCTGTTTCCACCGGCGCGATCCACGGGACCGATACAAAGGTTCCCGAAACGAGAAAGACCATTGCTGCCGATTGCTGTATAACACTCCGAATGGCCGTATATGGCGAGTTTACATAAGTCGGAAGTGGTTTTATTCGTCCGCGGATGAGGCCTGTGTTGGATTGCGTTAATTTCGCAGTGTTAAGCTGTCAGGTAAAAAGAAAGGCAATTCAGTGGTAGCGGTTCTGGATAATGTAACGGATTTGACTCAACGAGAAGCGATTCTAAAGCGGCTAATCGAAAAGTCTCGAGCGAGCGGTTTCGTCACCTATAGCGATATTCTGGAGTTGTTGCCGGATGTCGAAGGCGACGTTGCGCTGCTGGATGACCTCATGGATAGCTTGCTTGAGGCCGGCATTGAAGTGGTTCCGGCTCCGGCAAAAGTCGATGAGGAAGACGGGGACGACGATGCCAAAGACGAAAAGCCGCGCCCCGATACGTTATCCATCGACGCCGACGATGAGGAAGATGACGAACGCGACGCCCTGTTAAAGGTCCTCAAGAAAGACCTGACCGCTGACGCTGGCTATCAAGCCGCTCTGGATACCGATGATGTTGTCGGCCTCTACCTGAAGGAAGCCGGCCGCGTTCCGCTGCTGACAGCTGAAGAAGAAGTCATGCTGGCTAAGCGGATGGAGGCGGCCGAATTCGCGCGTGCCCGGCTGGAACATGCCGAAACCATACATATTGAAGTGCTTAGCTGGAGCGAAGAGCAGGGACTGCGTGAGGTGATGGTGGACGGCGAAAGAGCGCAGGAACATCTGATTCGCGCCAACGCTCGTCTGGTCATCAGCGTCGCCAAGAAATATATCGGCCGCGGCGTGCCATTTCTTGATCTGATTCAAGAAGGCAACATCGGGCTGATCCGCGCCACCAACAAATTTGAATACCAGCGCGGGCACAAGTTCAGCACCTACGCGACCTGGTGGATTCGGCAAGCCGTAAGCCGCGCCGTTGCTGATCAGGGACGGACCATTCGTGTGCCCGTACACATGGGTGACCAGCTCAACCGTATGCGCAGAGTCCAGTTGCAACTGCTGCAGGAACTTGGTCGCGAGCCCAAGATCGACGAATTGGCGCACGGTATGGATACCACACCGGACAAGGTGGAAAATCTGCTCGAAATCTCCCGCCGCCCGGTCAGCCTGGAAACGCCGATTGACGATGAAGGCGATTCGACATTTGGCGACTTTGTAGAAGATAGCAACAGCCCTGCGCCGTCGGAAGAAGTAGCGACCCACCTCCTGCATGTGCAATTGCAGCAGGCTCTCGACAAACTTCCCCCGCGTGAGGCGCAAATCCTGCGGCTGCGTTATGGCCTGGCGGATGGCCGCGTCTATACGCTGGAGGAGGTCGGCCAGACGATCGGCGTTACGCGTGAACGCGTTCGACAGCTGGAAGCGCAAGCGCTGAACCGTCTGCGTCAATCGTCAGCCCATGTGATTCTCAAGGACTACCTCTACGAAGTCTAGACCTAGAAGTTTAGCGGCCTCGGTGTTCAGACTCAGCATGACCTGGAAATGGCCTCCCTGCGCTTGTAGCGCTCGGGGCCATTAATCTCTCGTCTAGCGAAAACTTCCGGCCGTCAGCTGCGGGATGAGAAGCTATCCATGCAAAGACCGACCTTTGATCCTGCACAGCTTGTTTTCCGCGACGCGGTCGAATCGGACATTCCCTACTGTCTGGCGCTCGACAGTGAATTCCAGACCGAGCACGTTTGGCAAATGACCGTGCAGGACAGCGCAGATCATATTCAAATCAGTTGTCGCAGGCAGCGGCTGCCCCGTCGCTTGGATTCCCGCCACGTTACTGTACCGGAAAGGCTTGAACTCGCCTTGCGCAGCGACTTCTGTTTTATTGTGATTCAGGATAGCGTCACCAATCATTTGCTCGGTTTCATTACCTTGCGCGTGGACAACAATAGCCAGGTCGCGTATCTGCAAGATATCGTCATTGACCGTGGTTATCGACGGCGTAGTTTGGGATCCCGCTTGGTGCATGTCGCGCGTATTTGGGCAAGCGAATTCAACCTTGGGCAAATCATCTTCGAAATCCCTACGACCAACTATCCTTGCATTCTCTTCGCGCAGGCGCTGGGCTTTACGTTTTGCGGCTTTAACGACCACCACTTCACCAGCCGCGAGATCGCCGTCTTCTTCAGCCAATCGATCTGAGTTCAATACATCCTTCGTTTTTTGCTAAACTAGAACATGATTATGCGCACATCATCGCGTCTTGGGTATCGTGTTGATTCTGCTCACCGCTTTGCTACTGACAATCAATGAAACGCTGACTGCCGGCAATGCCATAATCGCAGTCTCGCTCCTGCTCTTTAATCTCACGCGCAATCTCAACAACCGCGTCGCCAAGACCTCAGCTGTCGTCCTCGCCTGTGTCACTGTCGCCTACGTCTCCGATGCTTTTATCGCGCTGGGCCCAGATATTGCCGAGCATGAGATTGCATCACGGCTGCAATGGATAGGCATCGCGTTCATACCTGCCGCGATTTACCATCTGTCGGACGCTCTACTCGCGACGACCGGCTTGCCATCCCGAGGCAGGCGACGGCGCGTAATCCGCCTGCTGTATCTAATCGGCGCGGCTTTTCTGCTTTCAGCCGCCTTCTCCGATTCTGTTGTGCAGTTTGTGTCGGCGGAGGCAACGTTGAGCATTCAGGCTGGCTCTGCATTCGTCGTTTACCTGCTCTACTTCATCCTCGCGAATGGTTTTGCCCTGTATAACGTGCAGCGAGCGCGGAAACGCTGCCGCACGCGAGCCACTGCCCGCCGCATGGGTTATTTGCAGATTGCCTTTTTGACGCCTGCGCTTGGCATCTTCCCATATTCGGTCGTGCTGAATCCCGGCGACGAATTCTCGTTTTTCGGTTTGCTCGTCATAAACACTGCGAACATCATTATCATCCTTATGCTCTTCTCCCTGTCCTATCCGCTCTACTTCTTCGGCTCCGATATACCCGATCGCCTGGTCAAGAAACAGCTCCTCGACTTTCTCTTGCGCGGCCCAGCCACCGGTTTGATCGCCCTGGCCGTGATAAATTTTACGGCGCAGGCGACGCGCATCCTGGGACTTTCCAGCGACGCTTTTTCGCCGCCAGCGGTCGTCGCCGCCGTCCTCCTTTGGCAATGGTTCGTGTCATTGTCATTGCCGTACTTCGAGAAGTTTTTCATTTACCGCGACGATGACGAGGCGCAGATTACGAAACTGCAAACACTTAGCGATCGTGTATTAACGCATAACGATTTGACACAGTTCATCCTCGCCACTACCGAATCCATTTGCGACAGCCTGCGACTTGACCGCGCCTTTGTCATTGGCTTTGAGCGAACGCAGCCCGAGTTTATCTGTAAGGTCGGTGAGCTGTCGTTTACTGACGACGACCTGCTGCAAGATACGGCGCTGCATCAGCAAATATCGGACTTTCCCGCTGATGAGGAGGCGTCGCCCTATATACTTTGGCGAGGTTTCGCGCTATTTCCGCTGCGGAGCCGCCGCGTGAGCGGAAACGGCGCCCATGCGCTGACAATCGGTGTGCTGGGACTGCTCAACGAGAACGATGCGACATTAGAAGAAGTCGCCGATCCAGTCGGGCATTTTCAGTACTTGGTCAGCCGCCTCGAAACCAGTCTCGACGACATGCGCTTGCAAGCTGAGATCTACAATCTGCTAGAGGGCTTGCTGCCGCAGTTCCAGATGAACCGTTCACGCGCGGAACAAGTAGAATACCGCCAGTTGGTCGCGCTTACACCGAGCATTGATATATTGCCGGATCGTGTGGAACTCTTCGAACAAGTACGCGCGGCTCTGCGGCATTACTGGGGTGGTTCCGGCATATCGCAGAGCAACCTGCTCAACTTGAAGGCGGTAAGAAACCGGATGCAAACTGACGATGAAACGCCGGTCAACGCCTTGCGCAATCAGCTTGCAGACGCCATCAACGAACTGAAGCCCCCCGGTGAACGCAACATGACCAGCCCGGAGTGGACGCTGTACAACATATTGCAGCTTCGCTTCTTGGAAAACAGGCGCGTTCGCGAGGTTGCCCGGCGCCTCAGCATGAGTGAAGCCGATCTTTACCGCAAGCAGCGGGTCGCAATAGAAGCCGTAACTGATCTGATATTGAAGCAAGAGCATGAAAGCCGCAAATAGCGCAGTCGGCGTCTAACTGAGCAATAGCTCGGCAGCAAGAGCAAAGTACCGACGCCTTGCGCCATCGATGGAAAGCATTTGCCACCGATTTCGCCCTCGCCTATTTCTATTCTGAATATACTTGAAAGAGCGAATCCAAAAGATAGTTCGCGAAAGCAGAAGTGAAAGAGCAGACCCTAGAATCACAACAGACGATTTCCGCTGACATCGAGCTTGAGCCAACCGGGCCATCAGCGGAAGAAGTAATCAAACCACTTGACGAAGCGACTTACGATTTCGACTTTTGGGAGGACCTAAGGGCAAGCCTGCCGCCCTGGATCAACGAAATCGTCGGTTTTGCGCTGATTGTCTTTGGCATCCTCTCCTTCATCTCGCTCTACATAGCCGCAGATGCCTTGGTCGCGGTCACCTGGGCCGACATGCTCACATCACTGTTCGGCGATGGCGCGATAATAGTCTCGGCGACATTGTTCGCGCTGGGCGTCTTGCTCTGGCTGCCAAAAGCCGGCATCCGTATACCATTCACGTCTTCCCGTTTGTTGGCGCTGGAAATTGCGTTCCTTTCAATTCTGGCCGTCTTTCATCTTGCGCACAGTGACGCGGAGTTGCGAGCTCTGGCCAGAGCGGGTCAGGGTGGCGGATTAATCGGCTGGGGCCTTAGTTATCCGGTTTTCAGCGTTCTGGGCCGAACGCCGGCTCTGGCTCTATTCGCCGCTCTCATCGCTATCTGTCTTGTATTTGCCATCGGGTTGCGGCTGCGTCATTTTGTCACTTTCTTTTCGCGCTTCGGCATCCGGCTGCAACTCTTCAGTGAAGCCGCAAAACACCACGCGCAGCAATCCCGCAACAACGAATCGCAAAGCCTGTACCGACAGCTTGCCGAACAACCCGGCTACCGCTCGCAGATCATGCGGATTCGCCCAAATCCCGAGGATCTGTCCGAAGGCACCAATACGATCCGCGATGATGTCACTGCGCGGTCACAGGTTATCAAGCGTGTGCGCCCGGCCAATGCCGAGAGCAAAGACAGCACTGCCATCGAGACCAATCCGCAAGCGCCCGCGACCGTTGCGCCGGCCGAGGCGTCCGACAATGGCCATAGCGATGCCATCCCATTGCAGGATGAAGCGGCAGCGCCATCCGAGGACATGGCTGAACAGCAGTGCCCTGATATCTGGACTGCGTCCCTCCCTAGTATCGACTGTCTGACAGCGGTCGAACTAACGATGCCGGACGAAGATGAAATCAAGCACAACGCGATGCTCATTCAGAACACCTTGCTGGAGTTCGACCTCGAAACGACTGTGGTTGACGTCCAAGTGGGTCCAACGGTGACGCGATACGCCTTGCATCCGCACAAAGCTGATGGCAGCGATCGCATACGTATGAGCAAGATCGCCTCATACTCGCGGGACTTGTCGCTCGCGCTCGCGGCCAAGCGCCTGCGCATGGAAACGCCCGTGCCCGGCACCAACTACATGGGCATAGAGGTGCCGAACAAGGAGCCCGCGCTGGTCGCGCTTCGAAATGTGTTGGAAAGCGAAACCTATCAGGAACACAAGCGGGGGGACCGGGCGCCGCTGCTGATACCAATCGGGCGAAATGTTACCGGCGAGCCGGTATCGCTGGACTTGTCCCAGATGCCCCATCTGTTGATCGCCGGCACAACCGGTTCAGGCAAGTCCGTATGCATGGCCGCCATCGCCACCGCCTTGCTCATGCAGTACAGTCCCGAACGCTTGCGCCTGGTTATGCTTGATCCGAAAATGGTGGAACTTTCCCGCTTTGAGGGCATACCCCACCTCATTGGACCTGTCGAGATCGAGCAGGACCGAATCATAGGTGTCTTGACCTGGTGCACACAGGAGATGGACCGACGCTACAAGCTGCTGGAAGAGCGCGGCGCGCGCAATATCAAAATGTATAACGAAGAGCAGAAAAAGCGTGGTCCTGCTGCCTCGCCCCTGCCCTATCTCGTCATTATGATTGACGAAATCGGCGACCTGATGCTCCGCAATGCTGAGGAGACGGAACGCGCCATCACTCGCCTCGCGCAAATGGCGCGCGCGGTCGGCATGCACCTTGTCATCGCCACACAACGCCCAAGCGTGGATGTGATCACCGGCTTGATCAAAGCCAACTTCCCATCGCGCATCGCCTTCTCGGTCGCCTCAGGTGGCGACTCGCGCGTGATCATCGACCGGACGGGAGCGGAAGACCTTCTTGGAAAGGGTGATATGCTCTTCCTCGCCGCCGATGCCGCCGCACCACAACGTATTCAAGGCTGTTTCGTTTCTGAACAAGATTCGCGCGCAATTGTAGCGCACTGGCGCCATGAACAGCAGCTAAGGATCGAGGCCGGCGCGCTCGACGTCGCAGGGCCCGGTCCGTGGGAGCGCAGCCTGGAAAAGCGCAAATTCCTCTCCGAGACCGATCCCATGCTCGAAGAGGTTCTCAAGTTGATCGCGCGGAGCGGCGAAGCATCCGCCTCAGTAATCCAGCGACGCTTGGGCTTGGGCTATCCACGCGCCGCCCGCATTATGGATCTCCTGGAGGAATTGGGCGCCGTCGGCGAAGAAACGCCCGGTGGTCGCAGCCGGAAAGTGATCATCCCGCCTGGGCAAGATCCCCTCCAATTCGTTCAAGAGCGACATCACAAGCGCGGCCCCAACGCCTTATGAGCTTGCCGTGACAAGGCTGGAACAACGTCGCAGCATTGCCCAGGTCAGTCGAATGCTGCGCAGCATCATTGAAGCCGAGACATTGGAACACTTCTTTTGGGTCTCCGGCAAAATCGATCGCTTCTACAAATCGGACTGGGGGCATATCTACTTTGACCTTGTCGATGGCAACTCCAGTATCCGTTGCATGCTGCACGAACGGCAGAGCGGCGACATTGCCTTTGACCTCAAGAACCACCTCGACATCGAGGTCTACGGCGACGTTCACTTTTATGAAACACGCGCCGTGGCGCAGATCAACGTGCTTAATGTACGCCTCGTTGATTCCGCAACTAAGAATACAGGCACGGTCGAGGCGTTACGCGCCGAAGGACTCTTTCCGCCGCAACGGAAACCAGCCCCGAACGATATTCGGCGTATCGGCCTCATCACAAGCCGCGGCAGCCGCGCCATCGGCGACTTCGAAACCACCTATCAAGCGGCCGGCGAACGCGCCGTCCTCGCGCCGCTGACCTGGCAATTCGTCCATCTGGAAGGCAACCGCGCCCGGCAATCCATTGTCGACGGCATCACATTACTCGACAGCAATTCCGAAATCGACGTGATTGCCATTATCAGGGGTGGTGGAAGATACGAAGATCTCGCAGTTTTCGATGAGATTGATGTCGTTCGCGCGATCAGCGGCAGCCGGAAATACATCCTCACAGGCATAGGCCACCACCGCGATCATACTCTCGCCGACGATGTTGCCGACTATGTGGCTGCGACGCCGACTGCGGCCGCCACTTACCTCGCTAGTCTCTGCCTTGGTCACCGTCCAAAAGCAGATTCCAATCCAAAATATGCGGCAGGCTACAGGCAAAACTATGAACCAGCAAAACAGACAGTCCAACCCTCGGTGGAACTGTCGTGGCGCTACAAAGCGCTGCTGGTCACGCTTCTGCTGCTTGCCATTGGCGCAGTGATGTTTCTGGGATACGCGATTCTACAGACTATCTGAACAGTCACAGCAACATTTGTTGTCGTGCACTTACCGGCATTATCAGCATTGGATTGTCATTTGCCGGACTGTTGACCTGAGTCGATACCTCAACGTACTCGAGCTGATCCGGCTGCGGTCCTGCCATCAAGGGCAGCCATTCATCGAGCGACAATTCCCGTGACGCCAGCCAAATCTTGTAGTCTTCCGGCTCAACGATAACCGCCATGCGGTGGTGAATCGGCCTAATGCGCTCGTTCGCGTCGGTCGTCAGAATCGCGCAAGTGTTAAGCCAACTGCCATCCGGCTGCTTCCAGCTCTCCCACAGTCCGGCAAAAGCGAAGCTCTTACGCTCCGCATGTCGGATATACATCGGCGCCTTTTTCTTGCCTTGCTTGACCCATTCGTAATAGCCATCAGCCGGGATCAAACAGCGACGCCGTTTAAATGCGCTACGGCATGACGGCTTCTCCGCAACTGTTTCCGAGCGGGCGTTGATCATGCGATTGCCAATCTTCGGATCTTTCGCCCAAGACGGGACCAAGCCCCACTTCATGCAGGACAGTTTTCGCGGATCCCGATTGCTGATCACTGCAACCTGCTGGGACGGCGCGATGTTGTAATGCGGTTCCAGCCAGCCATCCACATCATCCAGGTCGAAGGCAAGCTGTATCCATTCGGCGCCCGCCGTCCAAGTATATCGCGCGCACAATGACTTATTTCTTGTCCCCTTTATCGCCTTTCTTCGGCTTGCCCAGTTCAGCGATCTGTCGTACCAGCCCGACCATCGCTACCAGTACTGCCAATAGCTGCCCGGTGGACACCGAGCCGGCGCTTCCACCTTCGCCTTCATCTTGCTCTTCCGCCGACTTCGCGTAAAGATAACTGGAGATCAGGCCGAGAATAGCGCCAATGCCAGCGCCCATGATGATAATCCGCGTCCTGCGCTCTTGCATACTTTCTCTGGACCTGCCGCCATCTGATATACTCATTCGTTCCCCTCAACTGTTATCGCTTCATCTGGCGCATCAAAGGCGCCTAACAACTGCCGAACCGGCGCCAGCCGCACCAGCCAATCAAGCACTTTACCATCAAACTGCCCCAGCCAGCCCTCGACATTCTCCTCCAAGGTCGCGGTCCAAGCCTCCATACGCCGCAGTGGCGAACGAGTTCTGCCTGGCCAGCGACTCAACAGCGCCACAAGCGCAATGCTCAGGACAACCAGCGGAAACATCACGATCACCGACGGGCACAGCACCAGCAGCGTCATTAAGGAATTCGACAAAATCGACACCTGAGCCGGCGAACGCAGGGACAGCGCAATCGCAATAGAGACGGCCACCGCAATCAGAACAAGCGCGAATGGCAAAACAACGCTTAGCCAAATGCGGCGACGCTGCGCTCGCTCCAACTCGCGATAACCAGGGTCAGGCTGTAGGGATTCTCGACTCATTCACCTTCCAACATTGGCTAGCGGCGCGTACAATATTGTAGCGCGGCCGCGGGCAACTATCCACCAGGTCTTCGAACATATGAGCCATATCTCTCCTGTCGCACAACGCTTGCGAATAATCTTCGGCAAATCCGGTTCATTGAAGTACACGAGCAACCTGGATGTCGCCAAAATCTGGGAGCGTGTGCTGCGACGGGCGGATCTGCCTATTCTATATACGCAAGGATTCAATACTCGGGCGCGGATTCAATTGGCGATGCCGCTGCCGCTCGGCATTTCCAGCGAATGTGAGATTCTGGACATCGCTTTGCGCGAGCATATCGACTTCGATGAATCCGACCTGCGAGAGCAATTGCTGGCGGTGTCGCCGCCTGGGCTGACGATTCAGACGATAGCGGAAGTCGATGCGCGCGCCGCTACCTTGCATTCGCTTGTGAATAGCGCAGAATATCGCATTCGTTTCCACGATGAGATTGATCCGGCATGTCTGAGAAAAAAGATCGACGACATCTTGCGCCGAGACACGATAATCGTCGATAGAATCAGAAAACGAAAACGCAGCGTTATGGATATCCGTCCTCTGCTGCTCGACCTGTACCTAGATGCCGCTGGCGACCTCATCGCCCATCTCTCAGTCGGCGACCGCGGAAACATTCGGCCCGATCAGATTATCGAATTGATGAACTTGCAAGATCTGCATCACAGTGTGCATCGTTTCCGACTGCACATGATGCAAGCTTAGCCCGGCCAAAACCGATCGGCGTGGCGGCATAGAACCGCTCAATTGGAAACTATGCAAATCCAGCCCACAGTTTCTAGCCCAATTCAGGAAGCGCTCAAAGGCGGCCAGCCTGTCGTCGCCCTGGAATCTACACTTATCACCCATGGCCTGCCCTATCCGCTAAATGTCGAGACCGCGCTGGCGATGGAAGCTGCCGTTCGTCAATCAGGCGCATTGCCCGCCACAATCGCGATTCTCCAAGGCGAGATAACGGTCGGAATCTCCCCGGCGCAGATCGAAGGGCTCGCGCAGGCGCCATCTGAAAGCGTCCGCAAATGCAGCCGGCGCGACCTGCCGATTGCCATCGCCCTCGGCCAAGACGGCGCCACTACCGTAGCCGGCACGATGATCGTCGCAGCAATGACGGGCATCAAAGTCTTCGCCACCGGCGGCATTGGCGGCGTCCATCGTGGCCAGCCGCAGGATGTCTCGGCCGACTTGATCGAATTCGGCCGGACGCCTGTCGCCGTCGTGTCTTCGGGCGCCAAATCCATTCTTGATCTGCCGCTTACGCTCGAAGTCCTCGAAACGAACGGCGTGCCGGTCCTCGGCTACCGTACGGAAGTGCTGCCCGCCTTCTACGCCGCCGAGACCACTCTGCCGGTCGACCAACGCATCGATGCTCCAGAGGATGCCGCCGCCATAATTCGCGCCGCTGACGCAATCGGCGCCAAGCACGGCATTCTCATAACAGTACCGGTACCGTCGGAAAAAGCCCTGGAAGCCGATATCGCGGAAAAGGCCATCACGCAGGCGACCAACGAGGCAGAATCCGCCGGCATCGCCGGCAAAGACATCACACCCTATGTTCTTAGCCGCGTAAGTGAATTGACAAACGGCGCGTCAATGGCTGCCAATATCGCCCTGCTCGTCAACAACGCGCGAGTCGCTGGCGAGATTGCGGTGGCCTACGCCCGCAGCTAATTCATTCCTGCGCCCACAAGTACAGAATCAGATCCTGCTCCATCGTAGGCGCGCCCAGCTCATGCAGCCGCGCCAGAATCTGCGCCCGATGGTCCGTCCCGTGGTTAACCATATGCAGCAACGCGTCTCGACGCTTGCTCTTCCTGGGCGTCGGATAATAGGTCGGCAACTCGATCGAAATCGTCGCCTCCAATGCGCCTTCGTCCTGGCTGCCTACATAATCCAGCACACGCTCACGTGTAGCATCCCATTCCGCGCGCACCGATGCCTGATCCGGATAGGTGCATTCATCCAGAATCGGCGGCGGCCTCAGCTCCTGTAGCCGCGCCAGCCAGCGATCATCGACATTCATGCAGTGCACCAGGTGGTTCCGAACCGAAAGCAATGAATAATCATTCTCTTCGACAAATTGATCCACCGTCAGCTGCTTGACGCTCGCCCAAACCATGTCAAACATCCCATAGTGATAGTCGAATAACATGCTAATCGTTTGACTACTCATCATTATGTCTCCTCATCGTCTACGACTCGCCAAACGTCCAAGCCGGTGTCACAGCCGATAATTAACGTCGTGCCGTCTCCGCTCAAAACCACCTTGTCCGGAATACGCGTACATTCTCGGTACTCGCCCAAATCATGCCGCCTGCCGGTCTCGATGTCCCAGGCGAAGACCACCGGCGCAAAGTCCACATTCACAACCAGGATCGCGCTGGCATCGGTCGCCAGCAGATGATACTGCGCGTATGATCCGCCTGACTCAGCGACCACCGCATTCTCGCCGCTCGCCAGATCCAGTAGATTCAGCCGCGCCGAGGCCGGATCGCTCCAGGCAAAATGGCTGCCTGCGCTATTCAGCGCTCCGGCAACGGCCGGTCCGCCGGTCAAGACAAATTCGCCCCTGCTTTCCGCAGAAAACGCATCCGGATACCGGTACAGGCTGAGTCTGCTTTCAGCCAAATTTGACAGGACTACATGGGGAAAATCGATTCGCCCGATTAGCATGCCGAGCGCGTCGGAGTCACTTCCGGGCAGCTTCAAAGTCCTCACAGGACTTATTGTGTCCGCCCCCATCTCCAGCGACACTTCATGAAAAACTGTAGCGCCACTGTTGGTTATGGCTTCGACAAAGAGTGACTGGTCGACTTTGTATACGGCGACCGGGAAATCATCCATTTGAAGCTGCCGGTCGTTGATAAAGTACACGTCATCCAGCAGATACAGAATAAAGGGCCGGTCATTCACATACACCGCGTCAATAAGGGAGAAGATCTGTGCCTCGTCGCCGCGGTACGACCAGCTTTCCAAAACGCCAGACTTCCCTGCGCGATAGATGTTTCCGTCACTGTCAAATACGATGAATTCACTGGCGTCGTCATTGGCCTCAAACCAGCCGATTTCCAACTCGCCAGGGAACTCGGCAAAGTCAATTCTTGCGACCGAGCGCAGGCGATCAAGATTCCCCGCGCTGATAGTCCTGCCGTCTTGAGCCGCCGACGCCAGGCAACTAAACAGAGCGTATAAGATGACGAAGAGTCGTCCAGGGAAATCAGCCATCGCTATACAGGGGTGCGCTTGTCAGTTATAATGCGGCCAACCTATCTGCGGGACAGTACTGCGGAGAGCGCAGCGTGCCTGAGCCATCAATCGAGGCTAGATTAGATCGCTACCTCTTGCAAGTGGAAAAACCCGGGCGCTATGTCGGCGGGGAATATAACAGTGTGAGCAAGGACTGGGCGCGGACAGATGTCAAAGTCGCCCTCGCCTTTCCCGATATATACGATTTGGGCATGTCCAATCTGGGCATAATGAACCTCTACAATCAGGTCAACCTCCAACCGGACATGCTCGCCGAGCGCGTATTCTCGCCCTGGCTGGATATGGAAGCCCTCATGCGCGAACAGGCGATTCCACTCTACTCGCTGGAATCCAAACGGCCTCTTCGCGACTTCGACCTGATCGGCATCAGCCTGCCATACGAGCAGCTATATACCAACGCCATTAACCTGCTGAATCTGGCGGATATGCCAATCCTCAGCCGCGACCGCGACGAACGGTTCCCCCTGGTGATCGCCGGCGGACACGCCTGTTTCAACCCCGAACCGATGGCTGACTTCATCGATGCCTTCGTCATCGGCGAGGGAGAAGAAATCATCGTTGAGCTTGCCCGCGCCATCGGTATGCTGCGCAGCAAATCACGCCGGGAGCAGCTGCGCGAAATCGCCAAGATTCAAGGCATGTATGTGCCGCGTTTCTATGACGTGGAGTATCACGACGATGGCGCGATCCGCTCTGTCCAGCCCAATGAGCCGGGTATACCCGCGCGCGTGCTGAAACGAATCGTTATCACACTTCCCAAACCCTTCACCAAATTCATCGTGCCCAATATCGACACAGTGCACAACCGCGCGCCGATTGAGATCATGCGCGGCTGCACCCGCGGCTGCCGCTTCTGCCATGCCGGCATGGTGACGCGCCCGGTGCGCGAGCGGCCCGTGCCCGAAATCATGGCGGCGATAGACGAAATCGTACAGTATACCGGTTTCGAAGAAATAAGCCTGCTCAGCCTGTCGTCATCGGACTATGTCTGGGTGAAGGAACTGGCGGAAGAAGTCAATCGCGTTTATGCCGATGCCGGCCTCAGCCTTAGCTTGCCCAGCCTCCGCATTGAAAGCGCCAGCACCGATCTGCTCGAGAAAATCGGTGGGACGCGCCGCAGCGGCTTCACCTTCGCGCCCGAAGCCGCCACCGAAAAAATGCGCGACCTGATCAACAAATATGTGCCCGACGACCAGGTCATACAGACCGCGCGCGATGTCTACTCTCGCGGTTGGCGCACGATCAAGTTCTATTTCATGATCGGCCACCCGGAAGAGACCCTGGAAGATGTGCAGGCGATAATCGATCTCTGCATCAGAACATTGCGCGAAGGCACAAAGATCCTCGGCAAAAAAGCTACGCTGAACGTCGGCGTCAGCACCTTTATCCCCAAGCCCCATACGCCCTTCCAATGGGTTCCGCAAGACACGCGCCCCAGCGTGAATGAAAAGCAGTCACTGCTCAAGCGGCAACTGCGGCGGGGCGGCATGCACTTGCGCTGGAATAACGTCGACGATAGCGAGTTTGAAGGCTGGCTCAGCCGTGGCGATCGACGTCTCGGCACTGTCATCCGCCGCGCTTGGGAACTCGGCTGCAAATTTGACGCTTGGCAGGACCAGCACAAACACGAATACTGGCTGCAAGCTTTCACCGAGTGCAACCTTGATCCCGACTTTTACAACCATCGCCAACGCGGCCTCGACGAAGTCTTCCCCTGGGATCACATTGATGTCGGCATCCACAAGAAGTTCTTGCGCGAAGATTACTTGATGAGTTTGGGCGGGGAAACACGCGTCGATTGCCGCGATAAATGCTTCGCTTGCGGCATCTTGCCCAAGTTCGCCAAAGAACGCTCCACCACTGAAGACATGGCTTGGGAATGCCCGCCGGTCAAGCCCATAAGCGAGCGGCAGCGCGCGCGTAAGGCCGCAATCCCGCTGAGCGCCATCGGCTAGCAACCTGTGACCGACAGCTCAACGATCCGCATCAAGGGCATCGACATAAGGCAACGCATCATCGGCGACGGTCCACCTGTGCTGATGATTCACGGATGGGGCGCCAATATCGATCTGCTGCAGCCGCTCGCCCTCCCCCTCAGTCGCTTGGGCTACCGCTGCTATATGCCCGACCTGCCCGGCTTCGGCGCAAGCGCGGATCCGCCAGAGCCCTTCACCATATTCGACTATGCCGACTTCTGCCTCGCCTACATCGATCATCACGACTTGCCCACCGTGAACTACTTCGGCCACTCGCTTGGCGGGCGCATCGGCCTTATCCTGGGCGCCGAATACGCCAACCGCCTCGAGAAAATGACGCTCTCCAACAGCGCTGGCATTAGAGTTGATCCCCCCCTTCACAATCGACTGCGCCTTAGGCTTTATCAAAATATCCGCGACGGCCTCAGCGTCATCGGCGCAAAGGCGATATCCGATCGCCTTCGCAACATATACAGTCAGCGCTACGGGTCCGCCGACTATCTCAGCGCCAGCCCGGTAATGCAAAAGACGCTCGTCAATGTGGTCAATCAAGACTTGCTGGCTTACGCGGAGCGCGTCCCCCTGCCCACCATCCTCATCTGGGGCGACGAAGACCGGGACACCCCACTGTGGATGGGCCAGAAACTGGAGCGGGCGATTCCAGACGCCGCCCTCATCGTGCATGAATCCGCCGGCCACTACGCTTACCTCGACTTTCCGGAAAAGACCGCGTCGATAATGCACGCGCTTTTCGCGGGACAGTGAGATGGTTTTGCTGTCAATTTGCATCCGCCCTATAATGCCAGTGGAACCTGTAAAAGGGTCACGATATGTTCCATCTCGTCCTCGTCACAATCTGGCTGATCGGCGCCTGGCTGCGGGTTTACCGCCAGGCACAGTTCTACCAAATTGAAGAATACATGGGCCTGCGCTACCTGCGCTGGTGCATGGCTGATCGAACTCGTGTCATTCCCTCGCGGCCTCTTCTCGCCTGGCTGCTTGGACTCATCCTTAGCATTATGCTGACCGAAGAAGCGGCGATCCAACGTCCGTACATCGTCTTGGGCATCGCGGCGATCGTGGCCGTCATCCCGCCCTCGACAAAGGAAATCAAGAAGTCCTTGGTTCTAACCAATCGCGTCAAGCGGCTGCTGATTTGCTCGGGACTGGTCGCGCTCGCCGCGATGTCGGCTGCGCAATCATTGCTCGTTTCGCTCCCGCCCTCAAATCACGTGTTCACCTTCACGGCCAGCGCCTCAATCGGTTTTGCCTGCTTCCTGCTGGCGCCGCTCTGGCTTGTCCTTGGCAACACCTTGATTCAGCCACTCGAGGCACTAATCCGCCGCCGCTACTTGAATGAGGCAGCCGTCCTCCTGCGACAGATCAATCCAACGGTTATCGGCATCACCGGCAGCTACGGCAAAACCACTACCAAGTTCTTCCTCCGCGATATCCTCAGCGTCCGCTACCAAACCTACGCCACGCCCAAAAGCTACAATACCTTGATGGGCATCTCCCTCGCGATCAACCGCGACTTGAAAGGGGACTACCGCACCGAATACTTCATCAGCGAAATGGGCGCCTACGTCGAAGGCGAGATCGAACGCATCTGCCATTTGACGCCGCCCGATATCGCTATCGTCACTGAAATCGGCCCGCAACACCTCGAACGCTTCGGCAGCCTGGAAAACATTCAGAACGCGAAATACGAATTAATCCGGAACCTGCCGCCCGATGGCGCCGCCGTCTTCAACTGGGATAATCCCTACATCCGAAACATGGCCGACCAAGGTTACCCGGCCACTCGACTGATGGTCAGTCGAGAAGTCTCTGCCGAGAAAGCAAAAGCGCATGGCCTAACCTGGGTCGCCAGCGATATCGAAACAAGCCTCGCCGGCATATCCTTCTCCGCTATCCACATCGAAACCGGTGAAATCAAACGTATTACCGCTGATATCGTCGGCGAGCACAACGTCACCAATCTTCTTCTTTGCATCGCCCTCGCCCGCCACGAAGGCATACCCTTGAGCGATATCGCCCTGCGCATCCGCAGCCTGCGCCCCGCCGAAAGCCGACTTGTGCCCGAAACGACCGCCGCCGGCATCACCATAATCAACGATGCCTACAGCGCCAATCCAGCCGGTGTAGTCAGCGCGCTTACGCTGCTGGGCATGTACGAAACCGGTCGCCGCCTGCTGATCACTCCCGGCATGATCGAACTCGGCGAATTGCATGAAAGCGAAAATGGAAAACTGGGGCTGCTGGCGGCCGAGTACGCCACCGACATCATCCTCATTGGACAGTCGCAAACTGCGCCGATTCTCCGCGCCATACAATCCACCAGCTTCGACCAAGCCCGCCTCCAAGTCGTCGACACGCTGCAAGAAGCGGTGAGTTGGTATCAGCGCAACCTCCAGGCCGGCGACGCCGTCCTCTTCCTCAACGACCTGCCAGACACCTACTGAGGCGACCATGGACCACGCCAGAATTGACATGCGCGCAGTTTACGCGCATAGTACGCGAAATTCCAAACCGCTCGCGAGGATCCCAACATGAGCGCTCGTCGCCGCAAATCGGTCGCCGTCATCTTCGGCGGCCGCAGCGTCGAACATGATGTCTCCATCGTCACCGGACACCAGATCATGGGCGCCTTTCCCGCCGGCAAGGCAGAGATTGTGCCGGTCTTCATCACGCGCGACGGACGCTGGTTCACTGGCGAACCGCTGCGAAACCTGCGGAACTTCCAGGACGGCGATCTCGACCGTCGCGACGATGTGATTCCCTGCCTGCTATCACCCGACAGACGACACCACGGTCTGATCCTCAACCCGCTCGCCGGTCGCTTCAGCAAAAGCCAAGTCAAACGAATCGATGTGGCGTTTCCCGCCTTGCATGGCTCGCATGGCGAGGACGGGAGCCTCCAGGGACTTCTGGAATTGGCGGACATCCCCTACGTAGGCTGCGCCACTCTGGGTTCAGCCCTGACCAACGACAAAGTCATGACAAAAATGATACTTCGTCAGGCCGGCCTGCCCGTTCTGGACGACTATGCCTTCTCCCGCGATCAGTGGCTGCAAGACCCTGACGCCACCATCGCGGAAATCGGCCGCAGATTTGACTTTCCCCTGTTCATAAAGCCCGCCACCTTGGGCTCCAGCATAGGCATCGGCCGCGCCGATACGCCCGATCTCTTGCGCGCCAGCATCGATATCGCCGCCAACTTCGACCGCCGCATCCTCGTCGAACCGGCGATCATCGGCGGCATCGAAATCAACTGCTCCGTGATCGGATATGGCGACAGCTACAAAGCATCCACGCTTGAGCAGCCGCTGTCCTGGGACGAGTTCCTCTCCTACGAAGACAAATACCTCCGCGGCAGCGAAGGCATGAAAAGCGCCGAGCGGCTGATCCCGGCGCCAATCAGCCCCGAGCTAACCGAAGGAATCAAGCAGACAAGCGTCAGCGCCTTCAAAGCCGTTGACGGGCGCGGCATCGCCCGCATTGACTACCTCGCGCGCCCGGAGAACGACGAATTTTATCTCAACGAGATCAATACGATGCCCGGCTCCCTCGCCTTTTATCTTTGGCGGGAAGACGGCTATTCTCGCTCGGATCTCGTCGAGGAACTTGTGGAGCTCGCCATGGATGCGCACGCCGTCAAGCGCCGCAATATCTACGATTATCAGACGAACTTGGTCGAACTCGCCAGTCAGCGCGGCGTCAAAGGCGGCAAAGGCAAAAGCTAGCTCAGGCGGCTTGCAAAGCGGCGATTCCAGCCTGTCTGCCATGTTCGCGACGGCCGAATGCGCCAGCCCCGTCTCGTTGCGGCAGAACGCCTATGTTATGATTACGGCGGATGCCTTGCCGGGGGCCATGGTGAATTGTCCCCCTGTCAACGCAGTTTTTGTAGTTGGGAATAGGACAGGTAATCCGCTTTGCCGGATTCGCCTGCAACCAAATACTACCGTGCCTTACACATCAAACAGCCCGAGACCGCCCCGCCCATCCGATGTCAGCCGTTCTATCCTGGGTGGCGCGCCTCTCCCGCCGATCCCCGAGCGCATATTGGATGGCATTCCCGGTTTCCTCGCCTGGCTGGCCCTCCTTGTATCCATCGCCAGCGCGGTCGCCTTTCCCTTGACCTTGATGCTCACCGCCGCCTTGATCGCCACCTATTCCGCGTTTCGCTTTTTCCTCGCCGGAATAGCCAACGGCATGGGCATGCGCCGGATCAAGCAGTGGGAATCCATCGACTGGCACAAGAAATATCTTGATGACAAATCCCCGGCCTCCCTGGAATGGGACAGCGTTCATCACCTGGTTATCATCCCGAACTACAACGAATCGATGAAGATACTCTGCCGAACGCTCGATCAACTCAGTTTGCAGCAGAATGCGAAGACCCAGATTTCCGTACTGCTGGCGATGGAAGCTGCCGAGCCCCAGAGCTACCAAAAGGCGCAGAGCTTGCACCGGCAATATGCCGACAACTTCGCCAACGTGTACTTCACCGTACACCCTCGCGGACTCATTGGCGAAATGCAATGCAAGTCCGCCAACCTCTCCTGGGCCGTAAACCGCTTCCTGGAAAATGTCGTCGACGAATTCGCTTTTAACACCGATAACGTCGTCCTCACCACGATGGACGCCGATACCCGCTGGCACGAGAACCACTTTGCCGCCTTGACCTATCACTTCGCCACTAACGAAGACCGCCACCGCACCTTCTGGCAGGCGCCCATCCGCTATCACGGCAATATCTGGCAGGTCAATCCGCTCATGCGCATCATCAACACCTACGCCACCGCCTTTGAATTGGCCTATCTGGCGGCGCCTTGGTGGATGGCCATGCCCATGTCCTCATATTCGCTCAGCCTCAAACTCCTTGAGCAGAGCGGCAATTGGGATACCGATGTCATCGCCGATGAGTGGCACATGCTCATAAAGGCCTATTTCGCCACCGGCGGCCAGGTGTCGATCCAGCACATCTTCCTGCCCTTCCTGGCGGATTCAACAACCGGCTCCAATATCCTTCAGTCGATTAAGAACCGCTACAGCCAAACGCTAAGGCACGCCTGGGGCAGCAAGGAAGTCGGCTATATGCTCGCCAAACTCATCGAGAATCCGCATGTGCTCTCCCTAAACTCGCTGAAGCTTCTGCTGCGCATTGCCCATGATATTCTGCTGGCGGGCGCCGGCTGGATTATCTTGACCGTCGGCTCGCAGCTGCCCGTCTTCTTCCACCCCGATATCGCGCCGGTGAAAGTCGACCGGTTCATGGCTTCCAGCGATAAGCTCACCCACATCGTTGAAGGCCTTGCCGCCAGCAACCCCGCCTGGATACTCTTGACCGTCTCCGGCTTGCTTATGCTGATTCTCGTCGTCGTGTTTCAAGTCCAGGATTATCGCATTCGTCCGCCGCGCATCGCGCCATATACCTTCGCGGAATCCATCTTGGAGCTCCTTAGCATTCCCTTCATGATCGCCCTGACCCTTCTCGTCGTCGCGCTGCCGACGCTCGTCGCCCAAACGCGCTTGCTCCTTGGCATCCCGCTGCAATTCATCGTCACCGACAAATCAGCCGACCGCTGATACGATTAGGTGCAGCATGCTGATCCCCTTCCCCGACATTCTGGCCGCCGCCGACCGAATCGCAACGCTGTCGCCGCCGACGCCTCTCATCCGCTCCGAATACTTCAGCCGAAAACTCGACGCCGACATCTTCCTCAAGCTGGAGATTCTTAATCCAACGCGCTCCTTCAAGACGCGCGGCGCCGCCAATGCCATGCTCCAGCTACCCAAAGAGCAGCGCGACATCGGCGTGGTCACCGCCTCAGGCGGCAATCACGGCCTTGGCCTGGCATACGCCGCCCAAATGCTGGATATCCCCGCGCGCATCTATCTTCCCGAAACTACGCCTCGGTCGAAAGTCGAGGACTTCGCTTGCTTCGACGCTGAAACGATTCTGACCGGCGTCAACTGGGACCAGTCAAATCAGAGCGCGCTAGCCGCAGCAAATAACGACGGTCTGTCCTACATCCATCCTTTCGACGATGTCGCTGTCATGGCCGGCCAAGGGGCAATCGGCCTGGAGCTTGCGCAAGACTTGCCGGAGATTGACGCCGTAGTCGCTTCAATTGGCGGCGGCGGTTTGATCGCCGGCATTACATCGGCGCTCGCCGTTCTTTCGCCCGCGTCCCGCATCTATGGCGTCGAAACCATCGGCGCCGACTCGATGACGCAAAGCTTTCACAACGGGCAAATCACAACCTTGCCGGCCATTACATCCATCGCCAATACGCTCGGCGCGCGCGCTCCGGGCGAGAGACATTTCGAAATCATGCGGAATTACGCCAGCGATGTCCTGGCCGTCTCCGATGCCCAGGCGGTCGCCGCGCTATTGGACATTCTCGACAATGAAAAACTCCTGGTCGAGCCGGCTATGTCTTGCAGTCTGGCCGCGCTGACTACCGGCCAAATACCTGTGGCGCCGGGTGAAAACATCGTCGTCATCGTCTGCGGCGGCAACGTGACGCTGGGCGATGTTCACAAGTGGCGGCAGCGCTTTGGCGTCTAATGTTTGAATTTCCCAATACGAGAACATTTGGTCGCCCATTCGAATCCATCCTCTGCTACGCTAACCTCAGCGAACGTCATATTCCGCATCGCCAAGCTATCGGATTTGGAACCATGTCCGACACTAATGAATTTAAATTTACTAGAATTCCGCCATCTTCCTTACACAGCTTCAATCCAATCCAACACGGTATATTGGCAGAAAAAACTTTTCCGCGCGCAAACGCAAACGACTGCCCAATTTCGCCTGTAACCCGCGCCCACGCTAGCCTAGAGCATTGGCGCAAACACGGATACTCATTGCCGAATTTGCGCCAATCTGTGCCAATAACTCTGCCAAGCCCTCAATTCCGCTGATTGCGCCAGCCGAGAGAGTTTGATATTTTGAGTGAGAGCCGCCGCGAAAGCAATGCGGCTCCAAAGCCGAAAGGACAGACCGTGCCGACCGAGCGCGTACAGAAGATAATGGCGCAAGCCGATATCGGTTCGCGCCGGTACTGCGAAGGCATCATCAGTCAGGGGCGCGTGCAAGTGAACGGGAAAACCATCGCGCTCGGCGCCAAGGCCGATCCCCGCAAGGACGTAATTCTTGTCGACGGCGTCCGCATCAGCAGCGCCTTCGAACCGCTCTATATCGTCGTGAACAAGCCCAAAGGCGTCCTGAGCACCAATGACGCCCAGGACGACGAACGCCCTACAATCCGCGAACTCGTGGATGTGCCCGGCCACCTCTTCACAATTGGTCGCCTTGACGCTGACAGCGAAGGCCTGCTCATCCTCACTAATGATGGCGAGCTGACGAACCGCATCTCCCACCCCCGCTACGAACACACCAAGACCTACAAAGTCACGGTCAAGGGCAAAGTCTCTCGCCAGACCATCGAAAGCTGGGAGCATGGCGTCTGGCTCGACGACAGCCGCACCGCCGCTTGCTCCGTCCGCGCTTTGCAATCCAGCAAGCGCTCCACTGTGTTGCGCATCGTTATGCTCGAGGGGCGCAAACGGCAAATTCGCCGCGTCGCCGCTCAGTTGGGTCATCCGGTCATTCGTCTCGTCCGCACGCACATCGGCCAACTCGGCTTGGGCACGCTGCGCAAAGGCGCCTGGTACCAGCTTGACGACGCCGAAGTCGAAGCGCTGCAGACGCCTGCCCGAGAGCTAAACGCGATTCGCCGCGCCCGCCGCGAGCGCAAACGCAAGTCCCAGCGCTGAGCGCGCCAGGTTCACACCATGTCTCAGGAACTGAGCATAGAAGAATACCTGGCCAGGCAGCCGCAATACGACAGAAACCGCCGGCTGATGCATCCGCTATTGCGCGCGCTCGTCCCGACCTTCTGCAAAGTCGATGTGGAAGGCCTCGACAACGTCCCGCGCCGCGGCCCTACCTGCCTGATGATCAACCACGTCTCCTACCTCGATCCGATTGTCGTCACCGTGGGCATCCCCTTCCGCCACACGGTATCGCTCTCCAAGGTAGAGAACTTCAACATACCGGTCGCCGGCTGGTTCCTGCGTCAATGGGGGCATTTTCCCATTCACCGCGGCGAATATGACCGCAAGGCGCTCAGGCAAACCATCGCCCTGCTAAAGAGCGAACAGCTCATACTGATGGCGCCGGAAGGCACGCGTCACGCCGGCGGCTTGCAGCAAGGCAAAGACGGGCTGGCCTACATCGCCACCAAAGCCGATGCCATCATCGTGCCCGCCGCCATCTGCGGCGCGGAAGATTGGCGACAGCGCCTGAAGAGCCTGCGCCGCGCCTACGCCAAAGTCGTCTTCGGGGCGCCTTTCCGCTTCCGCAGCGACGGACGCAAGCGCATCCCCCGCGCGGAACTTTCCCAGATGATCAAGGAAGCGATGTACCAGCTCGCCCGGACGATCCCAGCCGAATACGCCCACCTGCGCGGCGCCTATAGCGACATCGAGAACGCCACCAGCGACAGCCTGGAATTCGTCTAACCGCGCTCGCCCTGCATGACGTCGCGCGCCCACTGGATCAGCCCGTCCACCGCCCGGCCCAGCGAGGCGAAGCGCTCGTCTTGTGTGAAGCCGCGCACATAACGCAGGTAGATTTGCTGCAAAATCACCAGCAGGCGAAAGATGCCCAGCACATGATAAAAGCGCATATTCGCCAAATCGAGCCCGCTTTGCACAGCGTAGCGCTGGAGGATCTCGTCGCGGCTGAAGAACCCGTATCCGGCTTCGGGCATCGTCCCAATAGACTTGACCAGCGGCGGATCGTCCGGCTGCGTCCAATACGTCAGCAGCATGCCCACATCGGAAAGCGGATCGCCCAATGTGCACATATCCCAATCGAAAACAGCAACCATCCGCGACGGATCGTCAGTGCTGTACATCGTATTGTCCAGCTTGAAATCGTTATGCACCAGCGAGTTGTAGGCGCTCTGCGGCAGGTGGTCAGCCAGCCACTGGTAGATCGCCTCCACATCGGCATCATCCTCCAGTTTGGCCGCCTGCCAGCGCCGGTTCCAGCCCTCAACTTGCCGCTGAACGAAGCCGGCCGGGCGCCCCAAATCCGACAAACCCAAAGCGGCGTAGTCCACCGCGTGGAATGCCGCCAGCGCGTCAACAAGAGCTTCGCTCATTTGTCTCGGCGCGTCGCTATCGCCAGCGAAACATCCAGGCATTAGGCCCCGCAGCACCACACCGTGGCGACGCTCCATAAGAAAAAACGGCGCGCCCAAGACCGTCTCGTCATCGCAAAAATAATAGGCGCGCGGCGCCAAGGGAAATGCCTTATAAAGCACCGACAGGACTTTGTACTCCCGCCCCATGTCGTGCGCGCTCGGCGCATAGGGGCCCAGCGGGGGACGGCGCAGCACATACTCCTGGTCCGCGCCGAATCGCAGCAAATACGTCAGATTCGCCTTGCCACCCGCGAACTGCATGACGCGCATGGCCGCATCCGTCCCCGGCAATTCTCCGCGCAAATGCTCATGCAGCCGCGCTTCGTCAAATCGCTCGTCAGGGCGCACTTCGATCAGATCATTCTCTTCCGTCACGGCCAGCCTGTCGCTCAGCATTCATACGATACCGCCGTCCTAAAGTCTAACACAGCAGCGCCGCCTCAACATACTTAGGCAGCCTGCCCGGCTATACCACCATTGCGTCACTCATTCAGGCGAGTATGATTGTGCCCATCCAATCCTGAGCGCAGAGTCAATTTGAGACCCCCAAAAGCATTCCCGATAATCGTCTGTTATCTTGTCTTCGTGGTGATCGGCATCGCCTCCGGCTTGCTCAATATCGCCTGGACCTATATGCAATCCACCTTCGGCGTCTCGCATGATTCGTTGGCGGCCTTGGCGCCGGCCGCCATGCTTGGTGGCTTAATCGCAGCCTTCCTCAGTGGTTCGCTCATCGGCAGATTTTCCCTCGGTCCCGTACTCGTCGGCGGGATGGCAATCGCCGGTTTTGGTTTGCTCGGCTACGCGGTCGCTCCCTTTTGGCTGGCGCTGCTCGCGGTCGCATTTGTCGCCAGCATCGGCAAGGGGGCCATAGACGCCGGCCTGAACAACTTCGTCTCCGCCAATTACGGCACGCGGGAAATGAACTGGCTGCACGCGGCTTGGGGCATCGGCCTGACCATCGCGCCAACGATTGTGACATATTTTGTGCTCGATCAGGGCGGAAGCTGGCAATCCGGTTACATTCTTATCGGCGCCATGATACTGCTCTTGGGGCTGGTCATACTGATCACTTTGCCAGTCTGGCGGATTGACAGCAATCACCCTCAAGTCGGCGCAAAATCCGCGGGAGCGCCGCTTACAAACAGCTTGCGCCAGCCAATCGTCTTGATCGGCCTGGTCTTCTTCTTCCTCTATGGCGGCATCGAGATCGGCACTGGGCAATTGGCGAATACGCTGCTGATTGAAGCGCGAGCCATACCGCAGGAGATCGCCAGCCGCTGGGTCAGCGCCTATTGGGCCAGCTTCATGGTTGGGCGAATCCTGATGGGCGTGCTGGCTATGCGCCTGGGCGACCGCCTTCTGCTAAACATCTGTTTCGCGTCTTCGCTTCTGGGCGCTTTACTGCTCTTCCTGAACCCGCAGGAAACCTTAAGCTTAGTCGGCTTACTCGGCATCGGCTTCGGCCAGGCCGCCATCTTCCCGATTCTGATCCTCCAGACCAAGCGCCGCGTCGGCCCACAGCACGCGGCCAACGCCATCGGCTTCCAAGTCGGCTGTGCCGGCCTGGGCGGCGCCGTCTTGTCCGGCATGGGCGGCATCTTTGCCGAGTATGTCGGCGCGGAATCGATCAGTCTTTTTATATTTGTCGGCGCGGTCCTAGCCTGGCTCGTTTACCAGTTCATGATCCGCTGGGAAGTCAAGCGGCGCAAGTTGCAGGTCAGCGAGGCATGATCACGCCCTCGCTGGAAGAAAAAGTCGGCCAGATGATGATGGTGGGCTTTGAAGGCGCCAGCCCGCCCCGCTATCTGCTGGACTGGCTCGCCAGCGGGCGCGTCGGCGGAATCTATCTCTTCGCCCGCAACGTGGTATCGCCGCCACAGGCCAAGCGGCTGATCGACGATTGCCGCGCCGCCGCCAAGTTCCCAATCCTGGTTGGGATCGACCAGGAAGGCGGTATCGTAGCCAGGCTTCGCGTTGGCTTTACCGAGAGCCCGGGCGCAATGGC
>JAPOYU010000025.1:0-3723 GCA_026706395.1 Chloroflexota bacterium
CCGCGTCCGAGATTGACGACCACTCGCGGGATATCGAGCGGCAGATCGGCAATACACCCCTGCTCAGCTTCCGCCGCGTCACCCAGGCGCTCCCGTCCAGCGTGCGCATCTTCGCCAAAGCCGAATGGCAGAACCCCGGCGGCAGCGTCAAAGATAGAGCCGCCTACGGCATCATTCGCAGCGCCGAAGCCGACGGCAGCCTGCGCCCGGGCAAAACCATCCTCGATAGCACCAGCGGCAACACCGGCATCGCCTATGCCATGATCGCCGCCGCCAAAGGTTACCGCGTCAAACTGCTCCTTCCGGAGAACGTCAGCCCCGAGCGCGTCGCCATTCTGCGCGCCTACGATGTCGACCTCGTCTTCACCGACCCGCTCGAAGGCTCGGACGGCGCCCTGCAAGCCGTGGGTGAACTGGCCCGGCGCGAGCCCGAACGCTACTTCTACGCCGACCAGTACAACAACCCGGCCAATGTGCAGGCGCATTACGAAGGCACCGGCGTCGAAATCTGGCGGCAGACGAAGGGCGGGGTCACGCATTTCGTCGCCGGCCTGGGCACCTCCGGCACGCTGATGGGCACCGGGAAGCGCCTCAAAGATTATGACCCATCCGTGCGGATCGTCTCGGTCGAGCCGGATTCGCCCTTCCACGGCCTGGAAGGCTTGAAGCACATGAAGACCGCCATCCAGCCCGGCATCTTCCAGGGGAATTTCGCCGATGAGAGGCTCTCAGTGCGGACGGAAGAGGCGCATGCTATGGCGCTGCGGCTGGCGCGGGAAGAAGGTTATCTGGTCGGCATCAGCTCGGCCGCGGCCATGGTCGGCGCCCTGCGCGTCGCGGAAGCCCTCGCCGAGCGCGAGGGGGACGGCACGGTCGTGACGCTCTTCCCCGATAACGCCTATAAGTACCTGAGCGAGGCGTTCTGGCGCGGTTGAGACGCTAGCCTAACCCGCCGCATCCCGATCGTAATTAACGATCTTGTCCCATTCATCAGCCGTCGAGCGTGCCACAAAAGCCACCACCGGCTCGGTATCGCTCAAGTTGAAGACTTCATGCGGGATGCCCGGCTCAATGAAGATGAAATCGCCGGCGCTATTGTCAACGACCTGCTTGCAGCCCTCGCCGTACTCGTGCCGCACATCGCCCTCGAGGATATACAGCATCACCTCAAAGCCGACATGGATATGCGCGTAAGCCACGCCGCCCGGCGGTATCGTGGCGACGTTGATCGACAGTTCCTTGGCGTTGACGTTCTTGCTCGATAAGCCGGTCTTGTAATGAATGCCGTTCCAATCGCGCTGTCGCCCGCCCCCGCGCAGGACGCTAATCCCATCATCGCCTTCGACCAGCGCTCTCAGATCATCGTGTTCGCTCATTGTTTCCGTTCCGCGCTCCCATTGCCTAATCCGCGCCAGTATAGCTAAGATATAGGCGGCAATCCATACGCAAGGACGCTTGGCTAGCGTGTCTCGGAACGAGAAACTCTGTGCCCTCATTTTTACTCGCAGTACTCGGTGGCAAAAGTGTGGAAACTTACACCAAGAAAGGACGATTCATGCGCGCAAAAATCGGCATCCTGACCGTCTCCGACCGCGCCTACCGCGGCGTCTACGAAGACCTCGGCGGACCCGCCATCCACGACTATCTGTCCGAAGTGCTGACGAACCCCTGGGACGCCGTGGGGATGGTCGTGCCCGACGAGTTCGACCAAATAAAGAACGCCCTCATCAAGATGGCCGACGAAGACGGCTGCAGCCTGATCGTCACCACCGGCGGCACCGGACCAGCCGTCCGCGATATTACGCCCGATGCCACCGAGGCCGTCTGCGACAAGATGATGCCCGGCTTCGGCGAACTGATGCGGACGGTTTCGCTTCAATACGTGCCGACCGCCATCCTCTCGCGGCAGACCGCCGGGATACGCGGCAAAGCCCTGATCGTCAATCTGCCGGGCAAGCCCAGCGCCATCCGCGATTGCCTGGACGCCGTCATGCCGGCGATACCCTACTGCATCGACCTGATCGAAGGCGCCTGCCTCACGACTGACGAAAGCAAGATCGTCGCCTTCCGGCCCAAACCCAAATAACCCGATCCCTTCCACACCCACGTCTGAATCCGTAGGGGCGACTCTGTAAGTCGCCCGCATTTGGCGCAGAGACCGCGAAACCGAGTATACTTGCGCGACGTGACAGAGTCCGAAGGAGCGACGCCATGAAGGCACTGATTACCGGCATCAGCGGGCGCGTCGGCGCCAACCTCGCCCACCAGCTGCAGCAGCGGGGCTATGACATCCGCGGGCTGGTCATGCCGGACGACCCGCAAGCGCACAAGGCGGCGGCACTCGGTGTAGAGATAGTTGAAGCCGACATCGCCGATGCCGAGCGCGTTCGGGCGGCTGTCGATGGCGTCGATGTCATCCTCCATCAAGGGGCGCAGATACCCCAAGGGGAGGACCCAGCGGAGCGCATGCTCGATGTCAATACGCGCGCCACCCTCAGCCTGCTGGAAGGCGCGCTGGCGTCAAGCGTGCCGCTCAAGCGCTTCGTGCTGGCCAGCACCTACCAGACCTACAACCCCTTCATCACCAGCGATGTCACATTCTATGAGGATACGCCGCAGAAACCGATCGATATCTACGCGCTGACCAAGCTGCTTTCCGAGGAGATCTGCTTGAGCTATATGCGCGAATACGGCCTGCCGGTGACGATGCTCCGCTATTGTTCCATCAAAGCGGCCAACGAGGTGCTGGGCATGCTTAACCCGGCTTCGCTGAACTACTTCATCGAATTGACGCTGGCCAAGAACCGCATCCCCTGGTTCGATGCCGAACATATCGACGAAACCAAGGCGATAATGAGCGATCTGATGCGGACGCCGGAGGCCGTCTGCGCCGTGACCGACGCCAGCGGCAAGCCCTGGATGGTGGTCGTCACCGATGTGCGCGATGTGGTCGCCGGCACCATTCAGGCGCTGGAGAGCGACAACGCGGTCGGCGAAGCCTTCAACATGACCGGCTGCCCACCGGTCACCTACGCCCATGCCGCGCGTCTGATAGCGGATGCCACCGGCCGTCCCTACCTTGACGTGACCATGCCCTTCTTCCGCGGAGCGAGCGCCTCGACCGAAAAGGCCCGCGCCATGCTGGGCTACAATCCGCAATACAGCTTCGACAAGATGGTGGAGACGGCGCTGGCTTATCAGCGCGGCGAGCCGATCGATCAGATCCCGAACTAAAGACGCCCTCTCACTTGTACGGACATCGTACGGGCGAGCCGGTGGCGCGCCCTCGCTTTATTCTGCGGACACCACACGTGACCTAATCGGTCGCCCCTGTATTTTTTCCACTCCGGCGGGCGGCCACAGCGCCATCTTCGCCATCAGCCCCTTCAAATTATAAAACAGAAATAAGCATTATATTTCAAAATATACACCATGCGCTATTTTGACTATTTATAGCTATTTGCGCTAATGCTTACTTGCTTCACAATTTGATACATATATATACGCTATATCCCACATCTTCCTTTCCTTCAAGCTTGGCTTGGTTTCCGTCCTCTTTGCGCTAAAATGTATTGGGAATTCCGGCACCATAGTGAAGCAAGTTTAGAAATCACTAATACTATTTTGCGCGCGGAAGGCTCGCTGCAAATGATAGAGAAGAACAATGTTCTCATCCCCGCCAAACCCAACCGTCAAATCCTCCTGGTACCCGTCATCTCTCGG